>JAAURS010000110.1 GCA_012032135.1 Acaryochloridaceae cyanobacterium RU_4_10 | reverse complement strand
ACAAAAAATACTTACTCATTTATGAGTCTCTAGATCGAGATATTCCTACTAATACTATTGACATGTTTTGGGGATGCAAAACTTAAACAAGCGTCTGCATTAAAAGGAAATGTATATCAGTTGCTTCACATTGCTCGCGACATTAAACAAAAGCAGGTGTTATTTGTAACTAGCCAACATATAACAACAGAAGGGTGGTGGATTTGGAAAGAACCTATCCTTGAAGAAAAGGGATTTATTTACATATCACAAGATAACCAGTTGCCCATTAACTTTGCGTACCAGCCAAGAGATAAAGCAGATTCAATTAAAAAAGGGCTAGATCAGTTTGTTGGAAATCATAAACTGACCAATGAGCCTGGGAAAATTGACTCCTGTGAAGTCTGGATGTTTCGCCCTATTGCCCCTAAGTGGTATTTATTTTATCGTCAGAATCGTGGATGCCAATTTGGAGGACTATAATACAGTCTTGAAATATGAAAAAGAAATTTCTCTTTTTTCTGATTATTGTGCCCGGAATAGGGGGAATCGTTGTTTTTGGGTCCTCTGCTCTTCAGGATTGGGGACAGTTGCAGGAAGTTTATTCAAACTACAAAAAAGTTGCAGCTACGTCATCAGATTTGTCCATACTGTTCAAGGCAAACGCTAGTCAAATGATTCAGCGCATTAACTTATTTGCAGACGGAACTTGGACATTACTTAGCGCTATCCTTGCCGGAATTGGTCTTCATGGATTTCTCACTTCTGATTAGTCTGTGATGAACTCAGCGATCGCCCTTTTCAATTGAATCTGCACCGTGAAAGCTCATCAAAGTAATGCAGCAGCTCTATCCGCCAACTCAGACCGTTCGCCTTGATAAAGCGTAATGTGCCCTGCTAAAGGCTCCCGCCTAAAGCGTTCCACCACATAAGTCAAACCATTGCTAGCCGCATCTACATAGGGATTGTCAATTTGATCTGGGTCACCCGTTAAAACAATTTTGGTTCCTTCCCCCGCACGGGTCAGAATTGTTTTCACCTCATGGGGCGTTAGATTTTGAGCCTCATCCACAATCAAAAACTGTTTGGGAATCGTGCGTCCGCGAATGTAAGTCAACGGCTCAATCTGAAGCAACCCCCGCTCCATCAACTCATCATGACCGTGCCGCCAGTGGGCGGGTTGACCGTTGCCTTCCTGGGTGCCAAAAATCAAATCAAAATTATCGTAAAGCGGCTGCATCCAGGGCGTGAGTTTTTCCTTGATGTCTCCTGGTAAATAACCAATATCCTTCCCCATTGGAATCACAGGACGGGCGATCGACAGCCGACTGTAGACACGTTCTTCAGTGACCTTGTGCAATCCCGCTGCGATCGCCAACAAAGTCTTGCCCGTACCCGCCTTACCTACCAGGGTGACCAGAGAAAGCTCATCCCGCAGCAACAGATCCAGCGCGAACTGTTGCTCTCGGTTCCGCGCTTGAATTCGCGAAATGCCATTATGGGGAAGTTTATGGAGAGGAACAATTTTGCTGCTATTTCCCTCCACAATGGCCAAAGCTGTATGAGAAGGATTGAGGCGATCGATTAACGTCAGGGCTTGGTTGGGGTAAAACGTTCCTTCTAGGGAAATTCCACCCTGTTTAAAGAGCCGATCGATCTCCTCAGCACTCCCATAGACTTCTGCGGTTCCCGTATATAGATCGCCAATATCAACCTTATCGGTTTCATAATCTTCCGCTGCAAGACCTAAGACATCTGCCTTAATTCGCAAATTGGTGTCTTTACTCACCAACACCACATGGCTACCCGCCTGACGCTTGCACTCCAAGGCAACCGCCAGAATCGCATTATCGTTTTGGTTGCGCTCTAGCTCAACGGGTAACTCCTTTAAAGTTTCTGGATGGCACAACGCAACCTTGATGCTTCCGCCATTTTCTAGGGCAATCCCATCCACAAGCTGTCCCTGCTGGCGCAGTTCATCCAAACTCCGCGAAACATGACGCGCATTGCGACCCGTCATTTCCGTTAACTTTTTGAAGCGATCGAGTTCCTCAATAATGGTGATGGGCAGTACAACGTCATTGTCCTCGAATCGGAAGAGTGCGGTGGGGTCGTGAAGTAAGACATTGGTATCCAGGACAAAGACTTTTCGCATAGATCGGCTACACAACACTAAAGATCGTCGCGGGTGATGGCAATAATGACTTACAAACTAACAGACTTTGGAGTGGGACCAACGACAATAAAGCGACCTCTTGTCATAAGAAGCCGCTTTAGGTCGTTTGATAAATGGGGGCGAAGGGACTTGAACCCATACGACCTTGCGGTCAACGGATTTTAAGTCCGTAGCGTCTACCATTCCGCCACGCCCCCAGGCGCTTTCCTAAGATATCATACGAGATTGACTCAGAAAACCATCTCGTAGGACGGCAGTGTGTCTCACCCTCGGAAACAATTTGGTCAGCATTGGCTGCGGAGCGAGAAAGCCCTGCATTCTATTGTGAAGGCGGCAGATCTCAAGGAGGGCGATCGCATTCTAGAGATTGGCCCAGGGATGGGGGCGCTGACTCAATTTTTGTTACAAACTCCAGCCTCCGTCACGGCTGTAGAGATCGATCGAGACCTATGTCCTAAGTTAGTGGCTAAATTTGGCAAAAACGAGCGTTTCTTGCTGCTCCAAGGCGATATTTTAGCGATGGACTTAAAGACCGATCTTGGGCCAGAACGTTATCCCAATAAGGTTGTGGCCAATATTCCCTACAACATCACTGGGCCAATTTTAGACAAAGTCTTAGGGACCGTTGCAGAACCCACCCGTCCCGCTTTTGAAAGCCTAGTGTTGCTGTTGCAAAAAGAAGTGGCCCAGCGGATTACGTCTAAGCCCGGATCGCGGGTTTACGGATCTCTGTCCGTGCACTGTCAGTACTTGGCAGAATGCGATTGGATTTGCGACGTGGGAGCCAAAGCATTTTTTCCGCCGCCCAAGGTGGATTCTGCCGTGGTGCGGTTGCGGCCTCGACCTTACCCAGACCCAGTCGAACAACCCCAATGGTTTACCACCCTCCTACGCTTGGGCTTTCAGAGCCGTCGTAAAATGTTACGCAATAATTTCAAAGCCATCATCGATCCAGACCGTTTAGCCGTCATACTGGAACAGATAGACGCCAATCCCCAGGCCCGTGCTGAGGAATTAAGCGTCGCTCAATGGGTGGCGCTCAGCCGCAGTCTTACCCCTGATTCTGCTCTCTAACGTTCAAAATTTCATGCGTTCTTACCGCCTCATTGCGCCTGCCAAAATTAATCTATTGCTTGAAATTGTAGGAGACCGCCCCGATGGCTTTCACGAATTAGTAATGGTCCTGCAAAGCATCGATCTGGCAGACCACATTGACCTCAAGCCGCTGATGGGCGATCGCATCAAGCTCCATTGCGACCATCCCCAAGTTCCCCTCGATGAGAACAACTTGGCCTATCGTGCCGCCAAACTCATGCAGGATTGTTTTCCAGGGCATGGTGGTGTAGATATTACGATTCAAAAAATATCCCCATTGGGGCGGGGTTGGCAGGGGGGTCCACCAATGGTGCAGCAGTACTCGTGGGACTAGATTTGATGTGGAACTTGGGTTTGGCCCAGGGCGAACTGTATCGGCTAGCGGCCAAGTTAGGATCCGATATGCCCTTTTGCATATCCGGCGGAACAGCCTTGGCCTTGGGGCGAGGTGAGGAGCTGTCTCCCCTCACAGATTTAGATCGGCTTTACGCAGTTTTGGCCAAATATCGGAGTTTATCCGTTTCAACGCCGTGGGCCTATCAAACTTATCGCGCCCAATTTAGCGATACCTATGCCCAAACACCAGCAGAGCAAGACCAAAGACGACGGACGGGACCATCGGTGGCAATGTTAGGGGCGATCGCCCATCGCAGTCCGCAAGAAATTGGTCGGGCGCTCCACAACGATCTAGAAAAAGTGGTGCTGAGCCACCATCCCCAAGTTGCGCAATTGAGAGAATGCATGGCCCAGAACTTAGCTTTGGGTGGCATGATGTCTGGTTCGGGACCCACGGTTTTTGCTCTGACGGAATCCAAGGATGAGGCCCAACGGATTGCCGCACAGGTCAAGACTGAATTTTTAGATCCTGACTTAGAGGTCTGGGTTGCAAAATTTATTCCCCACGGCGTTTATTTGGCTGCCTCTGGAGGCTAATACCTGTTCATTTTGATGAAAGTGCCGTGGTCTGAAAGCTAGGGGACAGGTTGGGGTAGGCACGCAGCACCGGACTTTAAAGGTCTTCTTTCAAAAAACCACTGTAAGCTTCCATGCCATGTTCGCTCAGATCCAATCCTTGCAGTTCGTCTTCTTCAGGCACTCGCAGACCCGCTAGAACTTTAATAAGCCACCAAGCCAGGGTCGAACCAAAAGCGGTAAAGATACCCACCGCTAAAATTCCCACTATTTGAGGCACCAGTTGAGTAAACCCGCCTCCCAAAATAAGACCTGCCGCTGGACCCACCTTATAAAGTGCGTTTGCAGAAGAACTGGGGCCAACCGCAAATAAACCCACTGCTAAGGTGCCCCAAATCCCACAGACCAAATGGACCGAAATTGTACTCACCGGATCGTCGATTCTTAACCGATCCATGAACGGAATAGAATGGGCAACTAGGAGCCCTGCGATCGCCCCAATTGCCGCAGCCGCCGGAAAGGTCACCCAAGCAACAGAGGCCGAAATAGCGACCAACCCTGCCAAAACTCCGTAGATCGCCATCGGGAGGCTGGGTTTACCCAAAGATCTCCAAGCCGCGATCGAGGCTGCAACCCCGCCAAAAGCTGCTGCTAAGTTTGTCGTGAGGGCAATGTGGGCAATACTGCCTGGATCTGCCGTCATCCGCATTCCGGTGGTTAACCCCATCCATCCCAACCACAGAATCCAACATCCTTGAGTGGCCATACTCAGGTTGTGCCCCGGCATCAAGTTATCTCCTCGGCCAGAATAACGGCCAAACCTAGGGCCTAGAGCGTTGCCCCCATGAGAGCCGCCCATCCTGCCACAGAGTGGATGGCCGTAGAGCCCGCAAAGTCCCAAAACCGACCCAAAGGCAACGAGGTCAACCAGCCCCCACCCCAAATCCAATGTCCGGCTGTGGGATAAAGCAGTCCCGCAAAGATCGCACTAAACAATAAAAAAGCTTTAAATTTAATGCGCTCGGCTACCGCACCCGAAACGATTGTGGTGGCCACCCCAGCCAAGGTTAGCTGAAACAAAAACTTAGCCTCCAGAGGAACCCCCAACCATTTCAAGGCTTTAAATCCCCCCTTATAGAGCGCACCTGTAGCGGGACTGTTATCGGGTCCCGTCAAAAACCACCCGTGAAGTCCGACCAGAGGAGTCCCTTCTGAAAACATGAAGCCAAACCCAATCCCCCAGTAGACAATGGTTGCAAGGGCAAACACAACCAGAGTTTTCGCCAGCATATTGACCGCATTTTTCTGACGGCAGAATCCGGTTTTAAGGAGACTGAACCCCACATTCATTGAAAACACTAGAAAAGCTGCCAACAAAACCCATACTGTGTCAAGCCCTACTTTTAAGTCAGGTAATGTCAGGGGTTTAGTCTGTGCGGCAGATGCTGTGCCCCAGCAAAAAACAACCCACACAGCAACCCATAAGTAGACTTGCCACGCGGGTGACAGAGATTTGGGGCAGAGGAGTCTCTTCTTCATTCTGGGTCTGGTTGTACCACAATCGTTTCTTTGGAATCTTAGCAAGAGTTGCGCCTCGGTCAATGTTGTGAAAGGCTGGTCATGGGGTATTGGCGGATTTTAAATTCGGGTTCGAGATAGGTAAGCATGACAGAAATTTGGGAGATTGATTTTTACTCGCGACCTATCCTGGATGAACAGGACAAAAAGCTCTGGGAAGTCTTGGTTTGCAATGCAGATCGAACTTTTGAGTTTGCTCAGTTTTGTGCGGGGGCGGAGGCCAATGCGCGTTGGCTACAAGCGGCATTGACGGAAGCGATCGCGGTTTGGCAAACCCAAGAAGGGTTAGGCATAGAAGCCACCCCCGAGAAAATCCGCTTTTTCCGACGGCCCATGACCGCCATTATCACACGAGCCTGTGAAGGCCTCGGCATTCCGGTCCAACCCAGCCGACGCGCCTTTGCCGTGATTCAATGGCTCCAAGAACGGGTTGAAAAGGTCTATCCCGCCCATCCAGGCTTTCAACCCCTGATGGTACCCCCACCTAAATTTGAGCCCATGCAACCCCAAGCATTGCCCGATGCTTTGGTAGGAGATGGTTGGTCTTTTGTGACCTTGAGTTTTGCAGACCTAGGGGAAATGCAAGAGTGGGATATTAATTTCCGGGACAGTATTCCGCTCAAGCTTTTGGAGTTACCCCCCGATCGCCCGATTCCGGGTTTGGTGATTTTTTCGCGGCGGGCCGTGCCCTTGGCGGGTTGGATGTCTGGATTGGAAATTGCCTCCATCGAACTGGAAACCGATCCCGCCCCCCGTCTGCTCCTAGAAACTGGATTGAGCGATCGCTGGATTTTGACACCCCTCAACAAACCCGAGTTGCAACAGGAAGCCCAAGACTTTGAGGCAACGAAGAAAGCCGCCCAAAATCTGCACTTCTTAGCCATCCAGTCTGGTCCAACGGATCGAGCCTTTGCGGGCTTCTGGCTGCTCCAGACCCTAGAAATCGAGTAGGTTGGCATTTCGCAATGATATATTCGCCCGCTCCATCCTTTGCCGAACGAGTTTTAGCTGCGGCGCTACGGGCGAAAGTACAGGCAGCGGAAGTCTTTGTCGTGCGATCGCTCAACCGTCCCGTTCTATTTGAGGCCAATACCCTCAAGCAAATTGAAACCAGGGACTCGGAAGGCGTTTCCCTCAGACTTTGGGTTGAAGACCGCCCCGGTATGACCGTTGCCTATGGCGAATTCGACCCCGAACAACTGGTCAACACTGCGATCGCCCTCAGCCAACTCAACGACCCCGAACAGATCGAACTCACCGTACCCTCCACCCCCTCACTAGACAAGACCTTTGGCGAGACCGCCACGGCTTCCCAGCTCATTGATTGGGGCAACTGCGTCCTCTCCCAACTGATTACTTCAGAGTTTCCGGGTCTTCAATGCATACTGGAGTTAGATTGTGAAACGGCCACCACCGAATTATTAAATTCTGCAGGTTTGGCTTGTCGCTATACCGATCGGACCCTCTCCCTTTACGGTGCCGCCGAGTGGATCCACGGTGAAGATTTTTTATGTGTCGAAGCAGAGCAAACCCAGCGAGACACCCTGGATATTGACCCCTTTGTCACTGACATTCAAACCCGACTGCGGTGGGCTCAAAACTATAGTATTTCGCCCGTGGGCCGTCTTCCCGTTTTATTCACAGGTAAAGCTGCCGAACTCCTATGGTCTACCGTTGAAGCTGCCCTCAATAGCAAGCGTGTCATAGAACGAGCCTCCCCCTGGAGCGATCGCCTGGGAGAATTAGTCATTTCACCCATCCTGACCCTGCGTCAAGATCCGCAACAGGGTCCCTTTGGATGTCCCTTTGACGATGAAGGTATCCCAACTCGTCGTGCAGACTTTATCCGAGACGGGGTCCTAAAACTGTTTTATACCGATCGCACCACAGGACATATCTTGGGCTGCGGCAGCACCGGAAACGGCTTCCGGCCAGGACTGGAAAGATATCCCAGTCCTGGATTGTTTAACTTAATTGTGGCATCTGGCCCGTACAGCTTTGCCGAATTATTGTCTCAGATCCCAGATGGCCTGATTGTGGATCAAGTCTTAGGCGATGCGGGCAGCATCTCTGGAGACTTTGCCATTAACGTGGACTTAGGCTATCGCGTCAAAAAAGGCAAAATTGTGGGACGGGTCAAAGATACCTTAGTCTCGGGCAATGTGTATCAAGCCCTAAAGCAAGTGATTGCCCTAGGTAACGATGCTGTCTGGCATGGATCCTGCCATACCCCATCCATCCTGGTTGATGGACTCTCCATTACCGCCTGACATCAAAGCGCTCGATTTCAGTATTCCCATCCCCATCACTGTCTTGGATTAAAATCGGACAGATGTACCCCAATCCAGATTATGGGAGAAGCCCTGTGGACAATCGAATCGTTAATTGTGCCGAAGAGTGTGTGAATGGATGCGTGCTTGGAGAGACTTGTCCCCATCGAGAACATCTGGCAGCGGCTTCAAAATTCATGCAAGAAAAATCGATGGATGAAATTTTAGCGATCGCCGAAGAACGCGCGCGCAAAAAAATTAGCCCACCCCCTGGACCCTTTGTCTCAGAACTGCCTCAATGGACGGACTAATGGACTTGCCCCATCCACCATAGGGCTAACAGCAGAAGAGCGCTAATCCCCAAAGCCAAACCCAGAAACCCTCGACTTTCTTTAGGATCTATCGGCTCAAAGGGCTGTATCTCCTTTGGAGCAGAAGCTTGAACAGAGGGTGGACGGGTTCTTCCCATTTGAGAACCGTGATTGGCCTCAGCCTGCCCTAAATCTGGAATTTGAGTCAACCATTCTGGCCGAGATTGAAGCTTAGGCGCTTCCAAAATATAGAGCAGACGTTTGCTCTGTTGGCGCGTGTCGCGATCGCCGTGAGTTCGTAATTGACGGCAAAGCTCCAGCGCCTCGTCTCTTTGTCCCGCTGCATCGTAGGCTGTAACCAACCAAATTTGAATGGCTCCTCCTAGTGCAGAATTGGCTTGAGATAACCTCAGAGCCCGTTGAAAAGCATCCGTTGCCTCTCGGTACTGACCCCGCTCGAAGGCGGCCTGTCCCATTGCGTAGGCCAACATTGCATCTGAAGATTGGGCATCAATGCTCATGGCACAACCGTCACTCTGTCAGCGATGATGACATGACCCGTTGCATCACCGCCACTTGGTTGGGATCTGGGGCAGCGTACTTATGCTGCGCCTTAACAAGGGCGATCGCATCGGTCAGCGTCATTCCCTGGTGTTGTGCCACATACAAACAACAGACAGATGCGGAGCGCCCCACCCCAGCCAAACAGTGGACATAGACCACATGGCCTTTGCGATACCAACGGTCCAAAATTTGTAACGTTTGGGCAAACTGATCTTCCGTAGGAATCCCGCCTTTGAAACCATCTGGAATCGGCACCTGCTCCCATAGAAAACTGTGGGACACATCAGCGGGAACCAATCGCTCCTGTTTTTCCGTCAGGCTAAGCACCGCCGTTATCCCTTCGCGCCGTAGCTTCGACACTGAAGTTGTCGCATTTGGAAAAGAACCAACCGCCAGTTTTTGTGGCAAAATCCAAGAAAATCGTTCAGGCATGAATCTCTCAAAATCAACGTTTAAAAGTGAACCTAAAATATAGAGCCAGACAAAATCTGACGAACAAGCTAGAGTATTGTTGCAATCAGGCTGAGTCAGTCACCCCACCCCACTCTAGTGTGCCTCATCCTGTTAGGGATGTCCTTCTTTCTGGTAAGTTGTTTGGGGGATCTTTACGCAAAGGGTTTATGTAAGTCTTCGGGGCTGCAGTCCAACGTGAATCGCTCGCTCAAGTCGTCATCAGTTGTAGAACAGTATGGAATATACGGAAGAGTATATCGATCTAAAGCAATATTGGTTAATTCTACGCCGTCGATGGCTACCCGCAACCCTTGTGACGCTTAGCGTCATGGGAATAACTGCCCTTGCCACATTTTTGATGAAGCCCATTTATGAGGCTGAATCGGAAGTTTTACTGCGTAAAGATGCAAGCGTGGCCTCTTCTTTGTCCAGCGGTACTCTGGGGGCATTGGATGCGCTGACCCAAAAGACCAATCCTGTGAGTACAGAAGCCGAAATCCTCAAGTCTGAGCCAGTTGTTGTCGAAACCATTCAGTCCCTTCACCTGACCGACAAAAATAACAAGCCTCTTAAAAGAGAAGATTTCCTCAAAAAACTGACAATTAAAAACGCTAAAGAAACGGATATTCTTTCCATTCTCTACCAAAGTACGGATCCCAAGTTAGCGGCCACCGTTGTTAACAAAGTGGTTGACATCTATCGAGCAAAAAATTTAGAACGAAGCCGGTCTCAAGCCACCTCTGCCCGAAAGTTTATTGAGAGTCAAATCCCTAAGGCTGAACGAGATGTGAAACGCTACGAAGTAGCCATCCGAGAATTCAAAGACAAAAGCAAGGTTGTTTCTTTAAAAGAAGAAGCAAAGGTGGCTGTAGAAGGTCTTGGAAATCTACAAAAAGCTTTGACAGAAACTCAAGCAAAGCTAGCAGACGCTCGATCCAGAGCGCAAACCCTGCGCAATCAAGCAGGACTTTCTCCCCAACAAGGTTTACAGGTTAATTCGTTAAGTCAATCTCCGGCAGTCCAAAAGGTTCTGACTGATTTACAAGAGACAAAACTAGCCTTGAGTAAAGCACAGGTAAACCTCCAGCCTGGACATCCTCAGATTCAAGATCTTGAAGGCAAGAAAAAAGAGCTTGAAGCGCTCTTGCAAACTCAAGTGAAAGAAGTAGTGGGGAGAAACTCTGGGTCAATCTCTCCCGCATTGGGGAATATACAGGCAGGTCAAACCCAGCAATCCCTAAGTGAATCGCTGCTTAAGGTTGAAGTAGAGCGCTTGGGACTGCAAAATCAGGCTAATTCATTACAGAAAGCCCAGATGTTTTATCAACAGCGCAACGCAGTGCTACCTAAACTCGAACAAATACAACGAGAACTAGAGCGGAATTTAGCGTTGGCTGAGACCACCTATGGCGCATTGCGCAAAGGACTACAAGAATTTAGCATTGCTGAAAATAAGAACGTTGGAAATACGGATATTATTGCCCCAGCAACTGTTCCAGACGAACCGATAGCCCCCAAAGTCCTACTGAATTTGATCGTTGGCACTGTGATGGGGTTGTTGCTGGGGATTGGAACAGCACTTGTACTTGAGGCGTTAGACAATTCTGTCAAGACCGTGAAAGAAGCCCAGGATATCTTCGATCTGACGGTCTTGGGAACCATTCCTACCATGGAAGGCAGTGAAAAGGTTAACGTTAAAAGTCTGGAGCGGACCAGGCCGCAGTTACCCGTTCGAGATACCCCTCGTTCGGCTGTCAGTGAAGCCTATCGGATGTTACAGGCTAACTTAAAATTCCTTAGCTCCGATAACCCGCCACGGGTCATTGCAATGACCAGTTCTGTTCCTCAGGAAGGGAAATCTACAACCACCGCTAATCTCGCTTTGGTCCTTGCTGAAATGGGGCATCGAGTTTTGTTGGTGGATGCAGATTTGCGCCGCCCGTCTCAACACCAAATCTGGGAGTTGCCCAACTCAGTAGGATTGACCAATATTTTAGTAGAACCTGGCAAATGGTCTGGTTCCGTTCGTTCTGAAAACGAACATTTAGATATTATTACGGCAGGGGTCATTCCACCCAACCCAGTTCGATTGCTGGACTCTCAACGGATGGCTCACTTAATTGGAGAATGGCGCGAACATTATGACTTTGTGCTCATTGACGCTCCACCCTTGGCTGTTGCCTCCGATGCATTGATAGTGGCTCAGATGACTGATGGTCTTTTAATGGTAGCCCGTCCGGGTGTTTTGAATTCTGCTTCCGCTGAGACGGCTAAGGCAGCGTTGGCCAAGGTCAGTGGCGAGGAAACAGGGTCTAAGCGTGCAACCATTCTTGGGTTAGTACTGAATGGTGTGATTCCAGAAAACGAGCCAGACAGCTATTACTATTACTATGCTAAAAATTACTATTCAGCAGAGGTAGAGGACGATCCGGCAACCCGTAACGGGAAGGCTTCCACCCAGGTGCCTGGAGACCTTGAATCTTCTCGTAAGTCTTCTCCAAAGGTATAGCTGTGATGTTTGAGTGTTTGTATCGAGTTTCCTTTACATTTTTGACCGAGAGAATTAAGGTTCGATGAAATCTACTAATGTTGTGTGGCACCAGACCACGATCTCCCGCGCTGACCGCGAAGTCCAGAATGGTCACAAAAGCGTTATTTTGTGGTTTACGGGTTTATCTGGTGCTGGGAAGTCAACTCTGGCTCATGGAGTGGAAGATCGGTTGCACCAAATGGGTTGTCGAACTTTTGTGATTGACGGTGACAATGTCCGTCATGGGTTGTGCGGCGATTTAGGATTTTCAGACAAGGACCGAACTGAAAACATTCGGCGGGTAGGTGAGGTTGCAAAACTGTTTGCGGAAGCAGGAATAATTACTCTGACAGCGTTTATTTCACCCTTTAGGGCCGATCGCGATCGCGTGCGTGCCTTAGTTCCAGAGGGTGATTTCTTTGAAATTTATTGCAAGGCAGACTTAGCAATTTGCGAAGATCGCGATGTTAAAGGGCTTTATCAAAAAGCTCGTCTGGGGGAAATTAAGGAATTTACGGGGATTTCTTCACCCTATGAAGCACCAGAAACCCCAGAGTTATGCGTAGAGACGGGCACAAAACCTTTAGAGGATTGTGTGGATGAGGTAATTGGTGCCCTGATCCAGCGAGGTATTATTCAGATCTCGTCTTAAGATTCTGCTTGAGAGTTTGGGGTAGGGCAAAGCTTAACTGTGTTTTAATAGAATGAAATGATTCGGGTCAAATACTTGGCGCGATTAGTATAATTTTTCCTAAGCTCGCTCCCTTTGCCCTCAATAGACCCTCTGCCATGAATGTGACGGCTCCTTCTGCTCCTCCAGATGTTGAATTGCCTGATTGGCTCCAACGTTGTTTGCTGCCAACTCAGGACGAGCAGGTGACTGCCGAAGAATCAAACCGAGCTTTAATTTGCAAAGCTTTTAATTTTGGGTATCAACTCCATCAAGGCCAACGCCGTGCCTCAGGAGAGCCCTACATTGCCCATCCTGTTGCAGTGGCGGGACTGTTGCGGGACCTGGGTGGCAGCGCAGCTATGATTGCGGCGGGTTTTCTCCATGATGTGGTGGAAGATACGGAGATTACCTTAGAAAACCTGGAAGCCGAGTTTGGAGTTGAGGTTCGAGAGTTAGTGGAAGGGGTGACCAAACTCTCTAGCTTTAATTTTTCCAGTAAAACAGAGCGTCAGGCAGAAAATTTTCGTCGGATGTTTATGGCAATGGCCAAGGATATTCGGGTCATTGTGGTTAAGCTGGCCGATCGCCTCCACAACATGCGGACCCTCGAGCATTTGTCCGATGAAAAACGAAGACGAATCGCTCAAGAAACCCGCGATGTTTTTGCTCCCCTGGCCAACCGCCTGGGGATTTGGCGCTTTAAGTGGGAACTGGAAGATTTGTCGTTCAAGTACTTAGAGCCGGATGCTTACAGACACATCCAGGAACTGGTTTCTGAAAAACGCACGAACCGCGAAGCTAGCTTGGTGGATGTGGCAGAACTGTTGAAAAGTCGGCTAGAGCCTTTGGGTCTTGAGGCTTTTGAAATCAGCGGTCGCCCCAAGCATCTCTACAGCATTTATCAAAAAATGGCGCGGCAGCATAAAGAATTCCATGAGATTTTTGATATTGCTGCGGTACGGGTGATTGTTGGGTCTAATGATGAGTGTTACCGGGCGCTGGCCGTGGTTCACGATTGTTTTAGGCCCATTCCCGGTCGCTTTAAGGATTACATCGGCCTCCCCAAGCCCAACCGTTATCAATCCCTCCATACTTCTGTGATTGGGCTCAACG
>JAAURS010000109.1 GCA_012032135.1 Acaryochloridaceae cyanobacterium RU_4_10 | reverse complement strand
GCCACTCACTACCGAACCCTAACCCCACCCTACCCCTCCCCAGGAGGGGATTTACCTTGGCTTGCTTAAAATTCCTGCTCTATTCCGCTTCAGCAACAACTTCTCCCGTTTCATCAGAGGCGGCTTCAGTTGTCTCTGCTTCATCGCTGACAGATTCTTCCGCCACAACGGGCTCAGGCTCAGGAGCGGGTTTGGGCTGTGTGGGTCGAGGACCCCGCATTAATGCAGCATTGACCTTAGCTTGGGGTTCTTGTCGATCGCCGCGATCGCGTCCCTTCCCCTTGCCTTTCCCGCGCTCTCGACCGCCACCGCGCTCCGGTTTTTCACTGCGATCTCGATCCCCGCTTTCTTTACTGCGAAGAATTGGCTTTGCCTTAGAAACAGGAGCATTGGAAGACTCGGTGGCCCCTTGTTCGGGCGTGGACTGAGATTCAGACATTACAGAAAACTCAAAGTAACAGCATGTGAAGCTTAACCAGTGTAATGAATTGCAATACCTTAGGGCAACTGGTGCAGATTGGTTTTTAGCAAAATAGATCTGAGACTAGACAAAAGCAAAAGTTCAGGGAAACAGAAGTCTCCCTAAACTTAGAGAAAAATAATTTAGAAACCGTTAGTGAAAGACGTAAGCCGAGTGAAGAGACCACCAGACCAAGCCCAAGATGGCTCCCAAAACCAAAACAGCCGATAGCGTAATGGCAATGGGACTATCAGCCCCTTTGAACTTCATAATGCCGCGATCGAAGTCTGATGACATTGTGTATTAGATCCTATGTTTCAAGTTTTGATCCACCAAACATCCAACATTTTGAGCTAGTTTTTAGCAAAATGCCAAGTTGATTATTTTAACTTTAGATCTTCTAAATTTGCTGAAGCACGCTTAAAGGAGCGATCGCACATCAGGGACCCAGCCATAGAAGCATCCCAAAGTTGACCGTCCAGCGTCATTTGTTCGATGAGACTGGCAATTTTGAGCGCTTTAAGGGCTTGCTCGCCTCCAATAGAAGGTTGTTGTCCTCCCCGCACGCAGTTCACAAAATGCTCTAGTTCAGCATGAAGGGGCTCTATGCGTTTGGTTGCCACTCGTTCTGTGATGCCATCGCTCCGATATAGCCCCTGGCTCAGGGTAATGCCGGGATGGATGACATTGGAGCGGTGAATTTGAATTTCATTGTGTAGGAAATCCGCCTCTACCTGCGAATGCTCGCAGTGCGCGATGATTTGACGTCGCTTTTGATGGCTGATCTTGCTTGCAGTCAGGGATGCAACCACGCCGTTTGCAAAGCCTAAAGTCGCCGTTACATAGTCCAGATAGGGGGACTGTTCGCTACGGGTCCCAGAGGCATTTAAACGCACCACGGGAGAACTATTGAGGTCTAGGAGCAAGTCAATGTCATGGATCATCAGATCCAGCACCACCGAGACATCATTGGCTCGACTGGAATAAGGGCTCATCCGATGCGCTTCGATCGCCACCAAAGTCTCAGCTTTGAGCACTTGTGTCAATTCCTGAAAAGCTGGGTTAAACCGCTCGATGTGACCCACTTGCAGGAAACATTGAGATTCGGCGGCGGAATTGACAAGGGCTTCAGCTTCAGCAATGCTGGCTGCGATCGGCTTTTCCAAGAGGACATGGACCCCCGCCCGCAAACAATCCATTCCCACTTCAAAGTGAGCGCGGGTTGGGACAGCAACGCAGACCGCATCGACATGGGGCAGCAAGTCGCGATAATTTTCAAAAAAAACGAACCCGATACTGACTCGCTGTTTCAATGCCGCGTTCGAGATTGATATCCGAAATACCGACCAACTCTATATCCTTGAGCAAACTCAAAATTCGGACATGGTGTTGGCCCATGTTGCCGACTCCAATTACCCCAATACGAATGGGATCCAGGTGACTGCGCGCAGAATAGGCCACCAATGGATTAGGCGTTAAGCGTTTATTCACTCCACACAACCCTTTACCGTTTAGGACGGTCCAAATAACTTAACAAAATGGTTAAGTTTTAAATCTCAGATGGATACTAGCACGAGTCTCCACCGTTCAGATGAGTTAACCCTGTGTAGCTTCAAGATCTTTGCTGCAAGCGGCAACATTGAACATTTCCTCTGAAGCCGAATTACAGTGCTGAGTTCCCTAGAATAGAAGACTGACTTACAAAAGGACACTGCCCCCATGCCCCTTGCTCCCCTCAGTTGGCCAGAACTGGAAGCCCTCACAGATTTTCGGATCGATCCCGTCAATGGGCCTACGAACGCTCAAGCTGGGCTGCGTCTATTTGGCCAAACCGAAGCCGATGTCCGGGTCACCCTCTACCGCGACAATCATGCCTGGTGTCCCTATTGCCAGAAAATTTGGCTGTGGTTAGAGGAAAAACAAATTCCCTACCGCATTGAGAAGGTCACGATGTTCTGTTACGGGGAGAAAGAAACCTGGTACAAGCGCAAAGTGCCGTCGGGAATGCTACCTGCCCTCGAACTAGATGGCCGCATCATTACGGAAAGCGACGATATTTTGGTCGCCTTAGAAAAAGTTTTTGGTCCTTTGGGGTTGGGGATGAAAGACCCTGCCGTGCTCCCTCTGCGCCAACTCGAGCGACTGTTGTTTAGAGCTTGGTGCAATTGGCTTTGCCGTCGAGCGGGTTCGGAGCGCGAAGAACAACACAATCGCGATTTATTTGTGGGTGTTGTCGATAAGGTGGAGGAAGCGTTAGGACGCAAATCCGGTCCTTACTTTCTGGAGGAATTTGGCACCGCCGATGCGATCTTCACACCCTACGTCGAACGGATGAATGCCAGTCTTTATTACTACAAGGGATATTCTCTTAGGGAAGAAAACCCTGGGTTTGGCGCATGGTTTGCAGCTATGGAAAGCCGATCGACCTATCGAGGCACCCAGAGTGATTTCCATACCCACGCCCACGATTTACCGCCTCAGATGGGGGGATGCTGGGAAAACGGCACTCTTCAGATGCGGCTCAATAAAGCGCGTGTGGATAACGGCCCTTGGGTGGGCCTTCCCGATGCAACATACCCAGAGCCTGAAACCTCCCGCACGGAAGCGCTACACCGCGTTATTAAGCACCACGCCAATATTATTCGCGTCAATCCTGCCGACGATCGCCTATTTGATGAAGCCTTGCGTTGTGCGCTAACCCATATGATGGTGGGCGAGCCTTGTCTACCGCCACCCAATTCTGATGAAGCGTTGCGCTATTTACGCGATCGCATTAGCGTGCCACGGGACATGTCAATCTACGCAGCAAAACGACTTAAAGAAGCGTTAGAGGCAACGGCTGCCTTAGTGGGCGATCGTCAAGGCCCTCCGATTCCTTTCAACCATCGGCGAGATCAAGATCCGGCTAAGTTTTGCGAAGAACTAGGACAATTTCTCGAGTAGATATTATTAGTAAGTTTGCATTTCTAAAAACAAGATTGGCAATTAGCAGGAAGGAACAGACTTGTCCGACTGTATCTACTAGCGGCAGAAGTTCATCGTATTTCAGTGCTTGAAGCGCCATAGAAAGGGCGAATTGAACCAGATTGAGTCTTTGCTGTGTCTCTGGGCTCAGTTCTTCGGACACTTCTTGAGCAAAAACAGGAAAACTTGCTGTCATGTCGAGATTATCAGCAGTAACGGCTAACGTTTCGGCTAATAGGCTGATGAACATGCGGTCCTTTCAATTTGATTGAGGTGATGTATTCATCATCCAATCAATACAAAGAAAACGATATGTGGCGATCGCTGAATTTTAGTCAGAGACGCTCGGCAAAATATCAGTATTAACCCTGAGTGGATCTCCACAAGGATTGTCCTTTCAACACTTTGCGGATAAAAAGCCTCATGCCGTAAGGATGTTAAAGATATCTTTAAACTCTCATGAAAGATTAAAAATACCAAGTTATTCCGTATATTTCCCTAACTTTGAATCACTAAGATAAACACGTTCAAACACAAGGGAATACTAAAGAAAACGCAAGAAATTAATATTTATGAATCCGCTCATACATTCATTGATGCGTTTTTTAAATACAAACTTTTGGGAAAAAAAAGATGATTGAGGATGTATTTGAATTGGCACAATGGATCGTTCAAAGTGGAGATTATGAACCGACTGCTGATGAATTAGCAGCAATGAAACAACGGTATGCGGAACTAAACCCCTGTAACCCTACAGCACCCGATGATGTTCAAGCGCTAGCGGCTGCTCTCCTCAGAGCGATCGCAACCGATTAATTCAAGATTGGCTCACTGTTTGTTGAATGAGATCGCGCGCTCATCCTCCAATCCTTCGATACCCATCTTCAAGGCTTCAATCTCTTGCTGCGTTCGTTTTTTGCGGATATTTTGACGATCGCGGTGTCCAATACAAACAGGTACGTTCCAGTATTTTGCCGCTCCAGACATATCCAGACTCAACAATGCGCGATCGCCCAAATCTAAAATGTGTTCGGGACGAGTGGGCTCAAGTCCCATTGCCTCAATGATTTTGGTAGCAATCTGTCTGGCTAAAGGCGGTGGAACGGCATTTCCAATTTGTCTGGCACCATGCCACTTTGTTTGATGTAACTGAAACCAGTCTGGGAATCCATGCAACCGCGCCATTTCACGAACCGTAATGCAGCGAGGGTGTGCGTAGTGAATGGGCCGAGGGCTGGTAAACGCACCCCGAACAGAGTCTGTCCCCGCTCGTAACGTGTTGGCTGTACCACCCGCGCTCAGTCGAAAAAATCTAGAAATAGGTTCAACTGCACCGGGACTGGTTTCTGCAAACCGCCGCCGCGAGGTTTCAGAATGATGGGTACGGATGCTGGAGGTCAGTATCTTGGGATTCCAGTGTCGCTGATACCCAAAGTGCCATGCCGTTGATTCGAGACCTCTCAGTTCCTTTGCATAGGGATTTTTGGGTTTAACCCATCGAGGCAGTTGGATGCGATCGCACTTCAGTAATTCTGCAAACAGTTCGGGATCCGGTAAATCGCTCAACGCATCCTGACAAGACGGGCCGTCCGGTAGCCCAGATGCAGAAAACTTAGTTGAACCAGCGGGCTTGGTAATGGGTTCGGGATAGTGAGGAAGGGTCAACGTTCGGCGAGCGCCCATCAAAATCAATCGTTCTCGGTTTTGCGGGACGCCATAGAAAGACGCATTTAAAACCTTCCAAGGGAGCCGGATCTGGTACCCTACCTTATCAAAAGCCGCGATCAATTCTTCTAAAAACAAGCGATGCTTGCCAACTGTCAAACCCTTGACGTTTCAAACACAAATAATTCGCCTTCAGTTCGCAAACCAGTCTGACAAATTCCCTTACTAAAGCATTTCGAGGATCTTCCAATGCCCTTTGCCCCATCAATGAAAACCCCTGGCAAGGCGCACCCCCAAACACCACGTCAATGGGCTGGTTTTTGATGCCCGCAACTCTGCGAATTTCATCCCCTGAAACTTCAGCTACCGATTGAGCCAAAACAGCACAGTTGGGGAAATTAAACTGATGAACTGCTGCATGAATCGGATCTACTTCGATCGCAGCAACAACATCAAACCCAGCTTGCTCGAAGCCTAAGCTCAATCCACCTGCCCCAGCAAAAAGATCGATTCCGATGGGTCTACGCGCCATCCTAGATAGTTACTCCTGTGTTGAAATTAAAAAACACGCCACCTGTGACGTGTTTTTTAAAGACATTGGCCCAAAAGAGAGAAAAATAACCCCTTATACAGCAGCAGCCGTCAACCCATAGGCAGACATTCGCATAATGTCGCGGGTGGTAAAACCGATGTTATTCAGCGCGTCACCGTACTGAATCATAAAGTCTTCAACCAGAGCTTCTTTTCCATGCCCAAGACCTTGGCATCTCTCTCCACTTCATTCAACATCCGCCACACAATAGGCAAATTTTGACGGTTAGCGGCTTCCACTTCATCCTTTACGGCCTCGAAGTTCGCCTTCAGCCATTCTTCGCCAAAGTTAAGGTGGGTATACTCATCTTTAACCACAGACTCCGTCACCTTCCGAGCAAAGTCATCAGCAACGGGAATGTAGATGTTGTAAGCCGCGATCGCAAAGCATTCAATAATCAGAGACTGAATGACCAAACAGGTCGCAATTTTGTTTTCATTTGCAGCATCTTGGAAATTTTGATGCAACGAAGCAAAGAACTGACTGGCAAAAACTAAGTCCGGGGTAACCGTTAAATTGCGAGCACAGGATTCAAACCCCTTTTTATGGCGAGCTTCCATTTTAGAGAGGCGCAGTAAATCATCCTTGCACTCCGGCAGCAGGTCCGCTAGGCGAATATAGTTTTCATAGGCTTCCTGTTCGCCTTCAATCACAATTCCGTCAATCCGGCTATAGGCATCGCGATAAATTTCACTATGAAAGTCAATGTCTGGGCTGGCCTGGAGTTGGGGCATGTCTAGTTAGTCTCCCGATCGCTCTAAATACGAACTGATACAACAATGGATCGATCTAAATTGTCTTAATATTAATTAAGCCTTTTACAGTTTACTGCACTCTTTCCCAGAGAGCAGACTACGATCGTCAGATCTGTGAAATTGCTCTGAGTCTGAGCCAATTTATATAGAAGCAGCCCCAATGTTGTGGGTGTACTGACCGTTAATGGGGTTAATCGGTTCCGCCCCAAGTCCACCTTGGGTTCCCTTTGACTATGTTCTTCTTGAGAATGACGGTCGTAAAGTTGTTTGCATCTTGCAAACTTGTCATGTCTAAGATGAAATAGACTTTTCCACTCAAAAAGCGCATTCGCAGGTATGAATGGCCTGAAAAGATTTCACCGTCCACGGTGGTCATCCCAGCCCCCGCCTGACAATTTTTGAACTGAGGCTTGAGGGTCCCCACCCAGGTGACACTAAAGGGATCGACGGGGCCTAGAGTGACTTGAGTGCGATCGCCGATAAATCAACCATGCCATCCGTCTCAAAACCACCCTCACGGTAAGGTTTTGAGGTTTTCGTAGGCCATTACTTTTTTGGGGCAAGTCACTGGGGGCTCGGAGAGAGGATGGGGTTGCAACTCAACCGTTTTGGCAGAGGCTGGGGAATTGGCTAGGCTTAAATTGCTGTCCCCAACAGTCCGACCAATAAAGAGGTTCTAAGCATACGAAAGGTAGTCTACCAAAGCAAGAGGGGGGCAGGGGTTATCCCCGATGGTAAGGCCGCAGGCATTGTAGGACTTGGGTTGGGTTGAGAAACATCCGTAGAGGTGCCTGCCACTTCCGGTGCATCTTCTGAGACCTTTGCAATCAGATCTTGCACTCCCACAGAGCTAGGCTCGCTGGTCGCCCCGTTCGAACTTTCATTGAGGGGTCCAGATGCCCCAGCACGAACTTTTCCTAAGCGAAGCATGGTCACAATCGGGTCTTGTACGCCGCGCTTAACGGTGTATAGCATCATCGAACAGGCACCTCCACTGCGCTCTGCGGCACAGATTACAGGTTCGCCATTAGCAATTGAGGTGGTAAAAACAAAGTTGGAATTGTTGTCGTAAGCTTGTTGAAATTTTTGCGACACCATCCCACAGCGGACGATAGGGGAAAACCCAGCACCATTAAAGTAGGCCGAAGTCCACCGAATAACGGGAACCGGTGGTTTGCGCTTATTGTTGGGTACCACCATTGTGGCGGGGACTCCCGCACTTTTACCACAGAAGAAACGGGGAGCGCTTTCTGCTTGGCTAGGGGCAACGGTTAAAATGACTGCTGGCCCAGAAATACTTAAAAAGGTTAAAACCGAGGCGATTAATGTTTGCTTCACGACCGTACTCCCCAGACTTTAGACCCTCAAATAGATTAACCCATATTAAATTAAAAACAACAAGTTTTTAAATCACTACTGACAAAGCTTAATTTTTGAAATCTGTATAAATGGTTCGTTTGAGCCACCGCGAGATTGCCACTTCCGCTGCTTTTTGCGTCACAATTACAAAAAGTTGCAATTTTGGTACTCAAGACAGCACTGAAACCCAAGCAGCTAGATAATGATCTGAGAACCTTCTAGCTTTAGGCTAGTAATATTTTGCTGAAACCGTTTGCGGAAGAGAGCCAATATGTATGAACTCGTGCAAGCCGTCATTCATAGCGACGAAAAGGCCGATTTCCGCCAACTGATTGCCGAATTTGGGGCAACTGGCAAACGTTACTTATTACGCAATGAAATCTTGCAGACGTTTGAGGAATCCTGCCGAATTCTGCAAAAACCCCCTTATTTCTTTCGCAGTTCTCGGCTGGGGGAACTGATTCACCATACCCATGAAGTTTTACTGGAAGACAGCAGCCTCTGGATGATTCTGCGCCCCCGCATTGCCCGACAAATGATTCTCAGGCTTTCCAACGATCTTAGTACGGTAGAGCCTATGCCCCCAGAAGCACTGCTGGATTTACGAGATCGCCTCGTAAACCGTTACGAACCTGACATTTTGGAAATAGACGTCCAGCCGTTTTATAACCTGGATTTAACCATCCAAGACCCGCGCAGCATTGGAGAGGGCTTGGCCTGCCTGCATCGATACTTAGCATCCGAGTTAGGGAAAGATCCTATCCAATGGAGTCAATCCATTTTTGAAGTGCTGCGACATCACCACTATGGGGGTATGTCGCTTCTGATTAACGAACGGATTCAAAGTGGAGAACAATTACGGCAGCAGGTTGGAGAAGCTACCGCTCTATTACATCACCGTTCCGGTCAAGCCGCTTACGAAACCATCCATTTAGAACTCCAGTCCTTAGGGTTTGAACCAGGGTGGGGCAATACCGTTGCCCATGCTTGTGAAACTCTAGAACTGTTGGCTCGGTTGCTTCACAATCCAGATCCAGGTGTCTTGGAAGCTTTAATTGCTCGGATTCCAGCCACATTCAAAGTCGTTTTAATTTCGATTCATGGATGGGTGGGACAAGATGGGGTGTTAGGTCGGCCTGAAACTGCTGGGCAAGTGGCTTATGTGATGGATCAAGCAAGGCATCTAGACCTGAAACTCACCCATGAAATTCAGCGTTGCGGGCTAGATACCTTCGGGATTAAGCCCCATATTATTATTTTGACCCGGCTGATTCCAGAATGTGAAGGGACGCAATGCGGTTTGCCCCTAGAACGGCTCCAAGGATCTGAGAATGCTTGGATTTTAAGAGTACCGTTCCGCGATGCTTCTGCATCGGTGGTTCAGCACTGGATTTCAAAATTTGACCTGTGGCCCTATCTGGAAGGGTTTGCCCATGAGGCCGAGCAGGCTTTACTCGCCCGTTTTCAAGGCAAACCGGATCTGATGATTGGCAATTATACCGATGGCAATTTGGTCGCGTTTTTGCTGGCCCGTCGGATGAAAGTGCCCCATTGTTTTATTGCCCATGCTCTTGAAAAACCCAAATACCTATTCAGCGATTTATATTGGCAAGACCTAGACCCGACCTATCATTTTTCTCTTCTGTTTACCGCAGACTTAATTGGTATGAATGCTGCGGATTTTGTGGTGGCATCTTCCTATCAGGAGATTATGGGTACGCCTGAAACCACGGGGCAGTTTGAGTCTTATCAATGCTTCAGCATGCCCCAACTGTTTCATGTGGTGAATGGGGTTGAACTCTGTAGCCCTAAATTTAATGTGGTACCACCAGGCGTGAACGAACGAGCGTTTTTCCCCTACGATCGGGTTCAAGAGCGGAGTCCGGCAGATAGCGATCGTATCGCGGACCTCCTCTTTACCCGTACGGACTCGCAAATTTTAGGACACTTTGAGGACGGAGAAAAACGGCCCATCATCAACTTTGCCCCCGTCAACGCGGTTAAAAATCTCAGTGGGCTGGTAGAGTGTTTTGGTCAGAGTCCTGACTTGCAAAATCGCTGTAACCTGATTATTTTGACGGGCAAACTGCATCCCCATGAAGGGATTAACCCTGAAGAAGTGGGGGAAATTGAAACCTTGCATCACTTGATCGAGCGCTATCAACTCCACGGTCATATTCGGTGGATTGGGATGCCACTTTCTAGCGCAGATGTGGGAGAATCCTTTCGGGTCATTGGCGATCGCCAAGGCATCTTTGTACACACTGCGCGGTTTGAGCCCTTTGGTCTGACTGTATTAGAGTCCATGACCTGTGGATTGCCCACCTTTGCCAGTCAATTTGGCGGACCTTCAGAAATCATTGAAGATGGCGTCAATGGATTTTTGATCAATCCCACCAATATTGAAGAAACGGCAAAACAAATGCTCCATTTTCTAGATCATTGCGATGTCGATCCAGGGCATTGGGAGATTTTTTCAAAACGGGCCATCGATCGCGTCCAAGATCGTTACAGTTGGGGTATTCACACCACAAAATTGCTGGCCTTGGCAAATCTGTATTGGTTTTGGCATCAAATTTCACCCCACAACCGCGAAGCCCTATTTCGGTATTTAGAATTATTGTTCCATTTTATTTTTAAACCCCGCGCCTCTGGACTGTTAGAGGCAGGCGATCCAACCTTCTAGCTCCGCTGAACCTCGCGATCGCTCTCGCAAGGAATACCCCATCCCCACCCCACTGCATATGCTTGATGACGGAGAAGCACCCCCAATGCATGTACTGACTGATTCGCCAAACTTGACCTATACCGATTGGATCGTCCTTGAAACACATTTCTCACCAGAACATTTACATGCGCGGGAAACCGTCTTTACCATTGGCAATGGCTATCTTGGCACGCGGGGTAGTTTTGAAGAAGGATACCCTCAAGATTTAGCGGCCACGCTCATCAATGGTGTGTTTGACGATGTACCCATTGTCTATACAGAACTAGCCAATTGTCCCGACTGGCTGCCTTTAGCTTGAGCATCAATGGCGAATCCTTTCGACTGGATCAAGGTACTATCCTCAAATACGAGCGCAGCTTAGACCTCAAGCAAGGGTTACTGTACCGCAAAATTCGTTGGAGCAGTCCCAACGGACGGACCGTCGAACTTCAGTTCGAACGCTGGGCTAGCATGGCAGACCCACATGTCTTGGCCGTGCGATGCGAGATTTGTCCGATTGATTTTGATGGGTTTGTAGAAGTCCAAGCTAGCTTGAATGGCTATCCTGAAAACCAAGGGTTCAACCACTGGGAATTGACTCAGCAAGGGAAAGGCGATCGGCTCATTTGGCTGTCCTCTCGGACGCGCGGGTCTCGAATTAACTTGGGCATGGCGGCCAAAATGAACTTGATTGGTGCGGATACGCCCCTCCAAAGCACTAGCGTACCGGGATATCCCACGCTCTCGACCACCTTCTTAGTCAATGCTGGGGAAAGCTATGCCGTCGAAAAGATAGTGACCATTATCACCTCCCGCGAAACCGAAAATCCTCTAGAGGCCACGCTAGCCAAACAAGCGGCGCTCCCTGACTATAAGACCTTACGCGCAGAACATATCGATGCATGGGCCGAAGTCTGGTCCAAGAGCGATATCGATATTGAAGGCGACTCCAAAGCGCAACTTGCAATTCGCTATAACCTTTTTCAATTGCTCATTTGCGGCTCAAAAACCGACGATCGCGTTAGTATTCCGGCCAAGACCCTCTCGGGATTTGGGTATCGCGGTCACGTGTTTTGGGATACGGAAATCTTTATTTTGCCGTTTTTTACCTTTACCCAGCCCGATATTGCCAAACGATTGCTGAGCTATCGCTATCACACCTTGGACGGAGCCCGTCGCAAAGCCCAGCATTATGGATATAAGGGAGCTATGTACGCTTGGGAAAGCGCGGGTACTGGCGATGAGGTTACTCCCCGCTGGGCGCTTCCCAACCAACCCTACGGCGAAGATATTCGGATTTGGTGTCGGGACCAGGAAATTCATATCAGTGCAGATATCGCCTTCGCAATTTGGCAATATTGGCAGGCCACAAGCGACGATGCTTGGATGCGGGACTATGGGCTGAAATTTTCTGGATACTGCTATTTTCTGGAGTAGCCGAGTTGAACTCAATATTAAGTCCGAACGCTACGAAATCCGTGAGGTGATTGGGGCGGATGAGTACCACGAGCATGTCAGCAACAGTACCTTTACCAATCGGATGGCCCAGTGGCACCTTGAAAAAGCCCTCATGGTCTACGAATGGCTCCAAAATACCAATCCAGAAAAACTTTCAGAACTAGACAGCAAACTGAATCTATCCCAAGAACGGCGATCGCGCTGGCACGATATTGCCCAAAATATCTGGTTCCCCTATGACAAAACTACAGGACTTATTGAAGAATTTGAGGGATTCTTTAAGCTTAAGGATATTAACCTAGAGGACTACGAACCTCGGTCAAAATCCATGCAGACCATTTTGGGGATTGAAGGAGCCAACCAACACCAGGTTTTGAAGCAGCCCGATGTCCTGATGTTGATGTACCTCATGCGGTTTAACCATGCTTTTCCCTACGACATAGATTGGCTGCAAACCAACTGGGACTACTATGCCCCCCGTACCGATATTACGCACGGATCTTCCCTCGGACCTGCCATTCACGCCATTTTGGCCTCAGACTTACACAAGCCTGCTGAAGCTTACGAACGCTTTATCCAAGCCGCGATGGTGGATTTAGAAGACGTCCGTCACAATGCTGCGGAGGGGATTCATGGTGCGTCTGCTGGAGGTCTGTGGCAGGCTGTTGTATTTGGGTTTGGTGGAATTCAGCTCACGGATAGTTGCCCCACTGCCACTCCCCACCTGCCGCCGGGATGGTCCCGCCTGCGCTTCAAGTTGCATTGGCGCGATCGATGGTATGAATTCGATCTCAAGCCGCCCCAAGCCGATCTCCAAGGCTATCCCGATATTCGTGGGGTTATTTTTGACCTCGATGGTGTTTTGACGGATACAGCGGAATATCACTATCTTTCTTGGCAAAAACTAGCGGATGAGGAAGGATTGTTCTTTAACCGTCATGCCAATGAAGCCTTGCGAGGGGTTTCTCGACGAGACTCTTTATTGCGGATTTTGGGCGATCGCCATGTTTCAGAAGAAAAAATTCAGGAAATGATGGATCGCAAAAACCACTACTACGTGAGCTTTATTCAAGACATCTCTCCCAAAGATTTACTGCCCGGTGCGCTGTCATTGCTAGAGGATCTTCGCAATCAAAATTTGAGAATCGCGTTAGGGTCCGTCAGTAAAAATGCCTTGCCCGTTCTAGACCGTTTGGGCATTAAAGAGTTCTTTGATGCGATCGGAGACGGTCATAGTGTAGAGCGCTCTAAACCTGCTCCAGATCTATTTTTGTATGCCGCCCAACAACTCGGCCTCGAACCCCATCATTGTGTTGTGATTGAAGATGCAGGGTCTGGGATTGAGGCAGCTTTGGCTGCGGATATGTGGGCGGTGGGGCTTGGCCCTAGCGAGCGCGTGGGCAAAGCACATGTCGTATTACCTGGGTTAGCAGGGTTGACTTGGAACGATTTACTGGTGCGTTTGAGTGAAGTTGAAAAGAACAAACAACTTTCCCAAAAACCTTAATGGGAGGGGTGCGCAATGGCAGCGGAGGGCGTTAAACGGGCTGTTCTTGAAATGGGTCAGGACCGTTTGAGGAGTTATTCCGTGACGGCGTGGCTGATGTCCCATCCGCTCTGGGCATTGGCCTGCTTGTTGGTGTTGTTTTTCTTGCTGTCTGGATTGTTGCGGCGATCGACCAATTGTGTGCCCGCGAGACAATCGGTAGCTCCATCGCCAGAAGGAAAAGCGAAAGAAGCCCCGCAATGAGAATGCGGAGCGCGAATCCTAGGCTTGACCGGTGATGTGCAGGCGATTCAGTGTGCATA
>JAAURS010000108.1 GCA_012032135.1 Acaryochloridaceae cyanobacterium RU_4_10 | reverse complement strand
GCCGCTCTGAAGAGCTAGGGGGTTAGGGGGGATCTGATCTGTATTGCTATCTTGCAGAATTGGTGTAATCAGTGGAGTGGAGGCGTAAGTCAGGTGAAATCTCGAATGGTTGGGATGCTTTTTAGCATCATCCTTATTTCTGTGCCGTTCGGGTTGGGTGGCTGCAACACCACAAAGACTGCACCCCCAACAGAATCGCCGTCTGCCGCTGTGACGCCGACTGGAACACCGACAGAGACGCCCACACCTTCGGATTCTCCTTCGCTCACCCCATCTCCCTCGACTAAGCCCCCGCTTCCTCCTCAGACCAACCAAAAACCTCAGGTGTATTGGCTGGCTGCCTCTCAGACTAAGGTGGCGCTAACTCCTGTTGAGATTAAGATTCCAAGTACCTCAGACAAGACCGCTCAAGCGCAATTGACTGCCGCAATGGAGCAGTTACTCAAGGGACCCACGGATAAAGCGGTAACCAGTACAGTTCCGGCTGAGACAAAATTGAACTCGATTGAAGTTCAAAAGGATGGCGTGCATGTAGATCTGAGCAAATCCTTCACCAGTGGAGGAGGCAGTAAATCTATGCAAGGCCGTCTGGGGCAGGTGATTTATACGGCCAGTAGTATCAATCCCACCGATCCAGTGTGGATTTCTGTGGATGGAGCGCCGCTGAAGGTTTTAGGCGGTGAGGGATTAGAAGTGTCTCAGCCCATGACCCGAGAAGAGTTTGCTAAGAATTTTTCCCTCTAGACTTCTACAGACTCGGTCAGGACGGGAATTTCAAGGTTGGGTAATGGACCTTGAATCAGATCGGCAATCGCTGGCATATCGCTGGCAGCCCCACAGAGAAGCAGGCGATCGCCCTCTTTCAAGACGGTATCCCCCGTCGGAAACCGGATAAATTCGCCCTTATGTCGCAATGCCTGAATTTGCACTCGATACTGTTGGTTTGCATTCAGCGTATTGAGTAATTTTCCTTTCATAGGACTGAGGGGCTGCACCCTCACCCATTGGCAAGAAGCGTCTGTGATGGGTTCGGCAACGTCGCCCCCCGCCAAGTCTTTAAACGCTGTAATTTCTTCGGGTTGACCCACCAGTAATAAGCGATCGCCTATCTTCAGAACCGTGTTTTGATCGGGATAATCTAGTTCCTCTCCCTCCGCCCGACGAATGGCCATCAGGGATACCCCTGTCAACCGCCGACAATCAGTTTCGGCAATGCTCATACCCAGGAGGGGTGAATTTTCGGGCAAGTTATACCACTTATTGTTGAGTTCCTGAGCTGCAAGCCGCACATCTCGTTGAAGCGCAAAAGAAGAACGTTCCACCCGAAAATCGGTGTACCGACCGTCCCGAATCTCCTGAAGCTGAGTGTGAATGGTGGACTTTGCCAATCCCAAACGATTCAGCAAATGTGCCGATAGTTCTAAACTGGCCTCAAACTCCGGCTGCACGACCTCCTTTGCCCCCAACTGGTAGAGCAACTCAAGATCCTTATCCTGGGTGGCACGGGCCACAATATCCAAATCGGGTGAAAATTCCAGCGATCGCTTGATGCACAACCGCGTGCTCATGGCATTGGGCAATGCGATCGCCATCCCGTTGGCTTGAGCGACCTGGGCTTTTTCTAGGACGTGGGAATTTGCTGCATCTCCGTAAACATAGGGAATTTTTTCATCCCGCAGTCGTTGAATCGCACTTTCTGATTGGTCTACCACTACCACTGGATAGCGGTAGCTTTGCAAGACCTTCACAATACTGCGCCCCGTCTGACCGTAGCCACATACAATCACATGATCTTGAAAGGAAATCTCTTCAGCACTCAGTTCTGACTTAGTGGGTTTTGAAGACAGCCATTCCTGAAACTTTGGGTATTGCTCGGCCCACGCAAATAGCTGGGGCAACGCTTGCAAAACAAACGGCGTCACAACCAACGTCACCGCAGTGGTCCCCAACACCAGTAAATAGACTTGACGGGAAATGAGTTCAAGGGTTTGACCTTCACTGACCAACACGAAGGAAAATTCCCCAATTTGAGCGAGCCCCAAACCCGCAATCAAAGCTGTCTTCCAGGAATAGCCAAACAGTCGCACAATAGGGGTAATAATTGCGAATTTGCCTAAAATCACCAAGGCAACCAAACCTAAAATGAGTTCCCAGTGGTCCCAGAGAAACATGGGATCGATCAGCATTCCAATGGAGGCAAAAAACAGTGTTGCAAAGATATCCCGCAACGGCTCCACATAGGCAAGGGTCTGATCGGCATATTCCACTTCGGCAATCATCAACCCAGCCAAAAAGGCTCCCATCTCAATGGATAACCCCATCTGCTCCGTCAGCAGAGCAATCCCCAAACATAACGCCACAACGCCCAGTAAAAATAATTCTCGGCTCTCCGTCCAAGCCAAAAAGCGGAGGAGCGGCGGCAAAACCCACAGTCCACCTGCGATCGCCCCTGCTGCAATCACCGCAATTTTGAGTAACGCCCAACCCACGGCTACCCCAATTTCATTGGGTGCGTGGTCTAGGGTTGGCAAAATGGCCAGCATCAGCCCCACGGCCAAATCCTGAACCACCAGAATTCCCAACATCACTTGAGCGTGGGGTGTTTCTGTTTCGTTCCCTTCCCCCAAGCACTTCAAAACCACCGCAGTAGAAGACAACGATAAGACCGCACCCAAGAAAATGCCTTGGGGCGTGGAAGTCACCCACCCCAATCCCGTGGCAATCAAAGCCGTAATGGCGATCGTCAGAATGATTTGTAAGCTGCCACCGCCGAGGCTAATGCCTTGAACTTTTTTAAGTTGGCTGAGGGAAAACTCAACCCCCAGAGCGAACAATAGAAACGCAACCCCAAACTGAGCGAGGGTTTCAACCTGAATCACCTCTTTAATGAGCCCCAGTCCAGACGGTCCTACAATGACACCCCCCCAATAAATATCCCAGGAGAACGGGGTTGGCGGCACAACGCAGCAAATAACCCGCCAGCAGCAGCCACACCCAAAACAGTAACTAAATCCAGAATCAGTCGAAAATCTTCTTGCACAAGGCAGTCCTAGTCGTCACTTGAAGGGATGTAATATTGTTGTATTCCCACTGTACTAAGTTTTGATGTTTGGAACCGAAAGATCTTCAACGGAATGAGACCCTGCGCGCAACGGCTTGTTTCTTAAGGCAAAACCCCTAGAACAGAGCCTTCAGACAACAAACCAACATCCAGCAATCTGTAACGGAGCGCAACAGACGGTCAACCCAACATTTCATATAATGATTGACTCAGTATCATTGTCTACAGATTCATTGCAAATTTATATTTTTCCTCCCAACTGGGCACACTAACTTCAAGCACGTCTGGAAGCAGCAAGGTAACGACAAGATGACCATTCAAGATATTGTTGAACTCACACTCAAAAATGGCTACCTGACCCCCACGATGGAAGCAGAAGTTGGGCGCATTTGTGACAATGCTGCTGAACTATCGGTTGAGGAGTACCAAGCCTTAGATAAATTAATGGGAGCCTTGCTGACCGGGCAAGTGGTGGCAGTTCCCCGCAAGCAGTTCATTAATGTCATGGAAGAACTGGTCCTAACAGAATCCATTACAAGAGTTTCGGAGATTGAGTCTAGCACCAACAAAACCCTCGATCTGGGTGATATTGCTGCCTACGCACTCAACCGCTTACCCCCGCTGTACGCCACCACTGAAGAAGGGGCAAATTATCAACGCAATCGCGCACAATCGGAACTCAAGGCTTTGATTGCCCAACAAGTGGAAGAAGCTATTTCTCGGAATATGGATCGGCCCGAGTTTTTCCCAGAGCGTCATGCCATTACTCAACCCGCAGAAAAGAGTTCAGATTTCCTCTCCCAAATGAGCGGCTTACTTCAAGCCTATGCACCTGATTTTGAAAAACCCGTTCAGGCTAGGTAAAGTAACGTTGCAAAAGTAACGTTGCAACGGCATTCATCCCAATCAGTCCTGCTACTCTGAGAAAAGTCTCGTTCAATTCCCGATCGAACCTACAGTCTTTTCTGTCAGTCAGGCAGTCTCTGTTCTTTTTTGCTATGAATGCCAACTCATCTGAAACGAGTCAAGTCTACCTCTATGACACAACCCTAAGAGATGGCGCTCAACAAGAGGGTATTTCTCTTTCTGTAGAAGATAAGCTCAAAATTGCCCGGTTACTGGATAAATTGGGTTTCCATTTTATTGAAGGGGGGTGGCCGGGGGCAAATCCTAAGGACGCTCAGTTTTTTGAGTCTCTCAAATTGGATCCGCTTCAATCCGCTCGAGTTGTGGCTTTTTGTTCCACTCGTCGCCCCGGTCTAAATGCTGCCGAGGAACGGATGTTCGATCCGATTCTGCTGAGTGGGGCTCAGTGGATTACGTTGTTTGGAAAATCTTGGGATTTACAAGTCATAGAAGGCTTGCAAACGACCCTTCAAGAAAATCTCGCGATGATTGAGGATTCGATCGCTTTTCTCACCCAACAAGATCGGCACGTCATTTACGACGCGGAGCATTGGTTTGATGGGTACAAGAGCAATCCGGTTTACGCGCTAAAAACCATTGATACGGCGATCGCAGCAGGAGCGGAATGGGTGGTCTTGTGCGACACCAATGGCGGTACCTTGCCCCATGAAATGGCTGCGATCGTGACGGATGTTCGGCAGCACATCCAAACCCTACAGTCCGCTCATCCCTCTATTCGCTTAGGAATTCACACTCACAATGATTCCGGTATGGCTGTCGCCAATTCTGTCATTGCGGTGCAGCATGGTGTTGAAATGGTTCAAGGGACGGTGAATGGGTATGGGGAGCGCTGCGGCAACGCCAATTTATGTACCGTTATCCCAAATTTACAAATCAAGCTTGGGTATGCCTGTCTAGAATCCGCGCAGCTTACAGAATTGACTCCTGCCAGCCGCCTGGTTAGCGAAATTGTTAACCTTGCTCCCAACGAACACGCACCTTTTGTAGGAGCCTCCGCCTTTGCCCATAAAGGTGGGATTCACGTCAGTGCCGTGCAACGCAACCCGTTGACCTACGAACATATCGATCCCACCGCTCTTGGCAACAAACGCCGGATTGTGGTTTCCGAACAATCTGGGATTAGTAATGTCCTTGAAAAAGCCAATCATTTTGGTTTTTGGCTGGAAAAAACAGACCCCGCCAGCCGTCAAATTCTCCAACAACTCAAACAATTAGAGAGCGAAGGCTATCAATTTGAAGCAGCAGAAGCCAGCTTTGAGCTATTGATTCGCGAAGCCCTGAATCAGCGCCCCATTTTTTTTGAGTTAAAAGGCTTTGATATTTATTGTCGCGGCCAGCAAAAAAGCAGTTCGGACTTGTTGAGCAGTTCCGCTACCGCAACCGTTAAGGTCGCAGTTAAAGACCAAGAGATGTTGACTGCCGCTGAAGGGAACGGGCCAATTTCTGCCTTGGATGCAGCGTTGCGGAAAGCGTTGGTCGGATTCTATCCGGTTATTGCAGATTTTCAACTTACGGATTATAAGGTACGGATTCTGGATGGCAGAGGGGGAACATCCGCTAAAACCAGGGTGCTGGTTGAATCCAGCAATGGGCGCGAGCGATGGGCGACGGTCGGCGTTTCGGCCAATATTATTGAAGCGTCCTATCAGGCGGTCGCTCAAGGGATTGAATACGGACTGCTGCAATATCGATCGCAACTACATAACGATCTAGCGCTGTCTTGCTCGTTGAGCCCCAGCTACGCCAGGTAAGGATCGGGCACCTACAAGAAGGGCGTATGCCATACGCCCCTACAAAAACCCCTTAGAAAACTAGGCAGCAGACACCAAACCGCTATGGCGCAACAACGCTTGCGTACTGGGTTCTCGGCCCCGAAATGCCTTAAAGACCTTCATGGGATGCTGACTCCCCCCTAGAGCGAGCACCGTATCTCGGAAACGGTGTCCGGTTTCAACGATCGCAGTATCGTTGTCCAATCCTGCTTCTTCAAAGGCAGCAAAAGCGTCTGCACTCAGCACTTCGGCCCACTTATAGCTGTAGTAGCCCGCAGAATAGCCCCCTGCAAAGATATGTCCGAAGGCACATAAAAAATGCATCCTCGGGTAAGGGTTTGAGGACAGTGGTATTTTGAGCCACGCGATCGCGCACGTCACGAATGGTTTCACTTCCACCCGGTTGATATCGGTGGTGCAGTTCGATATCCATAGTTGAAAAGTAAACCTGACGGAGGGTCGCACTGCCATTCATATAAGTACGGGCAGCCAGCAGCCGTTGATAATATTCTTCTGGAAGGGCTTCTCCAGTTTCATAGTGACGGGCCATGCCAAACAAAGTGGTCCGGTCATAGCACCAGTTCTCCATAAACTGACTGGGCAATTCAACGGCATCCCATTCCACATTATTGATACCTGCCGCTCCCGCGTAATCGACTCTCGTGAGCATATGGTGCAGCCCGTGACCAAATTCGTGGAAGAGCGTTTCCACTTCTCTAAAGGTCATGAGGCTGGGTTTTTTGTCTACAGGAGGCGTTTGGTTGCAAACCAAATAGGCTACAGGCGTGCGAATGGCTTGTCCGACCCTGGCACGGCCAATACAATCATCCATCCAAGCCCCACCGCGTTTGTCCGCAGGACGGCTGTAGGGGTCTAGATAAAAATGGGCCATTACATCCCCTTGTGCGTTAGCAATTTGGAAATAGCGCACATCCTCATGCCAGATGGGGGCTTGCCCGTCAGCGGGGGTGACGGTAATGCCAAAAATGCGTTTCACCAACCCAAACAATCCATCAAGGACTTGGGGAAGCGGGAAATAAGGGCGAAGTTGTTCGTCAGTCAGGTCGTATTTTTCTTCCCGCAGGCGTTCTGACCAGAAACTGACATCCCAATGTTTGAGGTCGGATCCTTCGGGGGCGTGTTTAGACACTGCAAAAGCTTTCAGTTCTTCCAGTTCCTGTTGCGCTGCCTTGTAACTGGGTTGGCGCAATTCTTCTAATAGAGCTTCTACAGCAGTTACGTTGGGGGCCATTTTGCTGGCCAAACTGACTTCAGCAAAGGTTTTATAGCCTAATAGCTCGGCTTCTTCTTGGCGCAGTTTCAAAATTTGCTCGATGATTTGGGAGTTGTCATGCTCACCCGAGGCCGCCCGACTGATAAATGCTCGATAGAGCTGTTCTCTAAGATCGCGGCGCTGGCTGTGCTGCATAAACGGCCCAAAGCTAGGAAAATCCAGGGTAATTCGCCAGGGTCCAGATTCTGGGGTTGCCTCCGTTTCTCCTTCTGCCCGAGCGCTCTGGGCCGCAAAACCCAAAAGGCTGGCAGGGAGACCTTTGACTTCATCTTTGTCCTTCAAGATTAGGCTAAAAGCCTTAGTCGCATCCAAAACGTGGTTTGAAAATTGGGTGGCCAGGTTTGCTAACTCTAGCTGAATGGCGTTGAAGCGCTCCTTCGGCGATCCATCCAAACCCACCCCTGACAGCTCTGCACTCCGAATAGCACTGTCTACAATCCGTTGCTGGGCTTCTGCAAGGGTAGACCAGGTCTCCGCATTTCGGATGGTTTTGAACGCATCATACAGGGGACGACTTTGGCTAAAGCGATTGTAAAATTCCACCACCCTTGGCTGCACGCTCTCATAGGCTTCGCGCAGTTCGGGGCTGTTTTTGACGCCCATCAGATGCCCTACAATACCCCAACTCCAGCGCAGGCGTTCGTCAATGGCTTGGAGCGGTTCGACCAACCCTTCCCAGGTAGGCTGTACCGTAGCTTCGAGCTGGCTGAGGGACGCCTCTAACTCGCTCAAAAGCTGGGTCATGGCTGGCTCCACTTGTGCGGGAACAATTTGGTCAAAGGGCGGCAGACCTTGACCGATCGAGAGAGGGTTTGGAGCGATCGCAGAATGGGTCACGGATTATAATCCTCAATGCTTTTCTGATTTTCATTGTGCCAAATTTTACTTTTAACGTGCTGGGGGTGGGTTGCTGAGGGGCCACGATTTAGAGCGGTTGACTTTGCCAATCCCCATAAAGATTCAATGCGCGGGGTAAGATAGATTGATAACCTTACCCTAGAGACCCTGGAGACTTCCTTTGACCTTTTCACACGATGATTTTTTGCGTGCCCTTGATGCACACGATTTCAGCTTTGAAGTTGACCAGACGGTCCAGGGCAAGGTTGCGAGTCATGCCAATGATGGCGTGTATATAGATATTGGCGGAAAATCTGCTGCGTTTTTGCCCGAGCGCGAAGTGAATTTGTTGGCAGATCAGAAGTTAGAGGCGCTCTTACCTGTAGGGACAGAACGCGATTTTCTGATTATCAAGGGTCAAGATGAAAACGGACAGGTGACGCTGTCTCTCCGGCAACTGGAGATCAAAGCGTTTTGGGCAGAGTTACAAGGCTACGATCCGGGCCAAACCCTTACTGTGCGCGTAACAGGCACCAATAAGGGCGGTCTCACGGCCAATGTCAGGGGAATCAAAGCCTTTATTCCGCGATCGCATGTGGTGCAACGAGAAAACCAAGAGGAGTTAATTGGTCAACGCCTGACGGTCAGTATTTTAGAAGCGGACCCCGAGCGCAAAAAACTGGTGTTATCTCAGCGTCAAGCCCATCGCGCCCAGCGCATTAACGAATTGGAAATCGGTCAGTTGGTGAGCGGAAAGGTGGCGGATTTGCGTCCCTTTGGTGCGTTTGTCGATCTGAATGGTGTTACTGCACTGCTCCATATCAACAACATCAGCCAAAAATATGTTTCCTCGGTGAATGCGGTGTTGCCTGTGGGAACTGCGGTTAAGGCGGTCATTGCGGATCTAGACATTCCACGGGGTCGCATTTCTCTATCCACGAGTGTTTTAGAAGTTCGTCCGGGTGAAGTGCTGGATGAGTTTGAAACGGTGATGGCAGAGGCGGAAGAACGGCTGGAACGCCATCACCAAAAGATGCAGGAAAAAGCAGAAGCAACGCCAGAGCAGGAGCAAGAACCTGTTGAGGCTGAAGTTTAGAGCAATCAGCACTTCACGAGCTTTGGACTGAAGCGATCGCGTTTCGGTAAACTGCTGAGGTTATCGATGGCTCAAGACTTTGTACGGGGTTTTCGTTCGCGAGGGTTGGGCGATCGCCTGGGGTTGGTTGCCTGGGGATGCAAGGGGGATCTGAATGGAAAAATCTTTCATGAACCGCTGGAGAGCAACACCTCAGGTACCACGATAGCGCTAACGGTGGCTAACGGTGGCGGCTGAGGTGATAGGGATGGCTCACAACAATTTATAATTAGGAAACGATGGCAAAACTTTCTTCTCAAACGTTATGGTGCTGGGGAAAGTATTCAAGAAATAAAGAGATCTTGGGATTTGACATGACCAGCCAGCGCACGATTCCCGACGCACAAACTAGGGCACAAAATGTTGCCCGCTTACGAGAGGTTAACCTTCGTTTGGATGCCTTGATTTTGGAGACGGATCATTTGATTGCGATGGCGGAAGCAGAAAAGCTGAAAAATCCTGTTACGCTGCATCGGTTACGGAAGTACCTCAATCCGGCAATTGTTGAGAGCATTCAGAAGGTGCCCTAGGGGTGTTATTTATTTTCTAGGAAGAGATTTGAAGAGACTTTTCCAGACGGGGACGCCAATCACCGCAGTAATGCAGAGGCTTGCAAGGGCGCGCCCAATGAATGCATCGGTGAAAAAGAAAAGGCGATCGCACCGTGCAGAGATAGCACAGGCTAAAATAAACCCATTGACACCAGCAGGCAACCCTCATGACTCAGGCTGTCACCCGCAAACTCACCTTAGATGTTAAATACAGCGTCGGTTAAGATCAAAATGCTGTAGGACAGATGGAAAACTTGGGAGTGCGGCTGATGACATTACAAGAAATGCAAAACCAAGCAATGCAGCTATCGATTGGCGATCGCTGGCGTTTAGTCCAGGCATTGTTAGGTTCAATCCAACAAGAAGCATCCTCATTGAATTCTCCACAACCTAACGTAAATTTGATTCCTAATCTGGATCCCTGGACTCAAAGCTTAATGGGTGTCATTCAATTAGACACAGAAAACCCAACAGAGTCTTACGTGGATTATCTAGAGGAGAAATATCGTTGAGACGAGTATTATTTGACAGTGATGTTTTACTGGCCTAAATCTGTTACGCTCCCAAGGCTAGAGAATTGCAAAGGCTATGACATTTTCCGCACTCGTTCGCTCCCTAGGCCGATCGCGCCTGACAGAAGAACTGCTTGCCAAGTTAACCCAAACCCATGAGTTGAATCTCAATGGGTTAGCCCGTCTGCCTAAAGGCTTGGTCGCCTCTGCCCTGGCGCAAGCCCGCCAGCAACATCTGTGCGCGATCGCGGCTACCCTTGAGGAAGCAGGACGATGGGCCGCACAACTGGAAGCGATGGGTTGGGCCACGGTCCAGTTCTACCCCACCGCAGAATCCTCCCCTTATGAAGCCTTTGACCTAGAAGCCGAAATGACTTGGGGACAGCTTCAAGTTTTGGCAGAACTGCTCGACCCCAAACAGCCCATCGCGGTGATTGCCACAGAGAGATCGCTTCAACCCCATTTGCCGCCCGTTGAAGCATTCCGACCCTTTTGCATCAACCTTCGCAAGGGTATGGACTACAGCCTAGAAACCCTGAGCCGCCAACTGGCTGCCTTGGGATACGATCGCGTCAATTTGGTAGAAACCGAAGGACAGTGGAGCCGTCGGGGGGACATTGTGGATGTGTTTCCGGTGTCCGCAGAACTGCCCGTGCGTCTGGAATGGTTTGGTGACGAGCTAGACAAACTCCGCGAATTTGACCCCACCACTCAACGATCGCTGGATAATATTGTCCAACTGGTTCTCACTCCAACTAGTTTTCAACCCGTCACGGTAGCCGCACTCACAGACGACCAACGCCAGCAAGTACAGCAGTATTTGTCCCCGCAGGAAGAGGAACAACTTGAGAATGGAACCCTAGAAGGCGCACGTCGTTTCTTAGGGATTGCTTTCGATCGACCTGCTTCTCTCTTGGATTACTTGCCCCCCAATACCCTCATCGCAGTGGATGAACCCGAGCAATGTCAAGCTCACTGCGATCGCTGGGTGGAACATGCGGAAGAACATTGGCAAACCCTGAACACGTCAGGATTGGCCTTCCCAAAACTGCATCAGCCTTTTGCCCAAGGACTAGAACAAATTAGCGTATTCGATCAGGTTAAGCTATCGGAACTAGCTGTTGAGAATCAAGGGTTAAATCTGGCCAGTCGTCCAGTGCCTGCCTTGCCCCACCAATTTGGGAAACTGGCTGAGACCCTGCGGGGGGAACGCGATCGCAAGTTCCAAATCTGGATGGTTTCGGCCCAACCCTCGCGATCGGTGTCGTTGTTGCAAGAGCATGACTGTCCCGCGCAGTTTGTGCCCAATCCCAAAGATTTTCCGGCGATCGATAAGCTCCATGAATACCGCACTCCCGTTGCATTGAAATACTCTGGTCTCGCAGAACTAGAAGGGTTTATCCTGCCAACGTTTCGGATTGTACTGGTCACAGATCGGGAATTTTTTGGGCAGCATACTCTCGCGACTTCGGGCTATGTCCGCAAGCGACGACGAGCTGCCTCCAAACAGGTCGATCCTAATAAACTCCAACCTGGAGATTATGTCGTTCACCGCAACCACGGCGTCGGTCGATTTCTGAAACTAGAAAGTCTATCTATCCATCAAGAAACCCGTGAATACCTTGTCATTCAGTATGCGGATGGTCTCCTGCGAGTCGCAGCGGATCAGCTTGGCTCGCTCTCTCGCTTCAGGGCCACCACCAACCAACCACCGGAACTCAACAAAATGTCCGGCAAGGCTTGGGAAAAAACAAAAAGTAAAGTCCGCAAAGCGATCAAAAAGCTAGCCGTGGACTTGTTGCAGCTTTACGCCCAGCGATCGCAGCAGGAGGGTTTTACCTACCCGCTCGATCAGCCGTGGCAAGCGGAGATGGAAGACTCCTTCCCCTACCAACCCACTCCCGACCAACTCAAAGCGACGCAGGACGTGAAGCGAGATATGGAAAGCGATCGCCCGATGGATCGTTTGGTCTGTGGGGATGTGGGATTTGGCAAACGGAAGTTGCAATTCGAGCTATTTTTAAGGCCGTAACAGCGGGGAAACAGGTTGCCGTTCTAGCCCCCACTACTATCTTGACTCAACAGCACTACCACACTCTAAAGGAACGGTTTGCACCCTATCCGATTGAAGTGGGTCTGCTCAACCGTTTCAGAACCCAGGAAGAACGGCGCACTATCCAAAAGCGACTGCAAGCGGGAGAGTTGGATGTTGTGGTCGGAACCCATCAACTTTTGGGAAAAGGGGTTGGATTCCAGGATTTGGGGCTCTTGGTCATTGATGAAGAACAGCGTTTTGGTGTCAACCAGAAGGAAAAAATCAAATCTCTCAAAACTCAAGTGGATGTGCTCACGCTCAGCGCTACGCCCATTCCTAGAACGCTCTACATGGCGCTTTCCGGCGTGCGGGAGATGAGTTTAATTACCACGCCACCTCCCTCTCGCCGTCCCATTAAAACCCATCTCTCTCCCTACAATCTGGAAACGATTCGAAGTGCGGTGCGCCAAGAATTGGATCGGGGCGGGCAGGTATTTTATGTAGTCCCTCGCGTGGAAGGGATTGAAGAGATTGCTGGAACGTTGCGGGAAATGGTTCCTAGCGCGCGAATTGCGATCGCCCACGGTCAGATGCAGGAGGGCGAACTGGAAGCGACGATGCTCACGTTCTGCAATGGCGATGCGGAGATTTTGGTGTGTACGACCATCATTGAATCAGGATTGGATATTCCCCGCGTCAATACCATTGTGATTGAGGATTCTCAAAAGTTTGGACTCTCTCAGCTTTATCAACTGCGAGGAAGGGTAGGACGTGCTGGCATCCAAGCCCATGCGTGGCTGTTTTACCCCAAGGCCAATGCCCTCACGGATGTGGCCCGTCAAAGGCTTCGGGCGCTTCAGGAATTCACGCAGCTCGGCTCGGGCTATCAACTTGCGATGCGGGATATGGAAATTCGTGGGGTAGGTAACCTTCTGGGTGCGGAACAATCCGGTCAGATGGATGTGATTGGATTTGACCTATACATGGAAATGTTGCAAGAAGCCATCAACGAAATTCGCGGTCAAGCTATTCCGCAAGTCGATGACACCCAAATCGATCTTAGCCTCACGGCCTTCATCCCCTCCGAATACATCCCCGATCTGGACCAAAAGATGAGTGCCTACCGAGCAGTAGCTTCAGCCAATACAAAGCAAGAGTTAACGGAAATTATGCTGGACTGGAGCGATCGCTATGGGCCACCCCCCCTTGCTGCTCAACAGCTCATCCGCATTGTGGAGCTGAAGCAAATTGCCAAATCTATCGGATTTTCCCGCATTAAACCGGAGGCCAAACAGCACGTTATCCTTGAAACCCCAATGGAGGAACCTGCCTGGAGTTTGATGGCAGAGAATTTGCCGGAACATCTGCGATCGCGTTTCGTATACAGCACGGGTAAGGTGACGGTACGTGGGTTGGGAATGTTGAAGGCCGATCAACAGCTTGAGCATTTGATTGAGTGGTTGGGTAAAATGCAGGGCGCGTTGCCGGAGGCTACCGTGGCGCAGGTCTAATCTTTATTCGGATGCAATTGGTCTTGTTGCCAGGACTGGGGATTGTTACGAATGTAGTCCTGAATGTTTTGCAGTGCGGTGTTATCTCGAATGATGTGTTCGTAGTAGTTTCGTTGCCAAAGGGTACGACCCATGTTGTTTTGAATCCGGTTGATTCGGCGAGTGGAAATGGATTTGAAATTTTGGATAATGGCTGCGATCGAACC
>JAAURS010000107.1 GCA_012032135.1 Acaryochloridaceae cyanobacterium RU_4_10 | reverse complement strand
AAATCTAAAATTATTACCCTCGCCCCCAACCCCCCCAAATTGGGACTTCAGACCGATTCAAAGTCCCCCAATTTGGGGGTTTAGGGGGCCGCAGAGAGATTGAAACCCATACATAATGGTTATTTCAGACTTATGTGTACACCATAGCTTTATGGAAGAGTGGCTGGGGGGAAGGATCGTCTTTGTGCACAAGGTCCATCAAGATAAAGAAGCAATCGATCGCCACACCTGCTCTCGCATGGGTTGAAGTGCTTTATCCAACTCAGGGCTATAGACAGGTGATGGCAATAATTCTGCCAAAAACTGCGTCATTGCAGTATTATCAACCACTGGGAAAAAGTCCTGTGGAGCAGGACCGTCAATATGGCGGCTCAACACCCCAAACCCCGCACGTTCGCGGCGATATTGATTGATGGGTGCGTGAGACTTAACCCACTCATCAAAGGATTTCGATCGCGCCATCCCTGCCAGGATAGGCTGAATTTGTTTGGCATCAGGCTGTGCTTGATTTGCCCGTAACAAAGCTTGTGCGACCAAAGCCGATCGCTTTTGCGGATCTAGCCATGCTTTGACCATAAATTCCCCTGCTGTGGTGGGATTGGTAATTGTTTCTAATTGTCCTTGCGTCAAAGCACTCTCATGCTGAGCGATCGCCAACACCGTTTTACTCAACACCGAACCATTCGCATTCCACTCCTTTGCCGCCTGAGATAAATCGCCTTGCCACCAGTACACCCCACCCAAACACTGATGGAGATAAATCTCCCAAGTTCTGCTAGAAAGCGGTCGGGCACTCAGGAGTTTCTGGTAAGTCTCGATCGCAGTAGCCTTGACCTTAGGGTAAAGCGGGGCAAGCTGAGCCGATCGCCAAACGGGACTGGTCAACCAAAGCGGGTCTCGCAAGATTTCAAGCGCAAAAGACTGGATGGCAGCATCCACTTTTTGGGTCTGCAAAAGACTCAGTCCCAAACTATGAAACACCCCTCGTTTTGCCGCCATCAAACGGGTCGCTTCTGCAAAGGATTGGGTTGCGGGTCCCGGTTGCTGGACAAACATCTGGAGCCACCCAACACTACTGTGATTGAACTCTTGATTTGGCGAAGCTTTAACACTTTGCTGCATGGCGTTCAGCGCCTTACCCATCAGGTCTTGACTGGTTTGGGCATTCGCACTTTGAAAGGCAAAGTTGGATAAATTCCAGCCCAGTTGAGTGGAGTAATAGGGCTCCCAAGGCACTAAACGATGAGACTCATCGAGTTTATTGACAAACGCATTGGGTTGGCGGCGATCGAGGGCAGAAAATCCTAGGCTGGACAACTGCCAAGCTCTATGGATGGGAGCCAACCAGATGCCCACGGCAATCAACAATCCCACCGTTCCCCAACACAATCCTAAACGCTGAAAGGATTTCATCGGGACTGGGACGGCACCGGGCGGAATGCAATCTCGCAATAGGGACAGCAGACTGACGCCATAAATAATGAGCGTGCCGCTGATACAGACAATATCAAGCTGGTAATCCGTGACGCTAATGACGCCATACCCCGCCAACCCCGCCAGAAGACTCCAGCAGAGAATGCGATCGCCCTCCATCGCAAGAGGAGATCGCTCCGCACCAAGCGTCCGCCACAGCCTAACCCCCCAATACCCCAGCCAACCCAACAGTCCCAGGCTCAGTACCATACCCCAACCCCCAAACTCAGCCCAGATTTGAGCGGGAGTGCTGTGGAGTTGATACACCAATTCCGCCTCGCGACCCGCCCATCCTGGCCGATAGGATTGATAAAGCAACGATACGCCGCCAGGCCCAACGCCAAAGACCGGATGCGCCAACCCCATCTTCCAGCCAGCGGTATTGGTAATCAGACGAAAAGCGGTTTCGCCGCCAGCGGAATCGAAAGTAGTGAAGATCGATCGCAGCCGATTGTTGGCCAAGGCAATCCCGCCCAAACCCAGCAACAGTAAAAGACCGCCACCCCAGCGCAACCGTAGTGGAATACTGCGGTGGCCCATCAAGAGCAAAATTCCCAATGCGCCCATCAGCGCCAACCCCAACCATCCGCCACGGGAACTAGTGGTATAGAGGTCCACCAATCCCAACCCAAATCCCAACCCCCAAACCTGACGCCAACTTCCTTTGGAGATCAGCGCGAGACCCAAGAGTAAAGGCAAGCTGAGGACCAAAAACCCCGCCACATAATTTTGATGCCCAATAGGAGCCCAGTTGCGTAGCTCCAAGACTGAAAAATCAAAAGAAAACATTCAGCCCTGCGGCCCGCAATCCTTGCAGACGAGTTAGCTCTGGAAATAACGTCTGACTAGCCCACAGAACGAGACTTTCAAGGATAAATACAAAACTTAAAGCCCCCTGCACTCTCAGGAGCAGCAATCTCCGATCGCGATTGGCACACCACTCATTTAACGCATACACAGCCGCCATACAGCAAAGTGCCGCCCATCCATACCACCTTGCTTGGTGCGGGAACGGAGCAAACACCGTTGAGGCCACCACCCCCACCATCGCCAACCCCATCCCATAATCCAACCCGTATCCCAGCCTGACAAAATGGGTTTGCACCCACCATTGCCGGAGTAGCCACAGCCAAGGCAGAATCAAAGCCACCTGCCACACAAAAACCCAAGGCCAAGACACCAGCACACTGCTATTGTCTGGCAGCAAGGTAAACAACCCATAAAAAATCGCGGCCAAAAGACCCAAAATATCGCGCCGAGCTTCAGACGGCGATTCTTTTGAGGGAGAAATAGAAGAATTTAGGGGCATGACAACACTGCATTTTGAAGAACTGACGGTGAGGGCAAGATGCGATCGCGCAGGTGTTTGGAGGACGATCGTTCAGCGATCTGTACAGATTGTCAAGCATCCCCCTCAGCAGTGAGAATACCCGATTCTGGTGTTAAAGCTACCGAGCCCCTAGACGTTTGGCGTGCCCTTAAGCAAAGATTGAGGGGTTGTCGCCCCGATAGTTGTAAGCGATCGCTGCGCAGGCACAGACCGCAGTGGGGCAGTACGACAAACAGGTTGGTCTACACGAGTTATCGCATTCAAAGTTTTTGGTGAGGTCGCCTGATGGGTCAGATGAATGGATTCGGCTATCTTGTGATGATTGTCTGGATCCCTATTGTGTTGTACTTATTCAGTCGCTTCCCAGCCCGACGGGCTTTAATTATTAGTTTCTTAGGCGCTTGGCTTTTCCTACCCGAAGCTAAAATCCCCCTTTCTGGGATACCTGACTACACCAAAATGTCAGCCACCTGCTATGGCATTTTTATTGCCACGTTGATATTCGATCCCCAACGGTTCAAGCAAATCCGCCTCCACTGGATTGATATACCCATGCTGGTGTGGTGCTTTTCGCCGATGGCATCTTCTTTAGCCAATGGACTAGGCCCCTACGACGGGTTTGCAGAAACCTTGAGCCAGACCGTAACTTGGGGATTCCCTTACTGGCTGGGCAGGTTGTACTTGGGCTCTTTAGAAGGCTTAAAACAACTTGCCGTGGGGATTGTAGGGGGCGGACTGCTCTACGTTCCGCTCTGTTTATTTGAAATCCGCATGAGCCCCCAACTGCATAAATGGATCTATGGATTTTATCCTCAATCTTTTGACCAAGCTCTGCGCTATGGAGGATTTCGGCCCTTTGTGTTTATGCAGCATGGCTTGATGGTAGGCATGTGGTTGATGACGGCTACATTGATTGCGTTTTGGTTGTGGCGCAGTGGCACCTTGCAAGCCACCCTCGCGCAACGCCCAACCCAATCCAACCCTCAAAAATCCGATCGGGTGAGATCGGGAAAAATCCCACATCAAGCTGGAAATGCCGAAAACTTAGCCCTTGGGATCGTGCTCTTACTGGGGGTGACTTTTGTTCTAGAGAAATCTACGGGTGCTTATTTCTTGCTGCTATTAGCAGGATTGCTGATTTTTTCCATTCGGCAGTGGAAAACTGCCCTGTTGCTCTTTTTGATTCCTTGCATTATTTCTGGATACTTAATCTTTGCCTCTGTGGGGGGAATCACCCCTCAGGTCATTCAGCAGGTTTCCAGTGCCCTGACTCGGGTGACCAATGAAGATCGCGCTGCTTCACTGGTCTTTCGCTTAGAAAATGAAGCTCGGCTTTCAGCTAAAGCGCGGCAACAACCCTGGTTCGGCTGGGGCGGCTGGGGGCGCGCGCGGGTCTATGACAATTACGGCAATGATATTTCTGTGACGGACAGTCTTTGGATTATTGCCTTTGGCAACCAAGGAATTGTGGGTCTGGTCAGTTTGATGAGTGCCTTAATATTGCCCGTTTTGGGTTTTGTGGTCTTGCGCTGTCCGGCTCAAACCTGGAACCATCCTCAGGTGCTACCCGCTGCTGTTTTAGCCGTGGCCTTAATGATGTACACCATTGACTGTCTGATTAATGCGATGGTGAATCCCATCTACACGTTGGTTGCGGGTGGCTTGGCTGGGATTGTGGCCTACACCAAACGTCCTGACTCCAAGCCAAACAAAACACCCAGATCTCCAACCCCCTTCAAATTCCCTCAGACTCGATAGACTGGAAAGAATTGTTCCGTCCCAATGTCCGCTCCAAAATCCGGCATAATGGGCTCCGGTAGACGACTCATTTTTTGATAGAAAGCGGCATTGACATGGGTTTCATTCAAGCATCACGGGGAACGCGGGATATTTTGCCCGAGGAGGTCGCGACTTGGCAGCGGATAGAGGCGATCGCCCAAGCCATTCTCACCCATTCTGCCTATCGCGAAATTCGCACGCCAATCTTCGAGCAAACAGAATTGTTTGAACGGGGGATCGGTGAGGCTACGGATGTGGTGGGCAAGGAAATGTATACCTTCCAGGATCGGGGCGATCGCTCCATCACCCTCCGGCCAGAAGGAACTGCTGGAGCGGTCCGCGCATATATTGAGCACAAACTCCACGCCCAAGGGGGAGTCCAACGCCTCTGGTATACAGGTCCAATGTTTCGCTACGAGCGTCCCCAAGCCGGAAGGCAACGTCAGTTTCACCAACTGGGGGTTGAGGTTCTAGGCAGCGCCGATCCCAGAGCGGATGCAGAAGTCATTGCCTTAGCCGCCGATATTTTGCGCGAGGTCGGAATCCAGGGGTGGACCTTGAGCCTTAATTCCGTGGGCACTAAGGCCGATCGCCAACACTACCGCGACGCATTGGTGAGGTATTTTGAGCAATATGCCAATGACTTAGACCCAGATTCCCAAGATAGACTCCACCGCAATCCGCTCCGCATCCTAGACAGTAAAGATCCCAAGACCCAGGCGATCGCAAAAGAGGCCCCCAGTATCTTGGACTACCTCAGCGATCTCTCCAAAACCCATTTCGATCGGGTCCAGGAACTCTTACAGCGTTTGGATATCCCTTTTGTTATTAATCCTTGTCTTGTCAGAGGGCTAGATTACTACACCCACACTGCCTTTGAATTCCAACTCGAAGAACTTGGAGCCCAAAGTACGGTGTGTGGCGGTGGCCGCTACGATGGGCTCGTGACCGAACTGGGAGGGCCAGACACCCCTGCGATCGGTTGGGCTATTGGGTTAGAGCGCCTTGTCATGATCCTGCAACAACAAAGTGAAACCGCTTCAACAGATATTGATATTTACTGCGCTTCTCGTGGCGTTGAAGCGGAAGCGCAAGCCCTTCAGGTCTCTCGGGCACTTCAGCAGGCGGGGCTAGCAGTAGAAGTCGATCTGAGTGGGAGTGCATTTGGTAAGCAAATGAAGCGGGCAGACCGCAGCGGTGCGCCTTTGTGCCTCATATTGGGAGACGAAGAAGCCCAAAATCGAACCCTTCAGCTTAAGTGGCTGGGGTCTGGAGAGCAGGAGGTTTTGCCCCAATCTGCACTCATTGAAAGAATTTCCGATCTGAAAAAGAAAATTATCCTTTCTAAACTAGCAAAAAGGGTATAAAGTACAACGAAGATTCAGCGATGTTCCCCACCAAAGTGGGCGAATATCCCAGCCCAGGAACTATTCTGTGGCTATTTTCGACGGATGGGTTCGGTACTCCTAGAACCGAGTGGTGTGATGTGTGTGAAGTGAGAAAACTCAAAATGACTCAGTGGCAATTTCTAATTCAAAAAGAAGGCGATCGCGACTGGCTTCCGTTGGAGACACCGGGTGCTGAAATTTTGGAAGGTCGATATCGCTTAGTTGCTCAAGTAGACTGTCCAGATTTAGCAGTCAAAGTCCACATCCGTCACGAGTATGAGTTAGATGGGATTCTTCAAGAAATCATCCAACAGCGCATCCAGCAACCGAACAATGATGGATACATTGAGCTGTTTGGTTTAAATTATCTTCTTCCAGGGCTCTGGGAGCTGAATTGCCAAGTGTTATCCGATCGAGCAGATGTGCAAAAGTTCGGACGAAGTATTTCACTGCAAGTTTCATCTCAAGATTTTGAATTGCTCTCAGACTGGGATCCGATCGACGCTTCTCCTACACCAGCACCGAAGGCACATGGAATAGTGTCCGATCCCGTCCCTGCCTGTAACAACACCCAGAAAACCCCATCGCAGAAGGATTACGAGGTAGTGCTCCTCCCTGCCATTCCCAAAGAATTACCCCAAGTTGCGTTTTTAATATCGGATAAAAATCGTCTTCCCCCGCTGCTCTTTGCGCCAATGGATGGAGAAACGACTTCTCTCAAGCCCCAATTACCCGAATTTCTTCCCCTCAAAACGGTCTTAAAAGAACCGATTGGAGAATTAGAAGAAATTCCCTACCTAGATTTTTTACGGCGCATCGCAAAATCAACGGATCGCGGATCGGTGCGGGGTGATTTTGAATCTCTTGCCTGGAATCAGCGCTTTTGGAAAACGCTCAATACTTTAGCAACCGTTCCCTCCCCTGCAATCACTCCTGATGAAAGTTTGGTGTATTAGTTTTATTGCATTATTTGCAATGTTGCAGTTGTCCCATTGGCTGGGGCAACTGACCGCACCCATGCCAGGTTTGGTGATGGGAGGGGTCCTGTTATCCCTATTGTCAAATTTGGATGGTCTTCGACAGCTTCGCACCAAGAGTCCGCGTTAACTAGATTTGAATCAGCAAACAAATGTAACTAAACCTCTTCACAAGTTAAGAGGCGTAGTATTTTGCGTAGTAAAGACTTATTTAATGTTTATTTAATACGAATTATGCAGCCTGTTTCCATTCGTTTAGAGGCATCAACTCGTTGTCAGCTCAAGTGTCCGTCTTGCCCGACCGCCCAGGGGAAAACCACACATTTTCTTGGATCTGGCACTCTATCATTGGAACGCTTTGAGCAAATGATCGATCGCAATCCCACACTGATGCATGTGGAGCTTTCAAACTGGGGCGAAATATTTTTAAATCCACAGCTCATAGATATTCTTCGAGTTGGTTTTGAAAAAAATATTATGCTGACGGCCAGCAATGGGGTGAACCTCAATACGGTGAAACCGGAGGTTTTAGAGGCGCTCGTTAAATATAAGTTTCGCCACCTTGATTGCTCAATTGATGGGGCCAGTCAGGAAACCTATCAGCAATATCGCGTTGGCGGAAATTTCCATCAGGTGATGAAAAATATTCAATTAATTAATCAATATAAGGCTCAGTATCAATCTCAGTTTCCTCTGTTACTTTGGCAGTTTGTTGTCTTTGGTCATAACGAGCATGAGATTGAAACCGCTAGGGAGATGGCAGCAAAATTAGGGATGAATTTTTATGTGAAGCTGTCTTGGGATGAGAAAATCTCTCCCGTTAAGGATGTGGACCGCGTGCGATCGCAGACCGCAAGTGGAGCAATCAGCCGCAGTGAATACGAACAAAATCAAGGAAGCTATATCTACAAAGATATGTGCCAGCAACTCTGGACTAACCCCCAAGTGAATTGGGATGGGCGTTTGCTGGGATGTTGCTTCAACTATTGGGGAGATTTTGGCAACGTATTTAGCAACCCTGAAAGTCTTACGGGCGAATCTATCACTTACGCTAAAGCGATGCTGACGGGACAGACCGAACCGAAAGCTGGGATTCCCTGCACCACCTGCAAGAATTTTCAGGCAATGCAGCGGACAGGCAATTGGATGAAAAAAACCGACCTTCGGGGTCCCCTTGCATCTCCCGTTATTCTGTTCTTCGTTCGGTGGCTGGGAAGGCCGTTTGTCTGGCTGATGAATCGGTCAGAACCATTGGCTGCACTGATCTTGAAACCCGTCATTGTGCGGAATAACCAAAAACTGCGCAACTAACGCCCCAGCTTACGCTTGAGAGCTTCCAATTCTGCTTCCATTTCCCAAGTCTTGAACTGTTCTTCAAGGGGATCTGGCTCATTAAACAATCCACTACTAGACCAAGCCTGGTCTTTTGGGGTACTTTGCCAAGCTTGTGGCGTGGGAGTGCGGGGAGGTTTTGGCGGCGCTTGACGAATTCTGGCTTGTACGTCTTGAATCCGCTGTTCAATTTGCGTTGCGCGTTGTTTTGCTTGCTGAATTTGTTCTTGAATCAAGGACATTTGAGCCCATTGTTGGTTCCCCTGACGTAAAAGCGCTGCCTCCCGTTCTTTCGCCGCTTGGGCTAAATCGGGACGCTTTGCTTGCTCTGCCTTCCCAACTCGTTCGTTCCAGCGCTGAACCTCTTGAGCCGTTTTGAGAATATTTTGTTGGATTTGGGTTTCATCTGAAGCCAACTTACGCAAGTTTTTTTGCGTTTCGTCCTTCTGTTCGCGGAGCCGATCCTCTAAAACCTGTAACTCTAGGTCAGGATGAGATTTGAGAAACTCATCTAACCGCTCTTCCAAGAAACGGTTCATGTCTTCAAATGCTTTCATGCCTCTCATCCCAAGATGGCTACAAACTTATTGTAAAGGATCAGAACTCTTCCCCTCCGCTGACCGCACGGACCTCATTTCCACGCTGTACGATCGCCTGACCGTTTTCAACGCGCACAAATACCCATCCCGTTGAATCCAAAGTTTCCCCTGGATGAATATTTTGGGTTGAGCCATTCCGAGCAATCAGTATCGCTGATTTATCTCCTAAATCTAAAATGCCTTGTACCGTCACGCCTGCTTTAGCTGCCTTCCCTGCTTTAGCTTGACGACCCATGGGTAAAGCTTGAGGGGCGAGATTGGGAACCGTTGTTGGAATCGCTGCAACGGGAGCTTGTATAACCTTTGATGCAGGGGATTTGGGATCGGGCACTGTACTCAATGCCAACGGCTGAAGCGAAGGGAGGGGTGCAGATTCAATCTTACGCACATAGGCTGAGGGTGGGGCTGAGGGTGGATTCTTCACCGCGACAGATACTGTTTTTTTTGCTGGCAATGCAACGGATGGGGCGATCGCAGCCGCAGGAGCGGGGTTAGCTGTAATGGAAGGAAGCGCAGCAGTAGCAGCAGTAGCAACAGAAGTTACGGCAAGTGGGGGTGGGCTATTTTCAAGGGCTTGAAGCGTCTGCTCTGATTCCGTAGCAAAGGCAACATCGGCTGGATTGGCTGGCGTTGAGACTTGGGGTATGGGCTGGGCTGCAACGGATGGAGCTACGGGCTGTTTGACCTGAGTAAACAGCCATAGACCGATAGAACCGATCAAAGAAAAACAAGCCATCCCTAGCAATATGCCTTGCCCAAAACCATCGTTGGAAGGGTCTGAAGTGGAGGGGGGAGGCGACGTTAGGTCAGTATTGTAGAAAGATTCTAAAGTCGCATCCTCCATTTTAATGTAGGGAACCAATAGCCCCGTCTCTTCAATTTCGGGATCGCTGGGTTGCAAGCGAAGCAATAAAGAATTTGAGGCAAGTGACCCATGCCGATCGGTTGATGTAGAGGGCTGTTTTCCTAATCCATCTAATTCGTCCTCTAAGCCTTGAAACAGCTCGTCAATGAGCTGAGATGCATGGTCTTCAACCAAGGCAGAAGAGGAAACCGCTGAATGTCGAACAGAAGTCATATGCATAGTGAATTAGGGCTGAAGTCCTCAGACATCAATTGATGGGGTGCAACAGATGTGAGGTGTCTTTAGTTAGAGTACACATTTACGCTTCATAACTTTCACCAAACAGACTCAAAAATTTAGAACGTTCTATTTTTGCTTGTGTAACAGTTGGTCTAGCAAAGGCTAGGACTGCATTTTGACCGCCAAATCCAAAACTAAAACAGATCGCAATTTGTACAGATGCATTCTGAGCTTGGCGGATTAAATTGAGGGAATAGGCTGAATTTTGGAGTCCCACGCAGGGCGGCACGATTTGATGATGCAGGGCCATAAGGCAAAAAATTGCTCCCATTGCACCGGATGCGCCAAGGGTATGTCCGGTTGCACCTTTGGTAGAACTCACAGCAACGTTAGCAGGAAAAAGAGATTGAATTATCTCAGCTTCTGCTCGGTCATTGAGACGCGTTCCCGTCCCGTGAGCGTGGATAAAGTCCACTCGTGCGGGGGTGAGATGGCTGCGCTGAAGGCAATCTTGGATCGCTGCGATCGCCCCTCTGCGATCTAATGCTGGCGAACTGATGTGTTCTGCATCGCCAGGTGAGGCCAAAGCCAAGAACTCGACCGTAGGGTTTAGCCCCCCGTGCCTCCGCCCGATCGCGACGTTCGAGAACCATCAATCCCACCCCTTCTCCCAATACGAAACCAGATCGTTCTCGGTCAAAGGGATGAGCACCGTCATGGGCCAAGGCTCCCATCCGATCGAATCCCGCCAAGGTTAAAGGTGTAATGGGCGCTTCTACAGCCCCTGCCACCACGACATCGCACTGACCCGTGCGGATCAGTTCTGCCCCTTGTGCGATCGCCCACAGTCCAGTGGCACACGCGGCCCTTGGGGATGCGATCGGTCCGCAGGCTTGGAGGCGCTGGGCAACCCGAGTGGCAGGAGATCGACCGTAGGACAGCATCCATTCTGGTAGGGGGGGGACAGTGCGATCGCGATGCCAACGATGTGCTAAAGCTTCTAACTCAGCCTGATATCCCCGACTGGAACCCAAGGCAACCCCCCATTCGTTGGGAGGGAGTGAAGAGAGTTGTGCGTCTTCTAAAACATCCTGTAATGCAGCATCCAAAAGATCGTTCAAACGAGTCGGGCGATCGAATACCAGTCCTAGGGGATAGGGCGGTAAGTCTAAAAACGGCTGTTGTAATGAAATTCCACTTTTACTCTGGAGTAAAGCGGTCCAACTCTTTAGAAGCGTTGGGCCTAACGCCGAACCTAAACTAAGACCCGTGACCCATACCTCCGTCATGGATTCAATTCAGTTCATCCACAAACTCACTGGGTTCGCCGGGGTAAAAGCGATCGCTCAGAACCTCGGACAACTCGTAGGGACAATCTTTTGGAAAGGTTCGCTCGGGAAGATTGGTTTCGCGAACCGCTAGGGCAACACTTTTGAGATAAGCAGTCTGAAGGGCCTCCTCCAGATAAGGCTTTAGACTGGGGTTATCTGCAAGCAATTCCAAAATATCCAGTCGTTGAATCCGAAGGTTTGCCAACCAACTACGGCTGCGATGTTGGGTCTGGTACTCCCACTTCAGTAAATGTCCGATCAGGATACTGAGACGGTTTCGCAACTCTTGCCGCTGCTGCTTCCCCAAAGATTCAATCTCCTCAATTAAATTTGACAGATCGATCTGAGCCCACTGATGGCTGCGGAGGAGTGACGCTTGTTCCAGCGTCCAAGCGTAAAAGTCGGATTCGTAAAGACTGGGGGCAAGCATTGCAGACTTTGAATGGGTTTCCGGCACAACCATCAACCTTGTCCAACCTCGTTATCCGTATTTTAATCCCGTTCTTCAGGATCGCAATATCTAGCTGACCGAGGAGAGTATCTAGCTGGCTGAGCGGAGTCGAAGCCAGCGGCAAGTTGTTTCCCAGAACGGGCGCTATTTCAAGTTTTCTATTCCTTGCGTGACCTTGGCAGAGTCAATCCGATCGCCCTTTGCAATCTTATCCACAACCTCCATGCCCTGCTTGACCGTGCCAAAGACCGCGTAATCACCATCTAAGGGAGCCGTCGCCGCATTGGTCAAGCCAAAGTAAAACTGACTAGAAGCAGAATCCGGCATCATGGATCGCGCCATCGCCACCGCGCCGCGTCCGTGTTTTAATTTTGGCGGCTGGCTAATTCCAGCCGATTTGAGGGTTTTGCCATATATCGGTTCTTTGGCACCCGCAGGCAAAATTTCTAAGGGAATATAACGGGTTTGTTTTGTCTTGGGATCGATGAAATTCCCCGTTCCAAACATGCTCGGGTCAGCTTTGGCATCTTTTGTAAGCGGATCTCCACCCTGAACCACAAACTGAGACTCTACCCGATGAAACTTCGTGCCATCGTAGACCTTGCGGTTGACAAGATCTACAAAATTTCCTGCCGTAACGGGAGCATTCGTCCCATCCACTTCAATCGTAATGGGCTTTCCTTTCACCGTTAGCACCACAGTGGCTTTGCCCTTTAATTTAGGCAACTGACTGATGGGCGCTGGACTTTCAGCCCCTGGCACAGAACTTGCCGACGCAACGGACTGTGAGGGGTCTGTCGCAGAAGACACAGAATCCGAAGGCGCTGAGCAAGCAAACAACATCATGGCGATCGCCATGGCCATCAAAGGTCGATAAGCTCGATTCGCTGAAAATCTGAGGAACATCATGGGTTACAAACGATAATAGAGGTCAAACGTTCAAATTAGAGTCCTTCCATGGGGACGCCTAAAAAGCGAGCAATTTCAGCAGCTTGGTCTTCAATCTCTGCTAAAGGAAGGGGTTGCCCTACCCGAGTCAACGGAATCTCACCCCGACCCTTAACCCGCAAATACAGCGATCGCTTTGGATTGAGACCTTCACGAATCACAATCCGCACCGCTTGAACATCACCAATCCGGCTGGACAGTTCGAGTTTGCGATTTTTCCCTGGATAGCCCCAGCGCAAAATATTCACCTTCCCTGCCGCGCGATCGAATTCGTTATAACCACCCCCTACATCCCAAACAATCGTCAGCCAGAGATAGGTTGCTAGCAACAATCCGGCCACGCCGTAAAAGCTCATCGCAATTCCTTGCGGAATAAAAATCAGGTCCACGCCATTCCCAATCGGCAACAGATTCACTTGCAAATAACTCGATAAACCTGCCAGCAAAAAGCCTGTTGCCCCGATAGAGATAACCGTTGCCCACCAATAATTGCTGAGGCGTTTCGCTCCAAGCACGTCATAACGTAAAACTTTTTCCCGATCTTGAGCGGCTTGAGCAGTCATATACACCCGACATTGAGCTAGAGACACCCTTGAGTATAAGTTGCGAAGGGGGCACCCTCCTAGGAAAAATGCGAGTGTCAGAACCCAACCCAAAATGGAAGGCAAAGACGGGCATGATATTTACATTTCTTAACATAAAATCTCATACTCGCAATCTTTGTGAAATTTATTTTGTGCGAATTAACAGCGAATTCACTCTTATTCAAGAGTAATTTGAGATATTATTCCTTTTTGGCGGTGGCTGAGTCTAAAAGGTCGGAAACTTGATATTTCGTAAGAATTCCGTTATCTAATAAGATTAAGCAACTTAATATAACGGGCGCAAAGGTGCATTCAAAATCGATGATGGGCTAGGGATGAGGTGCTCTGGGGCAATGTTTCGGCATTTTGTCTTAAGAGCGAGGGCGGTAAAGTGGCTTTATTGGGCCAACTTTCTCCTCTCACCTTTCCCAGACGCCACTCTAGCCCTTACATTAGAGAAGGTACTGAATGAGCGCAATAAGACTTCATTAAGCTTCTTAAGCTTTTAAGGTTTATGCCTTACCTTTGTGCCTAGATTGCCAGGGTCTTTCTTTATTCGACAGATCCCAAAATGGAATCAAAATATAAATTGATTGCCTTGCAATCGTTTCTTTTGGTAGCAAGAGGGTTTAGTTCCATGACCATAGCAATGGGGCGCGTACAGCCA
>JAAURS010000106.1 GCA_012032135.1 Acaryochloridaceae cyanobacterium RU_4_10 | reverse complement strand
TTTGGCTCCAATGGCCAGTAAAGCGATCGGCATTTTTCAAAAAGTCAAACGACTTCGCTCAGCTCCAGCTTGGCCTGCTCGATCCCAGCCACATCGTTAAACGTGACTTGAGTTTGAGGTTCCATTTGAACCCGCGCCTTGGACTTACCAAAATTTAACGCCTGATTGCCAGGACCATTTTGAGCGCGACGGAACAACACAAACAGACCGACGAGTAGTGCGATCGGCACTAAAAAGGTACTAAACGCTCTGACCCAAAATCCATCATCCGTTGGTTGAATCACCGTGATATCGACCTTATTCTCAGTCAAGATATCAATCAACTGAGGATCGGGGGGGAGGTTAACCTGAATTTGGGTGCCATCTTGGCCCGTCACCTGAGCAATCGATCGATCGGCACTCAACCTAATTTTTTCAACCTTATGTTGCTGAACCGCGTCAATCAGTTGACTGTAGCGCCAGCTTTCTTTTGCCGCAGGCTGCCGCTCAAAGAAAGAAGTGGCTAGCGCTAGGACCACAATCCCCAGCAATACATAAAGTCCTGCATTTCTCCACCGCTTATTGTTCACTAGGGCTGTATCCTCCTGACTAATCAAATGTAGGGATCGGATCTGAAACAGAGATATTATTAACTTATGTTAACTCATCTTAAGAAAATTGTTACACCACAATTTTAGCAACCCACTCGGACGAGCTTCAGCGAGATCTTTAATGAGTCCGAATCACGCTTCCTTCAGGGTTAATGAGGCGCATCAACTTTTGCTTAATTTGCGTGTCATAGACACTCCACTTCAGCTTGGCATAATCAGAATTCTCATTCAGCCCTGACAGAAACCCCATCGGAATCTCAAATCCACCAGCCAGCGATCGCCCGCCGCCAAAGAAGCGTCCTTGGGTATCTTGGCCAAAGGCTTCTTTGATAAATTCATCGGGGTCCAGGGTGATTTTGGTGGTTCTCAGGGAACCGACGACCAATTCCAATTCCTCATCTTCATCATGCACAATGCCATAGACCACAGCAGTGTGGATATTTTCTTCTGTGATCAAGAAGTCTGCTGCCTGAGGAATGGCATCGCGATCGTCGTAGCGGAGAAACCCGACGCCAGCAATACAAACATTATTGTGAATACTGCGGTTCTTAAGGGCGCGCTCGATCACGTCCATCACTTGCTTAGAACGCGAAGACATCAAAATCGTGTTCAGCAGTTGAGCATCATAGAACCGACTCAGGTAAGCTGCCGCTAAAAAGTCTTCTTCTTGGGCCTGCATCAGGCGATTGGTATCCGATCTCAGTCCATGCATCAAAGCGGTCGCACATTTCACATGTTCGCTGATGCTGCTGTCTAAGGTGAGGAGTCCCGTCTGAAGATATTGCGTCATGATGGTGGCCGTGGCCCTCGTATTGACCCGAATATCCATCAGTTCGGCTTGGAGTCCCTCTTGAGCGCTGTGGTGGTCGATCGCGATGGTGACGGGAATATTGGCCTGTTGCGCGATCGGCAACAGTTGGCTGGTGGTGCCTTGGTTGTCAATCAGAACGCAGCCGTGATAGGCCGATAAGTCTTTACTTTTGGCAGTCTGACAATTCCAGCGCTGTAAGGGCAAGCCTGTGAGCTTGACTAAGGCAATATTTTCTTGATGGCTTAGGGTTCCGCCGTAAACCAGGTCGCACTGGATATCAAAGCGTTCCGCAATGAGTTTGTAAGCCCAAGCTGAAGCGATCGCATCTGGGTCTGGGAAGTCTTGCAGAATGACGAGATGGCGATCGCCCCTGTGTTTGTCCAACACTCGGCTGAGGGCTTCGCTGCGCTGTTCGGAGACCCTTGTTTGATGGCTCGGGAGAGAATTGGGCAACCGAGATAGATCCGTAAGTTTGGATTCCGACGTTGTTAGATCGAGCAGCGGGTCTGCATCAACGGAGGATAAAGCGCTGGATATCATAGGGGTTCTAAAAGGAGAATTCAGACCGTTATTGAGAAAAACTTCATAGTCCGATCATATACTTTTGCCATTCTTCGTGCCCGCCATTTTGGACGTGTTTGTTCACTTCAAAATACAAACTGCTGTAGGGACGTCGGGGGTTTTGGCGGAGGGGCATCTTGGCTTCATGGGGGGTGCGGTTTCCTTTTTTAACATTGCACGTGACACAAGCGGTGACAATATTTTCCCAGCTATCTTCACCCCGTCTAGATTTTGGCAAAACATGGTCTAATGTCAAGTCTTCCCCGCTGTAACCGCAATACTGACAAGCATGGTTGTCTCGATTGAGAATATTGCGGCGGGTGAGAGAAATTTCTTTGTAAGGTGTGCGGACGTAATATCGCAACCGAATCACCGTGGGAAGCGGAAAATCAACGCGAATATATTTACCATTATGTTCGACTTGCTCTGCTTTATTTTTGAGCAGAAGGACAATCGCACGACGCCAACTTGTGATGTTTAAAGGCTCGTAAGAAGCATTGAGAACTAGAACTTTGCCCATAAAGACTTGACAAAGAGTTTTGTTAAAGATGTTAGCACAGCTTAACTGGGGTCCAATTTCTTAGGGGTGGATAGGCCTTAATGAATTAAATCGATCGCTCTAAACCAACCGATTACGGTTGGTTCGGTAAATACGCCTTCAGATTAACCCCCTCAAACGCCACTATAGAAGACGAAGAGTGCAATAAATTACGCCTAACTTAATTAGGCAAAAAAAGGAGCAAAAAACGTCCTATGGCAAAGGTTGTTGGAATCGATTTGGGTACAACAAATTCCTGCGTGGCTGTGATGGAAGGCGGTAAGCCAACAGTCATTGCAAATGCTGAAGGGTTTCGCACAACGCCATCGGTTGTTGCTTTTGCGAAAAATGGCGATCGCTTAGTGGGCCAAATTGCGAAGCGTCAATCTGTTATGAACCCTGAAAACACCTTTTACTCCGTGAAGCGATTCATTGGCCGGAAGGTGGATGAAGTAGGCACTGAGATGACAGAAGTGTCCTATAAAGTTTTGAGCACCAGCGGCAGTGTCAAGGTTGACTGTCCTGCTGCGGGCAAACAATTTTCTCCAGAAGAAATTTCAGCGCAGGTTTTGCGCAAGCTAACGGATGATGCCAGCAAATACTTGGGTGAAAAAGTCACTCAGGCCGTGATTACGGTTCCGGCTTATTTCAATGACTCCCAACGTCAAGCGACCAAAGATGCTGGAAAAATTGCGGGTCTTGAAGTGCTCCGCATCATCAACGAGCCAACCGCTGCATCTTTGGCCTACGGCTTAGACCGCAAATCTAACGAAACCATCTTAGTGTTTGACCTTGGCGGTGGAACCTTTGACGTTTCAGTTTTAGAAGTGGGCGATGGCGTGTTTGAAGTGCTTTCCACCTCGGGTGACACCCACTTGGGGGGTGACGACTTCGACAAAAAAATCGTGGATTATCTCGCCGGAGAGTTTCAAAAGGCGGAAGGAATCGACCTGCGTAAAGATCGTCAAGCCCTCCAGCGCCTCACAGAAGCGGCTGAAAAGGCCAAGGTCGAGCTATCCAGCGTGACCCAAGCAGATATCAACCTTCCTTTCATTACCGCAACCCAAGATGGGCCAAAACACCTCGATACCACTCTCACCCGTGCGAAGTTTGAAGAGCTGTGTGCCGATCTGATCGATCGCTGCCGCAAACCTGTTGAAGATGCGGTGCGCGATGCCAAGATCGACAAGAGCGCCCTCAATGAGATCGTATTGGTGGGAGGTTCCACTCGGATTCCTGCGGTCCAAGAAGTGGTTCGCAAAGTATTGGGCAAAGCCCCCAATCAAACCGTCAACCCTGATGAAGTGGTGGCCGTGGGTGCAGCTATTCAAGCTGGCGTTCTAGCGGGTGAAGTCAAGGATATTCTGCTCCTAGATGTAACCCCACTGTCTCTGGGTGTGGAAACCTTGGGTGGCGTCATGACTAAGCTCATTACCCGCAATACCACCGTCCCTACTAAAAAATCAGAGGTGTTCTCCACTGCTGTAGACGGTCAAACCAATGTGGAAATCCACGTTCTCCAAGGCGAGCGCGAACTGGCCAACGATAACAAGAGCTTGGGAACCTTCCGGCTCGATGGAATTCCTCCAGCTCCCCGTGGCGTGCCTCAAATTGAAGTGATCTTTGATATTGATGCCAACGGTATCTTGAGCGTCACAGCTAAGGACAAGGGCACGGGCAAGGAACAATCCATCAGCATCACCGGAGCCTCTACACTTTCTGACAGCGAAGTGGACCGCATGGTCAAAGACGCTGAGAAAAATGCTGACGTCGATCGCGAACGCCGTGAAAAGGTTGAGGTCAAAAACCAAGCCGATACGTTGGTCTATCAGGCCAAGAAACAGGTTGCCGAATTTGGCGACAAAGTTTCCAGCACCGATAAAGACAAGGTGGAAGGGCTGATCAAAGACCTTGAAGAAGCGATCGCAGCGGAAAACACGGATCGCATGAAAACCCTAACGGGCGAACTCCAACAGTCGCTTTATTCGATCGGCACCAGTATGTATCAGCAAGCGGGTGCAGGTGACGCTCCTGGCCCAGATAATGACACTTCTGATGGGGGAAGCTCCAGCGGCTCCTCTGATGATGATGTGATTGATGCTGAATTCTCAGAGAGCAAATAATGGCCTAAGAATCGATTTTCAGCCATTGCTTTAGTTTTGCCCTATTTAACTCCCCCTTGACGCACTCTTTAGTTCGAGGGGGAGTTTTTTGGGCGATCCAGTAATGTTTCTGACCACAAAAAATTAAACATGATAGAGTCTTAAATAAATAGATATTTATCTGTATGGATAGATTTACAGGCCGTGAATCTATGTGAAGGGGGAGAAGATGACCGATCGATCGCTCAGCGGGCAACAAGATCTACAGAAATTTTTAGGACCGCAGTTAATGGACGCGGGACTTCTGAGCAAAGCTCAAGTCAAAGTCATTTATGCAGATCAGGAGCATTCTGGTCTGTCTTTCAGTGAGGTTGCCGTTTCCAGAGGATGGGTGAAGGAAGAAACCGTTAATTATGTCCTGCGAAAGGTTCGCTTAACAGAGAATTTGATGTCTGTGGTGAAGGAATTGCGTAGCGATCGCGAGGCGTTAGAAGCCGAACTCGAAGCACTACGCGTCAAACAAAAGGCATTTCAGCAAAGAGTGTCCGCCAATAATGCGATCTCCAAGTCCACCCACCCTGGATTAGCCCGAGGCATCAATCCTGCAAATCAGGACGATTGTATCGATTGGATTGGTTAAGTTTCAGTAGGCCATGAGGGGAGTAAAAGAGGGCCTTTATTTAGTCTTCCTTGTCTTCCGACCCAACTTTTGGAATGTAACTGGGTCGGTCTTTATTTTCCCAACCTACGGGTCGCTTTGAGTTATAGAAAGCGACCGATCCTAACGTCACAGCAGCTAGGAACCCCAAAGCTAGAACTGCATAGAAAGCATAGGGGGTATGGGAACCTGTTCCAGTGAGGGTTGTTAGGTCAATAGCAAAGAACATAAGTGTGATATCCAGTCAATCAAGGGTTGAATAAAGCATCCAGCCTTACTAGAATACTCGGTCTGCAAAAAATCTGAAACACTCTGTTTCAATCTGTTTGCGATATACCGCCCGGTGGATAGTTGTGCCCAACGAGTTGCCTGCCCTAGCAGAGGGTTCTGCAATCGACTCCTAGGGTTCTATAATCAAGAAAAAAGTATTGATATGACCGCCGCACAACCCGATCGACTAGACCGCCTTGAAGCCCTGGCCGAAAAGAACTTAATTGCTATTGAGAAAAACTCTATAGCTATCGACAAGCTAACCAAAGACATTGAAACACAGCGCGAAGAATCCAAAGATTTAGGATCGCGTTTTGGTTATTACCAGCAATCAATGCAATCAGTTATAAACCTTGCATTTTCGCTGATTGCTAGCGCCACAATTTCGGTGTTTATTACCGTTGTTCTCAAACGTTAATGTTTGATAATAAACACACATACTTATCGGTTGGGATTGTAAAATACTATGCACAATTAAAAGCATTACAACCCGCAGAACAAACCATTCTCGATCTTTTCAAAGATCGATGGTCAAGTATTAAAATGCTGGATATTGGCGTTGGCGGCGGACGCACCACCCTACACTTTTCTCAAGCAACCGCTGATTACACTGGCATAGACTATTCTGCCGCTATGATCGCAGCCTGCAAAACCCGATTTTCAGCCTCTCCCCAAGCCAGCTTTGAAATTGCCGATGCTAGAGACATGAGTCAGTTTGAAGATGATTCCTTTGATTTTATTCTCTTCAGCTTTAATGGCATTGATTATATTTCCCATGCAGATCGGCTAAAAGTTTTTCAAGAAATTTCTAGAGTAGGGAAATCTGGCGGACATTTCTGCTTCTCAAGCCACAACCTTCAGGCATTTGAACGAGAATTTAATTTCAGAAGACAGCTAAGGTTTAACCCGCTCAAAACTTATACTAATTTAGTTATGTTCGTGCTATTAAGGACTTTCAATCCCTCACTCATGCTTCAGAAACTCAAAACCGCTGCTCATGCGATCGTGAAAGATGAATCGCATAATTTTCGTCTAAACACTTATTATGTTAGGCATCAAGAACAACTCGACCAACTAGAGCCTAACTTTAGCGATGTCAAAAGCTATTCCTGGAGCAGTGGGTTAGAACTCACCCACGAACAAGCGTCAAACACCACCTCCGATCTCTGGCTTTACTACCTCTGTACGATTAATTAAGATCGATCAAAACGTAAATTGTTGCAGCCCTACCCCTTTATTAAACCCCAACCCTATAACGGTCGAGGCGAAATTGCGATCGCCTTTCTTTTCTCCATTTTGTGGGTCGTTGCGATCGCCATCCGTCTGAGCAGTACTGAAGGTTGGACCCTCGCTGAAATTGTTTTTGAAGCCAGTTCCTTTGGGGTATTTGCCGCAATTCCAGTATTTTTCTGGCCACCCCTTGGGCGATCGCATTGCTCGTCGATTTTTATTGCCCCGCCAAGGATTAATGGCGCAAACCATGCTTTGTGTGGCGTTGGGGATTTACTTGAGCCTAGGCAATGCTCTCAACCTCAACCCTCAACATTTTCCTTGGCTCGTCCAACTCAATGATTTATTAGTGCCGGGTCAATTCTGGCCTAACACCCTTTTCTTTTTAGGCGGGGTTTGGGTCTCTGCCAGAATTCCTTTTGTGATGTTGGCACTGCGCCAAGTTTCATTTCATCTCAAAGCGCAAGAACAACTTGGCGGATTGTTACTTCTCAATACGCTGTATTTGGGTTTGCACCACACGGGCAATCCTGTTGAAGGCATTGCAGTGGGTTTGACCTACGGACTCGTTTGCCTGGGGATGAATGGGCTGGGAGGAGAAAAACAGTCTGGCCGCGATAGCTGCGCACCAAGAGTCCGCCTGATTCCTTTCGACTTTTTTTTGATGATTCTCTGCGCGGGTATCATTTATTGTTTTTCAACCCCATCCTTTAGTTTTGGCGTATTTATCGCCGTAGATTTATTTATTTTGATTTTGGTCTATGGCACAGGATTAGGGCGCGACCACTTTGGCTATAGCTTTCAACTCCGTCCCTCCGATGGGCGTATATTGCTCAGAAATATCGCGATCGCATCTCTCGTCTTAATTCCCGTTGCGATCGCATCCGGTTTCGTGCGCCCTCAGAACGTTGCCAGCTTCAGTTTTGCAAAAGTATTCAGTTACTTTGTCTTGTTCACCTTTAGGGTTGGCATTTTTGAAGAAATTTTTTTTAGATCTGGCCTCATGGTTTTGTTCAGAGACTTGCTCCAGTCCAGAACCCAGAACCCCTCTTCCCAACAATTGGTTTGGATACCCGCCTTAGGTTGCTCTATCCTGTTTGGCCTCTCTCATATTGGCAACGAAGCGATTACCAACACAACCTTAGCCCCGTGGCAATACAAAGGACTCTATATAATTCTGGCCACCACTGCATCCCTGTTTTATTCCATCACCTTTGCTCAAACCAATCGGCTAGCACCTTCTATATGGATCCACGGCTTTGTAGACACCACCGCCGTTCTATTACTGGGCGGATTTCTAACCGTCCCGTTTTAAATTTTGCTCGAGCAAGCCAAATGTAACAGATTGCAAAGTATAATGAGAGACGCGATAATGACCCAGACTGGGACAAATCGCGTTCTTAGGTTCAGTTCTCAGCTAGGAAATAACGATTCATGCGAGTTGCGATCGCGGGTGGCGGTTTAGCAGGGTTAGCCTGTGCCAAATATTTAGTCGATGCAGGCCATCAGCCCATTATTTTTGAAAGCCGCGATGTCCTTGGTGGATTAGTAGCCGCGTGGAAGGATGAAGATGGCGACTGGTATGAAACGGGACTTCATGCCTTTTTTGGTGCCTATCCCAACATGCTCCAGCTTCTTAAAGAGCTTGGGATAGAAGACCACCTTCAATGGAAGGAACACGCGCTCATTTTCAACCAACCTGAAAAACCAGGAACTTACTCTTACTTTAAAGTGCCTGATATTTTGGCTCCTTTTCATGTTCTGGTTTCAATCCTACGCAATAACGACATGTTGACCTGGGAGCAAAAATTCCGGTTTGCGCTGGGGTTATGGCCAGGCGTCGTGCGCGGTCAGAAATATGTTGAAGCAATGGACAAATACAGCCTGCTGGAGTGGTTGGAACTGCAAGGCATTGATAAACGAGTCAATTCAGACATTTTTATTGCCGCATCCAAAGCCTTAACCTTCATCAACCCAGAGGATGTCTCTGCCACCATTCCGCTCACCGCCATCAACCGCTTTTTGCAAGAACGTTACGGTTCCAAGATTGCCTTCCTGGACGGCTCACCCAACGAACGCCTCTGCCAACCGATGGTGGACTATATTACGGAACGCGGCGGTCAAGTCTTCACAGAAAACCGCTCAAAGAAATTGTCCTCAACGCCGACAACAGCATCAAACATTTCTTGATGCGAGGCATCAACGGACAACCCGATGAAACGATCGAAGCAGACCTCTACGTTTCAGCAATGTCCGTGGATGTCATGAAGGTGCTGATGCCCCAGCCTTGGAAAGAAATGCAATTCTTCAAAAAAATGGAAGGACTGGAAGGGGTTCCAGTCATTAACCTGCATCTTTGGTTCGATCGCAAAATCACCGACATCGATCATCTCCTGTTCTCCCGCTCCGATATTCTGAGCGTCTACGCCGACATGAGCATTACCTGCAAAGACTATGAAGATCCCGATCGATCCATGTTGGAGTTGGTCTTAGCCCCCGCCAAAGACTGGATTGACAAATCCGAAGCAGAGATCATGGCCGCCACTATGCAAGAGTTAGAAAGACTCTTTCCCCAACACCTCACCGGAGAAAACCCCGCAAAGGTACGCAAATATAAAGTTGTGAAAACCCCGCGTTCTGTTTATACTTCATCCCCCGGTCGTCAAGCCTGCCGTCCCAGCCAAGTTACGCCCATTTCAAACTTCTACCTAGCTGGAAGCTATACCATGCAGCGCTATCTTGGCAGTATGGAAGGGGCCGTGCTTTCTGGTAAGCTGGCAGCGCAGGCTATTACAACAGCCTATCCTCTTTCAAACGCTGCCATTCCCCTTCAATCTTCCACCCCAGCCGTTCCTGCCTAGTTGACGACATGCTGCAACTGCCTGAAACCCCACGACGCACCAAGCCCCAGAGTTCTCTAGAGCAATCCTACGAACTTTGTCGGCAGGTTACGGCAAATTATTCCAAAACGTTTTACCTGGGTACCCTCCTGATGACCGAGGAAAAACGTCGCGGAATTTGGGCTATCTATATGTGGTGCCGCCGCACGGACGAACTGGTAGATGGCCCCCAAGCCGCAGCCACTACGTCTGAAACCCTAGATGAGTGGGAATCCACGTTAGAATCCGTGTTTGCAGGTCATCCTGTAGATGACTACGATGTCGCCCTTGTAGATACCATCGAGCAATATAACCTGGACATCCAACCCTTTCGGGACATGATTGACGGTCAGCGGATGGATCTCTACCGCAAACGCTATGAAACGTTTGAAGAATTAAAACTCTACTGTTATCGCGTTGCTGGAACAGTCGGCTTGATGTCTGCTCAAATCATGGGACTTGAAACTTTCTCGGATCGGTTGCGGGCACCTTGGAATAATCCCTATGCCGAAGAAGCTCAGGATCCGATCGAACAAGCGATCGCCCTAGGCATTGCCAATCAGCTCACTAACATTCTGAGAGACGTGGGGGAAGATGCGCGTCGGGGTCGGATTTATCTGCCCCAAGAAGATTTGCGGTTATTTAATTATACTGAAGCCGAGTTGATTCAAGGCGTCATTGACGATCGCTGGCGTGCCTTGATGAAATTTCAAATCGAACGTGCCCGTAAATTTTTCACCCTTTCAGAAAATGGCATCCATGCTTTAGAGCGGGATGCAAGATGGCCCGTTTGGTCTGCCCTCGTTTTGTACCGACAAATTCTGGATGTCATTGAGCGCAACCGCTATGACGTCTTTGGCAAACGAGCTTACGTCCCTGGATTTCGGAAATTCTTTTCACTTCCCAATGCTTGGGTCAAAGCCCTCTAGATAGACCAAAACCTACTGTTTCAAACATAAAGAGCCTGAGACCTTCTAGAGGCTCAGGCTCTTTACAGACGATTATCAGAAATGCATTCTAGATTAGTAGAGTGCTTCTTCTTGATTGGTCATGATGGTGCAGTCAGAGGTGGGATAAGCCACACAGGTCAATACAAACCCAGCTTCAATTTGATCGTCATCCAAGAAAGACTGATCGGATTGGTCAACAGATCCGGCAGTGATCTTACCAGCACAGGTTGAACAAGCACCCGCACGGCAGGAGAAGGGAAGGTCAAGACCTTGCTCTTCAGCTACATCAAGAATGTACTCATCATCAGGAACGTCAATGGTGGTATTGAGTCCTTCAGCTTCGTTAATTAATGTGACCTTAAAAGTTGCCATGCAGCAATCCTCTTATTCATGGAAACGGCAGTTTTCGATTGAGAAGACCCTATTAATGCACTTCGTGATATCAAAGCGCAGAACATCACTTCATTATTTTGGGCCTTATATTTTTGATACTACGTGAAAAGTCCCAGATTAGAACCGCTCAGAGCGAGATCTACTAAACGGTATTTGTAATACAACCCGTGCGTAACTCCGAAATAACTTATCAAAGGGGTCCATGGTGGAGCCTTAAGCCGGAAATTTGCCCCAGGACCATCCGTTATATAGTCTCAATCCAAAAACTGATGGACCGAATTGATAAATTCTGATGGAACAAAGGGTCAGACTGTTAGACAAGCCCATCATAGGGAATCCCCGCTGACCACTACATCGCGGATCCGCAGACTGGGACCACCACATCCCACTGACAATCCCACCTGTTCGGCTTTGCCACACCCACCGGATTCATCCCAATAAAAGTCATTGCCAATGGCTTCAATATGACTCAGCGTCTTAAACGCATTGCCAGAGAGTGTCACATCCCTGATGGGCTCTGCAATGCGTCCATCCCGAATCATCCAAGCCTCCCCAGGGGAAAACGTGAACATTTCCCCATTGGTCATACCACCCAGCCAATTTCGAGCATAAATGCCTTCATGGATATCTGCGAGCAAATCGTCCGCTGAGGTTGCCCCCTTCTCAATCCAGGTATTGGTCATTCGCACAATGGGTGGATAGTGATAATTCAAACATCGGGCATTGCCTGTGGGCTTTTCCTTGAGTTTGCCAGCGGTTTCGCGGGAATGCAGCCGACCCACCAAAATACCTTCTTGAATCAGCGGCGCGATCGTAGAGGGAACCCCTTCATCGTCATATTGATAGCTCCCCCGATGTCCCGCTAGGGCCGCGCCGTCATAAATATTCAATGTGGAAGGTCCAAAGAGTTTTCCCATGGCCATGACTTCTAATAGATCGGGATTTTCGTAGGCCATATCAGCTTCTGAGAGATGGCCGAAGGCTTCATGGACAAATAATCCCGTTAAAACGGGGTCAATGACGATGGGATAAATTCCACTTTTAACGGTGGGTAGGTCCAAGGCGTTTACGGCTCTGACAGAAGCCTGTTGCACTTGTTGCTCTAGCCCTTCTAGATCCTCAAACGCTTGACGAGACCCAGTGGCTTCTCGTCCGGTCTGGACTTGGTTGTCATCTCTGGCTGTGGCTGCAAACCGCATTTCCATATCAACCCAAGATTGCTCGAGCGCGGTCCCTTCGGAGGTGACATACAAAACATTTTGGAGGCTATCTAAATACCGGACTGAGACGGTTGTGACTTTGGGGGAAACACTGCGAAGTAAGTCTGCATAGTTGGAACAAAGATTTTTTTTGCGCGCAATCGATACCTCACGGGGGTTGGTTCCAGAAAACTGAAGGGGAACGACGGCCTGATGGGGTTCGATCTCTGCCAAGATTGTTTTACCTGTCCCCACCCACTTAGCCGCTGTAACGGCTTCTTCCATACGCTCTCGCAAGGCTTGAATTCCGTTGAAGCTGGCAAACCCCCACCCCCCCCGATAGCAAGCCCGGATTTGACCGCCCAAGGAAAATTCTTCACTCAGGGTTTCAAGTTTAGTGCCGCGCAATAAAAGACTCGTGGATTCAGATTGCTCGAGGCGGATGGATATAAAATCGACTTGAGCGCCGTAGTGGTCGATCAAGAACGCGAGAGGGTCTTTATACTGCTCAAAGCGTTGTTGCATCTGGGAAATTATTTGTTTGACTCCATCCGTTGTGATGTCATGCCCCTCCCAGAATGGTAGCTCACATCCATGACCCTTCAGGGACGATCGCACGAATTCCGTAGAAACCCCAATTAAAAAGCATGATGAGAGAAAATCTCAGCCAATTTTTTGAACACAGCATTCACATCCAGGCAACGGTGGAATGCGTGGATCGAGTGATTACAGATCGTAACCTCATGCATCAATGGCTGAACCCCGTCCTTCGTTGCGATCCGGTCGGAGAATGGACTACAGAAATTGGCAGTCGAAGTCACTTTATCATTCAGATTCCTTTCCTCAAACCAACCCTAGAGAGTACGGTCATCGAACGTCGGTTGGGGTTAACCGTATGGGAATTTGATGGGTTTTTCAAAGGATGCGATCGCTGGGAATGCTTTGCAGAAAACAATGAAACTCGTCTAGTCAATCGCTTTGAATTCCAGATTCCCAACCCGTTGGTGGCGTTTGGATTTCGGACCTTTGCTGCGCCTTGGACCCGCAAAGATATGCAGGCACAACTCTTGCGTTTAAAAAAAGTGGCCGAGGCCCAACCTTAAAATTGAGAGCGAATTTGAAACGAGTAATCTCCACCTGGCTCGAGGCAATAGTCTTGCTGTTCTAAAAATCGGCCTAAGGGCTCTAGGATCAGGGCGCGTCCTAAGGAAGGAGAAACACAAAGCTGACCCTGCTTGAACTGCCATTGAAATTGCCAAACATATTGGCTCGCAATGACCTCACCCGAAATCTGTCCCTCATGCCAGGAATGCTGGGTAATTCGCACATGGGCGATGGTATGGGGAAGACGCCGAGAACTCACTCAGTTAGACCCATCAATCAAAACAACAGAAGCTTCAAACTTGGGATTATTATCCAAGGCGTTTGCAGAAGATGTCTAGCCCTTAAGGTCGAATAACTTTTGAGAGATTACCCTTCAACGACCAAAGCTTGTTGTTGCTGAAGCAAGCCAACCAACTCTTCAATCCCTTTTTTAATCCGACGGGTCACGGTGACGGGACTCACACCAATCCGTTGAGCCACTTCTTGGCGGGACAGTTGGTGCAGAAATACGGATTCAATCATTTCACGTGTCTTTTCTTCAAGCTGATTGAGCGCTTGTTGGAGTTCTAGTCGCTCTTCTTCATTGCCTTGCCAAATGTGGCAGCGCACATCCATTAGGGTATCGCCTAAGGTCATAGCTGAATCCGCTTGCTGATGG
>JAAURS010000105.1 GCA_012032135.1 Acaryochloridaceae cyanobacterium RU_4_10 | reverse complement strand
ACGTTCCAGTCGCCACTGATTTGCCATCTCCGCAAACTCAGCATCCCCTTCAAACATTCCAATAAACTCTGTCCACGGATTTTCCTCAACAGCGCGTGCCGGAGAAACCTCGAGCGGTAAAACCTCAACATTGCTCAGACGATCGCTTACGAGTTCCTGAATTGCCACCAACGCCTCATTGCGGCTGTCTGCCTCTACTCTACAGTTTGATAGTTCGGCGATCGATGCAATAGTCTGCCCCGCTTCATTTTTTTCCAATAAAACATGAAAATTTAACGCTCGATCGGAAGAATGCAGAATGGTCATAGTTACAAAATGGTCAGTGTTTGAAGAACAAATGATACTTTTGCATTAAGACTCTAATTCTATTATGGCTCAACGATCTTGACAGGCAAAGAATCGTTGAGCCATCGCGATCGCCTTTCTGGGGTTGAGTCTGGAGGGACTGCGATCGCTATTCTCACTCAGCACCTGTACCCGATCGCGCTTGGATTGCCTGCCATACCTCTCAAGACTGTCTCAGGTTGCCGAGGCGATGATATACCCTCTCCTTTTCCTGTAATGGATCCTCACCTGGAAAATTCGGCATTTTGGTCAGCAGTGCATAGCCGTTTGATTGTGGCGATCGCCCTGCAAAACAGACACAATAGAAAGATGCCTGGAGTCTTTTCGGATAAAGTCTCAACCGATGTCTAAAGATCCCTCTGTAGATGCAAAGCTTCAAAAAATGATAGCTGAGATGGAGAGAAAGAGAGAAGTCTCTTTCTCTGGGGCTAAAGCCCTACCCCAAAAAGCACGGACTCAAGCTGTCAGCAAAAGTAGGTACAGCTTGGCTGGCTGGAAACATAGATTTCTATTGCCCTTAGGGATTTTAACCATTCCTTGGTTGCAGTTAATCATCAGTCAATTCTTTTTCAGGGTAGATGGCATTGGCTCATTTACCCCAGATCCGTCGAAGGAATTCCCGGAATTTTCCTTTCTGCTTTTTCCCATTCAGGTTGGGCACATCTGATTGGCAATAGTATCGCATTTGCCATCTTCAGTTGGCTCATTCTGCTTAAAAGTCAAAAGGATTTCTGGACGACATTTGCGATCGGATGGATTGGGGGAGGGGTTGCCTGTTGGCTGCTCGGACCCCAAAACGTTCATGGCCTCAGCGGGGTTGTCTTTACCTTGTTGGGCTACTTGCTGGCGATCGGCTGGCTGGAGAAACGCTTTTTCCCGTTACTAATTTCGGTATTTGTCGCGGTCAATTACAGTTATTGTATTTTGGGCCTCCTCCCAACCGATCCAAGCGTTGCTTGGTGGGGTCATCTTTTTGGATTCCTGCTCGGGATCTTTTCGGCTTACGGCGTTTATCGCGAACCCAAACAGCTCAGCTAACCTGAAGATCGGAGTCTTTCGATGTTATCCCCGCGCTTTAATGAAGCACTTGAATATGCTGCATGGCTCCATCAAGGTCAATTCCGCAAGGGGACGGAAATTCCCTATATTACTCATCCCGTTGCAGTCTCTATGATTGCGATTCAATATGGAGCCACTGAAGACGAGCGATCGCAGCACTTCTCCATGACGCCATTGAGGACCAAGGCCGAGAGGGACAGACCCAAATTGAGATTCTGGAAAAGTTTGGAGCCCAGATACTAGCGATTGTCGAAGGATGTACAGATGCAACTGAAACGCCCAAACCACCCTGGCGCGATCGCAAGGAGCGATACATTGCCAGCATTGCCCATAAATCAGACTCCATTCGGCTGGTGTCCGCCTGCGATAAACTACACAATGCTCAGGCGATCCTGAAAGATTATCAGGTTATTGGAGATGAAATATGGCAGCGCTTCAAGGGAGGGAAGGAAGGCACGCTCTGGTATTACCGAGCGTTGGTGGATGCATTTAAGGCTGCGGGTGCCTTGCCTATGTTGGAGGTACTTGAGCAAGTGGTAGAGGAACTAGAGGCAAGTCAATTTTCATTGGCCTCCTCATGTAATGCAGAAAAAAACTCCAACATAGAATGAACATTACGCGAGAAGAACAACAAGTTATTCACGAGAATTTGGCGCGATTAGTGCAAGGTGTTGAGGTATGGAATAATTGGCGCACGCAAAATCGTGAGATTGATATCGACCTCAGAAGAATCAATCTTGAAGGGGTGCATCTCGAAGGGGTGAATTTCAGCAGAGCAAATCTCAGCAGAGCAGACCTCAGCAGAGCAGACCTCAAATTTGCTAACCTCAGATTCGCTGACCTCTGCGGTACTAATCTCAGCGGTGCAAATCTCAGATTTGCCAAACTTTATAATGCAGACCTCAGCGCGGTAAATCTTAGTGGCGCTCACCTCATTGAGGCAGACTTCAGAAGTGCAAACCTCAGTTGTGCAGACCTTAGTGAGGCAACCCTCAGCGGAGCAAATCTCAGCGATGCAGACCTCAGTTGGGCGAACTTAACAGACTCAAGTATTTCAGGAGTTAAATGGAATCCCAGAAAAATGCGCGGAAAGTACATGGGAATTCGGGGAATCGATTCATCCTATGGCAATGCCCTTTTCAAGCGCGCTGCTGCGGATCAAGACTATCTCGATACGCTTGAAAACCACTGGAAAGGGAAATGGCAAACTTATCTCTTCAAACTGTGGGGGTTGATTGATTATGGTCGGAGCATGGAAAGGGTAGTAGCTATAGCCTGCATCATTATGATTATATTTGGACTGACTTACTCCATATTTCCTGGACTTCTAGGACTTGATTGTGTACCTGGCGCTCAAGGCTGTAACCGTCATTCATTGTTTACGCCGTTTTATTTTTCCATCGTGACATTCACAACTCTTGGCTTCGGCGATATCACGCCAAAAACTTTTGTTGGTGAACTCATTGTTAGTCTTGAGGTGATTTTGGGGTATGCCGTACTAGGACTCTTGATTTCAGTTTTAGCTGATAAAGTGGTGCGGAGAAGTTAAACGGTTGCAAGTGCACAAACTCCTGCAAGAGCACTTCGCCAAAATGACACTGGATTGATGAGTAATCGGCGGGATCTTGGTGCAGGCTGAAGTCGTGTGAAACTGCTGCATAATATCAATAACCAACACAATTGCTTCAGACAAGGAATCACCATGTTAAAAAGCTACGAAGCGATGGTTGAAAACGGTCAAGTGAAATGGATAACTGAGCAACCCGATGTTAAATCAGCACGGGTCATTGTGACCATTTTGGAAGAAACGCCACCACCTACAAAACGACGTACCCCTCCAGCTTTAATTGCAGGTAAAGGTAAAACCTTAGGGGATATCGTTGGTTCCATCGTTCCCGAAGAGGACTGGGAATGTCTCAAATAATTGTCCTAGACACCCATATCTGGTTTTGGCTCATAGCTCAAGAATTTGACCGATTTCCGGCATCCTGGCGCGACGAAATTGAAACTGTTGAACAAGTTAGTATCTCACCAGTGTCCTGTTACGAAATCGCCTTGGCAAATCAACGAGGACGTTTAGAGTTACCTTGTTCTGCTGAGCAATGGTTTGAAAATGCATTAACACCCTCAGGCATCTCCGTATTACCGTTGACGGCTGAAGTAGCTTGCCGAGCGGTAAATTTATCTGCCATTCACAAAGATCCATTCGATCGGTTGATTATTGCTACAACGTTGATTTATGGTGCAAAGTTAGCCAGTGTAGATAGCTTATTCTCCCAATATTCAGAACTGAATGGCTGTCTCATGAAGTAGTGCTACTTAATGATTAATGCGCTCCAATCTCAATACCGACCTTAGATTGTAGTGTTATTCCTAAAATCTGACTCACCTCAATCACCCGTGCCAAATTTGCTGAAGCATATTCCGTCGCTTCATATCTCTGAATCTGTTGCTCCTTGAGTCCCAATCGCTCCGCCAAATCCTTCTGACTCAATTTTGCTGCAATCCGAGCTTTAATGAGCACAGGAGGCAATGCTTCTAGCGAATTTAACTCAAACACTAATGGCCCATCATTGGCATAAGCTGCCAGCGCTTCATACTCCGCTAATTCCTCTCGCAGATCGTCAAGTTGACTTTCCAAAGCTGACATCTGTGCTTCAAACAAAATCGGCTTTTCCTGCTTTTGTTGCTCATCCAAACTCACTAAATCGGCTAATGCCTTTTCAAACTTCTGAGCTTGAGCCTTTGTAATTCGGTACTGCCGTTCATTTTAATCATGATTGCCACCCTGCTAAATCGATCGCAATAATTCCTTTTGGATTTCCATCTCTATCCATCTGAAAAAAGTCTAAAAATAACGTTCCAGAACTATCGGCAGGCCAGCCAGCCGGGAAAAACTCTCCACCATAGAGCGCCTTTTGATCTGCCCGTTTACGATCGAACTTTAGCAACGCAGGAGCAATCTTCTGAAGCTGTTCCATATCAACCTCATTCACATCCCAACACGCATCAAAGTCACCTGGAACAAACTTATGAGTCACAAAACTACCATCAATGTAGACTGTAGAACAGTCAGCAGACTGTAATTGAAGCATTGCTGTTTTCAGTCCAGAAATGAGGTTTAACCGATGTTGTGTCGTTCCAAATCGAGCCACAAATTCCGTCCAAGTGCAAAGGTGAATGCCAGGTGGCAATTTGCCGTCAATATCAAATAGTGGAATCATATTTAGACATTAACACAACTTTTTCGTTGTGTTTAAGCGTATCCTCAGCTTCCCACATCTCTGGATGCAACTCATCTAGCCGATCGCTCTACAATTATTTGGCTCAAGTCAGACGGACAAGCTCCTCAACTACTCTACTGAGCGTCACCCTCAGACACAGATCATCACTGCCCCAGAAACTCGCTTGGCTTTTCAATTCATAAATCGCCCAATATCTTTCCAGAGTGGCTGAAAGGTTACGACTCTGCGATCGCCCATTGCGTGAGGGATGGACAGATGCGACTGAAACGCCCAAACTACCCTGGCGCAAGCGGATGCATTTGAGTCTGCGGGTGGCTTGCCAATGTTGGATATGCCTGAACAGGTGGTCTTGGAACTAGAGTCCTTAGTTTTCGTAGTGATACCTCGCCTGTAAAAACAGAATGCGATTCTGTTCTACCTGATAGACCAAACGATGCTCTAAATTAATTCTGCGCGACCAAAGATTTGAGCCAAGGTGCTTTAAGGGCTCTGGTTTGCCAATTCCAACAAAAGGATCTCGAACGATGGAATCTATTAAGTCCCACAGACGCTCCCATAATCTTGGGTTTGTTTTTGCCCACCATAGTAAGTCTTCACGAAACTGCGGGCTGAACTCTGGGACAACCCGAATCATTTCAACTTCAGGTTTCTGAGGCTTCTGCTTGGGCAAGTTCAGCCTCCATTTCAGACCGTAATTGGCTAACCGTCCTAGAATCAGACGCTTCGTTCAGCTTTTGCTCTGACCATTCCAATGCTGCAAACAAACGCTTTGCATTTGCAGGCGATCGCAGCAAATAGACTTCCTCTAAGAGTGTAGATAATTCATCTGCCGCAATCATCGCAACGTCTGAATGTCCGCGTCGCTGAATCACAACAATTGAATCTCCGTTTTCGACCTTTTCCAAAACTTTGACAAAGTTATCTCGAGCTTGAGTATAGGTGGTATAGTCAGTCGCTACAGAAATCATAATGCAAAAGTTCTACAGGCTTTCTGTACAGAATAGCACAACGACATTGGTGTCAGATGCGCTTGCCTATCAAAGTGACTGTAGAAGCAGATTCACACCCTGCGATCGTCCCTTCCAACCTTTCCTCATGAGTTGTCAAGATCCTGACACATGTGCTTGTCTTAAATAAGATGGGTTGCCTAAAGAAATTGATTTGCGTGCCTTTGATATTTTTGGAGAATGAATTGTATGCCCACTCAGAAGCCTAGTGGACCGCCGCCTATTGCCTATATTATGAGCGGTCTATTGCTTGCCGGTGGAGGGTATTGGTGGCTAACGCATCAAAACAGTAACAAAACGTCTTTCGATCAAGGACTGTCTCAAGACGCAGGTGCGGGATTGAGCAGTGGCAGTAAAATCCTGGTTTCCACAGTAACCTCACCCGAAAAGCAGGCAGGTGTCAAAGCACTAGAGTCTGGAAACAAAGCAGAGGCGATCGCTCAATTCCAACAAGCCTTAAAAAAGAATCGTAATGACCCAGAAGCATTCATCTATCTCAACAATGCCAAAGCGGGAGACACTAATTATTCGATTGGGGTGAGCGTCCCCATCCATTCAGACCCCAACGGGGCACAGGAGATTTTGAGAGGCGTAGCCCAAGCTCAGCGCGATATTAACCAAAGTGGGGGAATTAATGGTACCCCTCTTGCAGTATTGATTGCTGATGATAAGGATAATGTTGAGACTGCCCAAAACGTCGCTCAAAAATTTGTAGATAGATCGGGGCTGATGGGTGTGGTTGGGCACTATTCAAGCGATGTTACCCTCGCGGCGGGAAAGGTCTATGACAATCGAAAACTTCCCGTTATTTCTCCCATTAGTACGTCGGTAAAACTTTCTAACTTTAGTCCTTACGTCTTTCGAACCGTTCCCAGTGACTATGTGGCAGCTCGTGCGTTAGCGAACTACATGGTGAGTTCTCTCAAACACCAGAAGGCCGCTGTCTTTTTTAGTTCTCAAAGTGCCTATAGTCAATCCTTGAAAGGAGAGTTTGTTTCTGCCGTTTCTCTCGGTGGCGGACAAGTCGTCAGTGAATTTGACCTTGCCGATTCTGGATTTAGTGCCGCTAGATCTGTAGCGACAGCCACTAAACAAGGGGCTCAAGTCCTAGCGTTACTGGGTAATACTGGCACCCTAGATAAGGCGTTGCAGGTGGTTCAAGTGAATAAACGCCGCCTTCCGTTATTGGGAGGCGATGACGTTTACTCACCCAAAACGCTGGAGTTGGGGGCTGATGCTGCCACAGGAATGGTGGTTGCAGTGCCTTGGCATATTCTGGGCGATCCTAAGGCTGTGTTTCCGCAGCAGGCACAAAAGCTTTGGGGTGGAGATGTAAGTTGGCGCACGGCGATCGCCTATGATGCCACGCAATCTCTGATTGAGGCGATGATTCAGCAAGGTCCAAGTCGAGAGGGGGTCCAAAAAGCGCTCCGTTCTTCTGAGTTTTCGGCAAAAGGGGCATCGGGTGCTGTACGGTTTCTACCTTCCGGCGATCGCAACGCGCCAGTGCAATTGGTCAAAATTCTCCCTGGCAAGCGATCGGGGACTGGTTTTGATTTTGTTCCCGTTCCGCAGTCCCGTCTAATGTAGTTTTGCTGCCACAGGGGCTTCAAATCCCTCCACTTCCTTCAAGGTATAGAGGGGGCGACCTTTCACTTCTTCATAGATCCGCCCAATATATTCTCCTAAAATACCGATACAAATGAGCTGAACGGCTCCCAGGAAGAAAACTGCCATTGCAATTAAAGTAAACCCTTCCAGACGTTGGGCCGTAGCTGAGTGTTGAAAAATTCGCCAGTATAACAGGAGGGCCATCATCAGCCCTGCAAAGGCAGCAGAAAATAACCCTAAATAGGTGGCGGTCCGTAACGGCACAATGGAAAACCCCAGAATGCTATTGATGGCCAATCTGAAGGATTTCCGAAACGTATATTTCACATCCCCCGCATAACGACCGGGCCGATGGAAATGAACCGCCGTTTGCCGAAAGCCCACCCATGCCCTCAATCCGCGAATGTAGCGATTGCGTTCTGGCATTTGGTTCAGTACCTGAAGCACCGCTCGATCCATCAAACAAAAATCGCCCGTATCGGCAGGAATGTTCACATCGGAAAGTTGCCGCAGGACCCGATAAAAACTATAGGCTAGCAATCGTTTAATCACCCCTTCCTTATTGCGGCTCAGGCGTTGTCCGTAGACCACCTGATAGCCTTCTTGCCATTTTTGAATCAATTCCGGCACCACCTCCGGCGGGTCTTGCAGATCGGCATCCATCACGATCGCAGCTTTTCCACTGGCAAACTGCAAACCCGCAGACAGGGCAATTTGATGGCCAAAATTGCGGGCAAGACTCAGGTAGCGCACGCGAGGGTCTTGCCGATGGAGCGATCGCAGAATTTCCAAAGAGCGATCGCGACTGCCATCATCCACCAAAATCAGTTCCACCTCTCCCGTTAACGTATCAAACAGTTCGCAGAGGCGGCGATGTAATTCAGGTAAAGTTTCTTCTTCGTTATAGAGCGGGATAACAAAGGAATAAATGGGTTGACGCACGGGCTCAAATTGAATGGCAGCAATCATCTACAAGGACTAAACCCACCATAGCGTTTTCAGGTCACCATAACCTTTTTTCATCAGATGATGCATCTGTTCCTATGATGGATGTGGATCGCTTAACCTTTTATTCATGCCTTTAACACTCCTCGTTGTTGAAGACGACCCCGCAATCGCCCTTGCTTTAGTAGATCATTTTGAAGCAGAGGGCTACGGCGTGGTTCATGCCTTAACGGGTGAAGACGCGCTGACGCTGTTGCAACGGTATCATCCCCATTTGGTGCTTGCCGATATTACACTGCCCTACATGGACGGGTATGAGCTGGTGCGGAAACTGCGGAAACTGCCAGCCTATCGGTTATTGCCCATTATTTTTTTGACCGCTCGGGGGCAAGTTGAGGATAGAGTCCGAGGGTATCAATTGGGCTGTGATGTTTATGTGGCCAAGCCCTTTGATTTAGTAGAACTGACCGCCATTGTACGGAATTTGCTGGATCGGACTCAAATGATTCAGTCTGCCCTACAGGTCCGTTCGTCTCAGACATCAGAATCAGAATCGGAGCGCAAACCTCAATCCCTCGACCTAGACTTGCCCGAGCGTGAGGTACAGGTGCTGGATTTGCTGTGTCACGGATTATCGAATCGTAAAATTGGACTTGAACTGAGACTGAGCCCGCGCACCGTTGAAAAATACGTCAGCCGCTTATTGCAAAGAACAGATACTAGCAATCGTGCCGATCTCGTCCGCTATGCTATGGAGCATCACCTCTTGGAAGCGCGATCGCCTAATGACGGGGAGAGTCGGTCAACAGGTTCTGAGTGACGTGGACAAGCAAACCATTACAAGCATCTAGAAGAAGGTCGATGACGTAATTAAACCCATCCGAACCGCCGTAATAAGGATCGGGGACTTCTTTGTCTGAGAATTTCTCGCAAAAGTCGCACATCAGACGCACCTTGTCTGGATTATTTTCCGATGCGATCGCGAGCCCTTAGAGCCTGATAATTATCGCGGTCCATAGCCAAAATGAGATCGAATTGCTTAAAATCTTGAAATTCAAATTGGCGACCGCAACCGCTCAAAAGAATCCCTTTTTGACGAGCAGCGGCAGTCATGCGGGGGTCGGGGGATGCGCCGATATGGTAGCTGCTGGTTCCGGCAGAATCGCAAATAATGCGATCGCTTAAGCCCGCTTCCCGAACTAAATGATTCATAATGCCTTCTGCCGATGGGGAGCGACAGATGTTGCCCAAACACACAAACAGCAATTTAACCGTCATGGAACTGTCTCAATGGCGTACGCTTTGAGCATACCGCTGGAAGAATCAAAATTCAGCCCATTGACGGAGCAAATTGGCATAGGTTTTTGTAATTAAGTCAAACTCCGTCGTCTTGCCCTCTTTCTGAAAGAGCGATCGCCGAACTGCATCCAGATCGAACAACATATCCCGCTGAGCTGGGTCGCGGATCAGGCTTTGGACCCAGCCCACCGCCGCAAACCGAACCCCCTCGGTCACAGATTCTACCCGATGTAAAAAGGAAGAGGGGTATAGGATCGCAGAACCCGCCTTGAGCTTAAATGCCTGTACCCCTTCACTGCCTTCAATGACTAACTCTCCCCCCGTATAAGTCGCTGGATCGCTCAGAAATATGGTCCAAGATACATCGGAGCGATAACGGCGATCGCCACTGCCCATCAAGGCATTATCCACATGAAGTCCGTAGGACATCCCCACGTCATAGCGACTGAACAAGAAGGTGTGAATAATGGAAGGCTGGATCGCCGTTTGAAATAATGGATGTCTATTGAGACTCGTTCGCACCAGTTGACATAAGCGGTCCAGAATGGGGTCATCTTTGCTCAGTTGTGTGTTTTGTTTCACCAACTGAGCGTGCCAACCTGCGGTTAGCTTGCCATCCACAAACTCGGCAGCGGCGAGGGTGGACGTAAGTTCGGCTAATTCTTCTGGACTCAATAGGTCAGCAATGGTGAGCAACATAGGTTCTGAGCGATTTAGCTTTCGCCGCCTTCACCGCCTTCACCACCTTCATCTTTTTTGCTATCTTTCTTCTCTTTGGTGTCCTTAGCTTTACCATCATCTGCTTTGGGTGAGGCCGCTGGGCTAGTTACGGCAGGACTGGGAGAAGATTCAGCGCCTTCATCGGTTCCACCACAAGCTGTCATAGGTGCAAGCAGACCTAGCATCAGTAAAACGCTGACGGATTGTTTGGGATTCATTCAAAATTACCTTTTATAGATGTGTTGCTGGAAAACAGCGTCAAGGAAATATTATTGCAAGTATATGTCAAAAGTACAAAACTTAAGTAATGGTCTAAATCTGTTGTAGAGTTTTGTGGGTTCAAGGAGAACGACGGTTTAGAGCATTCAAGTCCACGGACTGAGCGCGCAACCCAATACTCCCAATACTAATGAGTACAGCAATGGATTGTCTACACTTAAAGGGAATTCGTGGGTATGGCTATACGGGGGCTTTACCAGAAGAACAAATTTTGGGTCAGTGGTTTGAGGTGAATCTTTGGCTTTATCTCGATCTAGTCCCAGCGGGGCAGAGTGTATGTGCTGACTGATACGTTGGATTATCGCAATGCGATCGCTCAGGTGAAGGAGATTATCGGGCGATCTCATTTTGCCCTGGTGGAACGGTTGGCGACGGTTATTGCGGAGGCAGTTTTGACGTATCCAGAGGTGAGGGAAGTGAAGGTGCATTTGATTAAGGTGGCACCCCCCATTCCTGATTTTTCGGGTCAGATTCAGGTTGAGATCGTTCGGGCTAAGAGTGCCTGAGGCATGGAACTGGAAATTGGCCCACTGCAATTTGTTGAGGTCTTGGCAGATTGTCCGGGGCATACGGGGCTCTTGACTTACCGCATTCCTCCAGGCGAAACCATTCAGCCGGGAGATATTTTGAGTGTGGATTTTGGGGCGCGCCAAGTGGGGGCGATCGCGGTTCGACTGACTTCCCACCTACCCGCAGAGTTAGCCGCCACCCAGATCCGAGAGGTGGCGGAGGTGGTCAGCAGCAGTTTATTTCCGCCAGGATACTGGGAATTGCTGGAGCGGGTGGCGGAGTACTATTACACCCCGTTGATGACGGCCATTCGGGTGGCGATGCCGCCGGGATTGTTACAGCGATCGCAGCGTCGGGTCCGGTTGACCGCAGACGAGTTCCCAGAGGCGGAGCGTTTGGGTGCGGCGGCACGACAGGTGCTGCAATTGTTGGGGAAATCTGCCGCTAAAGACTATGCCTGGAGTTATATTCAGCAGCGGGTGAAAGGGGCGGAGCGCGGATTGCGGGAGTTGCGCCAAAAGGATGGGTTGAAACGGTTTTACAGCCCCCCAGGGGCTCCGTCCAGCCCAAACTACAGCAAAAAGTCATCCTCTTGGAAAATGAGGAAGAGACCTTAACGCCACGGCAGCGAGATATTTTAGCCATTCTGAAGCGTCACGGCGGCGAACTCTGGCTGCAAGATTTACTCAAACAAGGCAAAACGACGGCGGCGACGCTACAAAAAATGGCCCAATCTGGGTGTGTGGCGATCGCGATGGAGGAACGGCTGCGTCTGGAAGACCATACCGTCTTAAGAGATCGGCCTCTAGCCCTGACGGAAGATCAGCAACAGGCTTTGACTCAGATTCATGGGTTGTCGGGTTGTACTCAGGTGTTGTTGCATGGGGTGACGGGGTCTGGGAAGACGGAGGTTTATTTACAGGCGATCGCTCCCGTCCTAGAAAAAGGTAAATCGGCGTTGGTGTTGGTGCCAGAAATTGGATTGACGCCCCAGCTCACGGATCGGTTTCGAGCGCGGTTTGGTGAACGGGTGCGGGTGTACCACAGCGCGCTCTCTGATGGCGAACGTTTCGATACTTGGCGATATTTACTGAATCAAGAGCCTCAGGTGGTGATTGGCACCCGATCGGCTGTGTTTGCACCGTTACCCAATCTGGGGTTGATTGTCATGGATGAGGAGCACGATGGGGGTTACAAGCAGGAGCAACCCGCACCTTGCTATCATGCGCGGACGGTGGCGGGATGGCGATCGCAACTGGCGGATTGTCCGCTTATTTTGGGTTCGGCAACGCCTTCTTTGGAAAGTTGGGTTGCGGTTCAATCGATCGCACCATCCAATGCCGAACACACTCAGCTTTACTTAGAACTCCCCAAGCGGGTGCAGGAACGACCGTTGCCGCCCATTACGGTGGTCGATATGCGGGAAGAACTACAGCAGGGCAATCGGTCTATGTTTAGCCAAACGTTGCGGGATGCGATCGTTGGGCTCAAGGAAAACCAACAGCAGGGGATTTTGTTTGTTCAGCGACGGGGGCACAGTACGTTTGTGTCTTGCCGGAGTTGCGGCTTTGTGATGAATTGTCCTAACTGTAGTGTCTCGTTGACCTATCATCAGGAGTCGGCCCAGCACAATCCTTTACTGCGCTGTCATTACTGCAATTTCCTTCAACAGCAGCCGAAGGATTGTCCTGACTGCAAATCGCCCTATTTCCGCTTTTTTGGGACGGGCACGCAACGGGTTGCAGAAACTCTGAATGATGAATTTCCAGCGTTGCGCCTATTGCGGTTTGATAGCGATACGACCCGCCGGAAAGGTTCTCACCGCGAGTTGCTTCAGAAGTTTGCCGATGGTGAAGCGGACCTTTTGGTGGGAACTCAAATGCTGACGAAGGGAATCGATCTACCGCAAGTTCAGCTTGTGGGAGTATTGGCAGCGGATGGGCTGCTCAATCTCCCCGACTTCCGCGCTAGCGAACGTGCGGTTCAGACGTTGCTACAGGTGGCGGGGCGATCGGGTCGGGGGACGACTCCAGGACAGGTAATTCTCCAAACCTACACCCCAGAACATCCAGTGATTGGAGCGGTTCAGCGTTATGCGTTCCAAGCTTGCGTTGATGCTGAACTCCAACAGCGCAAGGCGCTGAATTACCCACCTTTTGGACAGCTCATTCTCTTGCGTCTCAGCAGCCCCCAACTGGATCTCGTTGAGAAAACCGCTTACCGGATTGCTGAATTTTTGGAAGGGGCGATCGCTACGCACCAAGAGTCCGTATCTGCATCCGTCAAGGCTGAAGTTTTAGGACCAGCTCCAGCCAATATTTTGCGAGTAGCGGGACGGTTTCGTTGGCAGTTGATGTTGAAGTTGCCGCCTAATCTTGGCGGCAAGCCGCATCAATGGAAGCTGCCTGTAGAGGAAATGAGAGCCTGTTGTGACAAGGATGTGCGTCTTACCATTGATGTGGATCCCTTGAGCTTGCTTTAGTCTCGAAGGATAGACAGAATAGAATGGAAGGAGATCGAACCCAATGGATCCTGGGAGTTTTTACCTGGATCGGCGGAATGTGGGATGCATGAGAGTTTTCTAAGGTATGGAAAATTACATTTGAATCATTCAGTATTTATAACTATCAAAGATTCTAGTAGTGCTCTGCTGGTCCTCGATCTTGAGCTTTCAAGATTTGTAATTCACAAATTATTCACATTAACACCCTATGCCTTTAAAGGTGTTTTATCGATCGCTTCTCTAGGTTGGGGTAAAACAGATGCAAGCTCAGGATATTATGTGGATATCTACCCTCAAAATACTTGCTAGGATCGTCATTTTAGCAAGGGTTTTGAGTCTTTTGTTAGTGTTCTGCTTTTTGGCGATACCTGGCTGGGCAGTAGTTTTACCTATTTTTGCGACTGACCTTGAAGCAGAAATGCTGGGTGCAGGTTGGACGGGTACTGGTTCAATGAACTATGGAAAGGATC
>JAAURS010000104.1 GCA_012032135.1 Acaryochloridaceae cyanobacterium RU_4_10 | reverse complement strand
GAGTTCCGAATGACACTCTGTCATGGCACAATTGAGGTGATAAAAATTCTAGAGAGTCTGATTCTAAACCGTTTCAGGCTCTCTTTCCTCGTTTTTAATGCTTCCTCATGAATAATCCAGGCTAGGGGGGTAGGGGGGATCGAATGCAGAGATGATCTAATTTTTGGACTTTTCAAACTGCCTCTGAGCCTTTAACTTCAGAAAACTCTAGAGAATTTTTCAAGTCCATAAATAAGGGTTTGAAGCTGAAGCACTTTACGAACAGACAACAATACTCCCGGCATATAACAAGCGCGATCGCTCGTATCGTGGCGCAGGGTGTAAATCTGTCCTGGTGCCCCAAACAATACTTCCTGATGGGCAATCAAACCGGGCAAGCGAATGCTATGGATGCGAATCCCCTCATCGGCAAGGCTTCCCCGCGCTCCTGGAAGGTGTTCTTTTTCTTCCACTACTGCTGGGTTAAACGTTTTACCCAGTTCGGAGAGCATTTGAGCGGTTTGAAGGGCTGTTCCGCTGGGGGCATCGGCTTTTTGGTTGTGGTGCAGCTCAATAATTTCAACATGGTCAAAATATTGTGATGCCTGAATGGCTGCTTGTTGCAACAACACCATCCCAATGGAAAAATTTGGGATGACTAGGCCCCCAATGCTGGCTTTATCTGCAAACGCCGTGAGATCGGCGAGTTGTTCCGCACTCAAACCCGTCGTGCCCACAACAGGACGAATCCCATAGGCGATTGCAGCCCTCACATTGCTATAAACAGACTTCGGGTGGGTAAAGTCCACCATCACTCCAGGGTGCGGTTCTTGGGAAGCTGGAGCTAAGACGGATTCTAAATCGCCCAAAACAGGAACTTCTAAGGGTGCAATGCCTACCAGCTCGCCGATATCTTGGCCTTGAATGTCAGGATTCCGGTCGATCGCGCCATATAAAACCATATCTTCAGCTTGAGCAACGGCTTTAACGACCTCACGGCCCATTTTACCGCCAGCTCCATTGACAATGACCGGGATGCGAGATTGAGTTGTCATAGATGTCTTAATACGGGTAAATATTACGCAGCAGAGGTTAAAACAACATGCTGGAGGGGTTGAAGGAGGATGCCTAGAATCTTATCGATTTCTTTAATGTAGTACTCAGTGGAGTCAATATGGACTGTTGTCTGAGTTAAGGTCAGAAATTTCCAGTTTGTCCCCGTCGTCACAACACCGGAAATGGTTTCAATTCCATTGCCCGCTCTGTGGTTAAACAGTTGAGCTGCAACCATTGCAGCAATACATTGCCCTAAGCCTGCAATGATATTTTCGTTCTTGGCTTCAATAATCATCACTGCTGGGGCGCTGATAAAGTATTGCTCCACAGAAGCGCTGAAAATAAAGTCGCAGAAACCTGAAAGCCCTTGAGGTGGATTGACATTGAATTCTGTACCAGAAAATAACCCAATCTGATAATCTAGCTGTCGTCTGATTTCAGATAAGACTGGAGCAATGAGAAACTCAGAACGCGCTTTTTCACTGTTGATGGCGGTCGCGAGGGGTAAGTTTTCTTCGAGTATTTGCTTTAAAAGGTTAGAGGGCTGTACACCTGAAATTCCTTGAAATAAATTATGAGTTTCATCAAGGGTTAAACCAAAGGCATCTTTAACCTTAGCGAGAGTAAAGTCACTATAAGCCATCTGAGGTCATTGCCAAATTACACCGAGAAACTAGATTTATTGTAACGTTCGCTTCGATCGTGAAACGCTGACCCCATCAAGTTCGACTACATTGAGTTTCAAGTAAGCCATTTCAGCCGCAGACTTTTCTGCTTCTTTACGAGAAGCCCCTGTCCCAGTTCCAATGCATTCACCTCGGACAAAAACCGTTGCTCTAAAGCGCGAGGAAGCTGCTGTGGGTTGGGGTGTTTCTTCAACCTGATAGTCCGGCAATATGCGGTATTGGGCTTGAGTCAATTGTTGCAGCGCGGCTTTGTAGTTTTGATAGGTTGGGTCCAAACGAACGCTATCTGCTGATTTTTCTAGCTCTGGCTTCAGCCAAGGCTCAATTTAAAAGAAAAATTCTGAGCGCTCAGGTATAAAGCACCGATGACTGCCTCTAAGGCACTCGGCCAATCGTGAGGTTTCGCCCTTAGGGTCTCGTTGAGCGCTGGGGGCTACTAATAAAAACCGTTCCAAACCAAAGGTGTAGGCAATCTCTGCAAGAATGCGATCGCTCACCAGCACAGACCGAATGGCCGTCCATTGCCCGACCGTACTGCTGCGATCGTGGGTCCACATCTGTTGCGCGACAAAAAGACGTAGAACGGCATCGCCCAAAAATTCTAGTTGCTCGTAGTTTTCAGCCGTAGAGAGACTGGGATGGGTTAATGCTAAATCCAACAATTCCCAACGGACTGGAGCTGCTTCAGGCAGGCCGAGCCGAGCCATGAGTTTTTGCAATTGTCTTTGTCTTTGCACCCCAATCTTTACCATGAAACCTACGCAGTAAAACAGTCATCGCAAAATAAGGAAAGAGCCGGACATAAGCCGGGTTCTGTTCTCAAAGCGCATAGCGCCAAGAGGGGGGTTATCTATCTGGGATATCTGTTACCAGACACCTCAAGCGGCTCAATTTGCGGAACAGGCAAAAGACCAACCCTCGTTCCATTACCTTGCTCCCAACCGGGGTTTACCGAGCCAACGCCTCTCGACGTTGCTGGTGCGCTCTTACCGCACCTTTGCACCCTTACCAATTGGATGGGTCAGATTGCGAGGCAATTCACCCATCCAACTTCGGCGGTATGTTTCTGTGGCACTATCCTCACGGTCGCCCGCACTGGGCGTTACCCAGCAAGTCTGGTCTTTAGGGAGCCCGGACTTTCCTCAATATTTCAAGAAGTTGAAATATTGCAACCTCCTCGCCTGCTCTTTCCCAATTCCAGTGTAAAGGATGAAGGCAATTGAGTTTGTGGGTTCCGTTTGTTTTCCCTGTCCATCGAAGGTCTCTGCTGATTGGTGCTGAATCTTTCAGTAGAATGATAGGAGAGGTATGTTCTCCTAAGAGTTGGATTAGGTCATGGATTCTGAAATTGCGTCAGTTTTAGCTGGATTAGTCGTACTGTTGACCTTGGGTGTTGGCTATGGTGTGCGTCGCCAAAAGCAGCAGAAATTGCAATCAGCCCAGGTTGCGAAAGCGCGACTAGAAGATGATGCGAAAGCCACCCTAAAAACGACGGTTGAAACCCTTACGGGCAAAAACCAAAAACTCACAGAAGCTCTTGAGATTGCTAAGAAGGTTGTCACTACCTTGGAACAGGAGGTACACACCTTAACGCTGGATAAAGAAACCTTAGCCCAATCCAGCCAAAACCAAGAACGCCAGACCACCCAACTTCAAGAAGAGGTTCAGTCCCTCCGCCAGCAAACCCAAGATATTGAAGCAACCCTTCAACAAGAACGAGCGGCTTCTGCCCATCTACAACAGGAATTTGCCAATCTCTCGCAACAATCTACTCAGCAAGAGACTGACTTGAAGCAGGCAGGAGAAAAAGTGCGAATTCTTCACCAAGAAGTTGGGATGTTAACGCAATCTCAAGCTCTGCTTCAAGAACAAGCCCAAACCGATCGCAAGACGGCTGAAACCTTACAGAACGAACTCCAAACCCTGACCCAAGCCAAAACTCAACTTGAAGCAGAAAATGAGCAAATTCAAGTTCAGCTCGTTATCTTTGAGAAACAGCTCGCGCAACATGCCCAACAGAACCAGCAACTCATCAACGATCTTCAGCATCACCAAAAGCAATTTGATGAGAAATTGGCTCAGAAAGAAACAATCAATTCAGATCTGAAGCTGCAATTGACGGAATCTCAAGCTGCGATCGCCACGCTCCAAGCCCATGCCGATAGTTTAGAAGCCACACTTCAGGAAACAGAACCGCAATCCCACGAACTCCAAGTCCAAATTCGCGATTTGGCCCAAGAACGCGATCGCTGAATCAAATGCTCCAAGACCGACAAAAAACTTTGACACAGCTTGAGCAGGAGAAAACCAAGCTTGAAGCTAAGGTTCAGTCTACAGATGCTAACACCGCAACTTTAGGTCAAACTATCCAAACCTTAGAGAAACAAAATGCTGAATTCGTTGCGGCACTAGAAGAGCGGGCGGCTCGCCAAACAGACCTAGAAACCCAGATTCGCGAATTGACAAAGGAACGCGATCGCTCTGTAACTGAAACCCAAACCGTGCAGGATAGGGTTGCACCTCTACAAATTCAGATTGATGAGTTGCTTGAAGAGCGCGATCGTTCTACAAATGAGAACCAAAAGGCTCAGGACATCATTGCAACCTTGCAAGCCCAAATCGTTGAACTTGAGGCAGAGTCAGCTCAACCTTTAGAAATCACAGAACCTCCCGCTGAATTAACTCAACAAATTGCAGAACTCCTGCAAGAGCGAGAGCAGATGACCCAAGGGCTTCAAGAAGCGAGTACTGTTGTAGATTCCCTAGAGCAGCAGGTCAAAACGCTTCAGCAAGAAAAAGGACAACTCGCAGAAGCGATGAAGATTGCCAAAACGGTGGTTACATCCTTAGAGCAACAGCTTCAAGACCTCACCACACAAAAGCAACAATCCACAGAGAAATCTGAAAAAGCCCCCAAATTGGAGTCTCATACCCAAAACCAGAAGTTGTTGTAAAAGAACCATCATCTCCGGCTATTGCTGAACCCGAAGCTGTGGTATCTACTACCAAGACTTCAGCTCATCAGAAGCTAGCTGGAAAAACCATTGTAATCACAGGTAAACTCAAAACCTTGAGTTCAGATCGAGCCCAATCTCTCATTGAAGGGGCTGGCGGAACCATTAATGAGCATCCTAGTTCTCAAACCAGCTACGTTGTGGTAGGTGAAAATCCAGGGAAGAAGCTCAAGAAAGCAGAGAAACATAACGTTCCCCAACTCACTGAAGCACAATTGTTGGAATTGTTGGGTGTGGAAGATTAATTTAGTTCGCTCCTCCTTGTCCAGTGATATATTGCATCACAATGTCGAATTTTTGGTTCAATGCCTCAATCTCTGATTTTACTTCCCTCACCTCACCGTCAAGCCGATCGAATCTCTGATTCACAATGTCCTCAAGGGTATCAATTTCGTCATACACACGATCAAAGGACCGTGAAAATTCTTGAGGTGAAATTTGAGAATACTCCAATCGATCGACCCTACGACTCAAACCTCTTAAATGTCGATCTATTTCCTGGTTACGATCGTCTGGTTCGTTAGATTGTGTCATGATGACCTTTTAGATTGGGCTTGGATAGCTTATTTTCAGGACTGTTTTCTGCTTCCCTCGTCGACGATTTTCCTTGCAAGTCTGTATTAATCCAAAACAGAAAGGCAGAATTGTTCTTTAGTTATTCTAATCGTATATCTCTTCTAGCATTTCTTTGGCTTTCTTGAGACCCATTTCGGACTATGAATTTTGCGCTCAAGTAAAAATCATCTTCAACCCCGCAATCACCAACACGATCGCAAGCAGCCTTTTGATAGTGACGTTACCCAATCGTTTGCTGCCGTATTCTGCACCCAAGTAGCCGCCGATTACTGCTGCGATCGACCGCAATCTTTGCCCAATTTTTCAACATTTACTTGTTTGGAGGCAAAAATAAGGGCATCCTGAAAGAATCTGGACAAACCAGATGTTTTGATGCGATCGCCCTATTATTACCTTATTGCCCATGCTAGCCCGAGTTTGGAGCGCTTCACTGTTAGGAATTAACGCCATTCGTGTTGGTGTTGAGGTTGATGTTTCGGGTGGGTTGCCCGGTATGGTGATTGTTGGACTGCCAGATGCTGCGGTTCAGGAGTCCAAGGAACGGGTTAGGGCCGCGCTGCGGAACTCTGGGTTTTCGTTTCCAATGCGGCGGGTTGTGGTCAACCTAATGCCCGCGGACCTCCGCAAAGAAGGGCCGAGTTTTGATTTGTCTATTGGATTGGGTGTCTTGGCCGCTTCGGAACAACTGGATACTACCCATCTTGAAAACTATTTATTTCTAGGGGAAGTGTCTTTAGATGGGGTGTTGCATCCGGTGAGCGGGGTGTTGCCTATTGCCGCAACCGCTCAAAGGCTTGGATTTAAGGGGATTGTGGTGCCTCAAGCAAATGCTCGTGAAGCGGCAGTGGTGACCGGGCTTCAGGTTTATGGGTTTGAGACGGTGGCACAGGTGGCAGAATTTCTGCAAAAGCCGGAAGCAGTTCAGCCTTTTGCTCCCGCGCCAACCCCATCCGACAGGGAGTCTGGTTCGCTGCTGGGTGCTTTAGACCTCAAGGATGTGAAAGGTCAAGCTCATGCCCGACGCGCTCTGGAAATTGCGGCAGCGGGAGGACATAATTTGGTTTTCGTGGGTCCACCTGGAAGCGGTAAAACCATGTTGGCTCGGCGTTTGCCCACCATCTTACCCAATCTAAGCCTCGGTGAAGCTTTAGAAGTGACTAAAATCTATTCTGTCGCTGGATTGTTGAAGGAACGGGGTATGTTGATTCAATCGCGGCCTTTTCGGAGTCCGCACCATTCAGCATCGGGTCCGGCGTTGGTGGGAGGGGGTAGCTTCCCAAGGCCAGGAGAAATTTCCTTGGCGCATCATGGCGTACTTTTTTTGGATGAACTTACGGAATTTAAGCGAGATGTGTTGGAATTTCTGCGGCAACCTTTGGAAGATGGCTTTGTCAATATTTCCAGAACGCGCCAGTCTGTTTCATTCCCTGCTCAATTTACGTTAGTTGCCAGTACAAATCCTTGCCCCTGCGGGTATTTTGGGGATTCGGTGCAAGCCTGTACTTGTTCTCCCCGTCAACGAGAATCTTATTGGGCCAAGTTATCGGGGCCATTGATGGATCGGATCGATCTGCAAGTGAGTGTGAACCGTCTGAAACCAACGGAACTGACGCAGGTGAGTGAAGGCGAACCTTCACAACCGATCCGAGAGAGAGTTTTGGCCGCACGGACTGTTTCTCACGATCGCTTCAAGGAGGAGCCCCAACTCCACTGCAACGCTCAAATGCAGAGCCGTCATATGCGGGAATGGTGTCGGTTGGATGAGGCATCGCGTCAATTACTGGAAGCTGCAATTCAACGACTGGGGCTATCAGCCAGAGCGACCGATCGCATTCTGAAGGTCGGACGTACGATCGCAGATTTAGCGTTTTCCCAGGAGATACAAGCCACCCATGTTGCGGAAGCCATTCAATATCGCACCTTGGACCGGATGCAATAAGGAGATAGTTTAATCGCCTTCCCCGCCCAACAGCGGATCCTGGACTCGGCGACGGGCTGCGCCTTTGAGCAAACGCCCAAACACGAGATGCTGGAACGAATCAATATAGGTAAAAATCACAGGCACCACAATCAACGTCAATAACGTAGACGTCATCAATCCGCCAATCACCGCGATCGCATCGGACTGCGTTGCTCGGCCCCAGCCCCAATTCCCAACGCGATCGGCATCATCCCCGTAATCATGGCGATCGTGGTCATCAGAATGGGACGCAGACGAGCGACTCCAGATTCCAGAATAGCTGGGAACAAAGGTTTACCCTCTTTTTGATTGATGAGGGCATAGTCCACCAGTAAAATCGAATTTTTGGTCACCAACCCCATCAACAACACAATGCCAATTAGGGCAAATAGACCCATTTCTTTTTGCGCGATTAATAACCCCATAAAGGCACCGCCCAAGGAAAAGGGTAAGGCCACCATGATGGTTAAGGGATGCAAAAAGTCGCCAAATAACAGCACCAACACCGCATAAATTAAGAACACCGCACCCCCCAGCGCTAGCCCTACATTCGTGAAGAGTTCGTTCATGATTTTGGCATTGCCAAAGCGCTCTTCCTGGACGGAGGACGGTAGGTTTTGAAATACGGGTAGTTTGTGAATTGCAGTCAGAGAATTCCCTAAGGAAGCACCTTGAAGATTCGCTTCTACTGCCACCTTGCGCGATCGATTATAGCGATCGATTTGGGAAGGTCCACCCGCAAGCTGGATATCTGCCACGCTTTGGAGTGGAATCAGTACCTTGTCGCTGTTTTTGACCTGTAAATTGCGGATGGTCTCAATATTATTGCGATACTGCGGTGCAAGCTGAATGCGGATGGGAATTTGGCGATCGCTCAGGTTGAACTTTGCCAAGCTGGATTCCGTGTCTCCCAAGGTTGCCAAACTGGCTGTTTTGGCAATATCCGCCACATTAACCCCCAAATCTGCCGCTCGGGCTGGGTCCGGTTTGATGACAATCTCTGGTTTGATGAGACTTGCTGTAGATGAAATTTCAACCAAACCTGGAATAGTACGCATCTGTTTTTCCAGTTCTTGGGCGGTATTGGTCAGAGCCGCAGCATCTTCGCTTTTGAGAACGATGGACAATTCCTTAGAACCACTCATTCCGCCAGTATCAAAGCTGAGTCTTGCCCCTGGAATTTCTGGGAAATGGGTCCGAATTTCTTTTTCAAATTCCTGCTGCGAAATTTTGCGTTCGCCTCTGGGCTTTAATTTTGCATACAAGGTGGCTTTGGCTACTTCCTCATTGGTCTGAACCGTGGCGACATTGGGATTTTGGAGCAACAGGCTGGTCAACCGTCGGGTAGTCCGATCTGTACTTTCCATCGTCGTGCCCGGTGGTAACTCCATTTTGATAATGGAAAGCCCGATGTCGCCGTTCTGGAACAACCCCGTCGGAATATATTGTACGAGCATGAAACTGCCGACCAGGAAAGCGATCGCACCCATCAGCGCTACTATCCGATGCTTCAGCGCCCAAGTCAACAACCGTCGGTACTGATACGTTAAGCGATCTTGCTTCAGGGCTTCCTGTCCGTGAGGTTTATCCTTGAGGAGATAGGCCGCCATCAGGGGAGTAATTGTCCGCGCCACCAAAAGAGAGAACAACACGGAGGCTGCTACGGCAACGCCAAAGGGCCGAAAAAATTGTCCGCTAATACCCGTCATCAAAGCAACTGGGCCAAACACCGCCACAATACTCAAGGTTGTTGCAACCACTGCCAACCCAATCTCATCCGATGCATCTAGAGCCGCATGGTAGGGCTTTTTACCCATCGCCTGGTGACGCTCGATGTTCTCAATTTCCACGATCGCATCATCGACCAGAATCCCCACCACCAAGGCCAAGGCCAATAACGTCATGAAGTTGAGGGTATAGCCGCAAACCTTAAACACAATGAATGTAGGAATCATAGAAAGCGGCAAGGCCACGGACGTAATAAACGTTGCCCGCCAATCCCTTAGAAAGACCCAAATAGTAATAATGGCCAGCAGTGCCCCCAAGCCAATGGACTCCACAGAGGCCAGGTAGGACTCGCGAATGTAGTCAGCTCGGACACTGTTAATGAGTTCTACCTTAATATCAGCAGGTAGAGTCTTTTTAAGATTCGCTACCGCTTTGCGGACGTCCTCTTCAACCCCAACCACCACAGCCCCCGTACTGCGCGTCACCGAAAACACTACAGCGGGTTTGTTATTAATGCGAGCAATACTGCGGATATCCCCCGCACCATCGGTCACGGTGCCTAGGCTGGATAAGGGGACAAATCCACCGTCCGGTAGGGGGATTTGATATTGCTGCAACGCTTTGATGTCAGGGGTGCTGCCCAAGGTGCGAATGGTTTGCTCCTGGTTTCCCACTTCTCCGCGACCACCAGGAAGATTGATATTAAAAAGCTCGGATCTGATCGTTAACCTGGGTGGCCGTTAGCCCTAAAGACTGTAAGCGTTCGGGATTCAGATTGACCCGTATTTCACGATCGATCCCGCCAATTCGATCGACCTTGGCAACCCCCGGTGCGGACAACACGGCTCGACTGATAGTCTGATCGACTAAATTACTCAGCTCTCCCACGGATCGCCGGTCAGAAGAGACGCTATAGGTTGCGATCGGTCCTCCAGAAAAGTCCAAGCGCTCCACGATGGGGGTCGTTGGCATCTTGAGGGAGGTTTTGACGCACTTGCGCCACGGAATTGCGGACATCATTGGTCGCGCGATCGCTATCGGTTCCCAAGGTGAACGTGACAGAAGTGACCGAAATCCCATCGTTAATCTGGGAATTAATCTGGTCGATATTGCCCAACCCAGCCACAGAATCTTCAATCTTTTTGGTGATTTGGGTTTCAAGTTCTGCGGGGTCTGCCCCTTGCTGGGTAACGGTTACTAAAACCGTTGGGACGTCAATATTAGGGTTTTCATCAATGCCCAGAAATGGATAGCAAACCAATCCACCTAAAGTGAGGGATAACATTAAAACCAGCGTAGGGATTGGATTGCGAATCGACCAGGCAGAAATATTGAAGGACATCCCAAACTGGCTCCTAAATGCTCTTACTGAACCACATTGACGCGATCGCCATCCTTAACAAACCCCGCCCCAGACACCACCACGCGATCGCCGCTTTTAAGACCCGTTTTGACTTCAACCCGTCCCCTAGAAGCATCACCGATTTGGATGGTCTGGGCTTTGGCAACATTATCGGCATTCAAAACGTACACAACTGTCTGACCGTCGGTTTGAGCCACCACCGCACCATCGGGAACCGTGATGGCTTGGGCTGTATTAAAGGCGATCGCGGCTTTTAGAAACATTCCCGGTTTTAGAAGAGGACTGTTCGGCAAATTAATTTTGACTAGAGCCTGTCGGGTTTTAGCATCCACCACTGGATTGATGTCCCGCACGGTCCCTTCCACCTGAACTCGACGATCTGAGTCTGAGGTAATAAAAGCTGGGGCACCCAGCCTGACTTTTGCCAATAATGGCTCCGGCACTTTAGCCTGTAACTCAATTGATGAATCTTGAATAATGGAAAATAAAGGCGCTGTCCCCGTCAGGTCCCCCACATTTGCATTTTTCTTGGCAATCACACCATTGGCGGGCGCTTTGACCAGCGACGCTTGCTCCAGTTGAGCGGTCAATTCCTGCTGGCGCGCGCTGGCACTGCGACGGTTGGCTTGAGCTTGAGTCACACCCGCGCGCGCGCTATAAACGGTTGCTTTGGCTTGTTCGAGCTGAGCTAACGCATTCGTGACACCTGCTTGAGCGTTGCCAATATCAGCCTTAGCAACTTGAACTGAGGACTGGGCTGTTAGCGCAGCCGTACTTCGGGCTTCCAATTCTTGCGCGCTAATTGCCCCTTGCTGCGCCAAACTGGCATACCGTTGCTGATTGCTCTGCGCTTCTTTGAAAGAGGCTTGTTGCTGTCTAAATTGCGCTTGTTTTTGGGCAACTACGGTCTGGGCTGAGGTCAGTTGAGCCTGGGCAGCCTGAACTTGGGCTTGGGCGGACAGAAGTTGCGTCTCGGCTCCGGCCACTTGCGCTTGTACGGAAGCTGCTTGGGCTTGGGCCTGATTGAGCTGTTCGCGCTGAACGGAGTTATCTAAAACGGCAATCACTTGCCCTGCTTTAACCTGTATGCCTTCCTGCACCAAAATAGATTTAATTTGTACCCCAGCAGACTTAGGCATCACTGAAACCCAATTGCGAGCTTCCACACTGCCCTGCACGGGAAACGTCAGCGAAATAGGCATCCACTGCGCCGTTGCGACGCTCACGCTCTGCTGGCTGCCTGGAGCTATTTTGGGAGACAGGATGGCTTGTTTTGCAGAACGGGCCGTGAGTGCCATTCCGCCTCCCGCGATCGCGAGGCCAGCCACGAGTCCCAGCCAAAGCCCGCGCCCACCGGATAACCACTGAGGTGAGGGCATGGGCTCCGAAGAAACTTCGATAAAGGAATCCATTTCCTCCATCTCTTCCTGCTCTTCAGGAGGATGGCCAGGCTCAATTCTGGCAGGCTCTAGATTGGGAGGGGGATCGGACAGCATGGTGAAGATGAAAATATTGCTTAGAGCGTAGAATATAGGACTAGTCTAGCCAATCTAGAGTTTCATCGGGATTGGAGGCTAAGACCCAAAATACATAGATCTCGTTCAATACTACCGAGTTTTGCCACACCTGGTAATGTCCCCCACCGTTCAAACCCAAATTTCTCAAATAAGGCCAAACTTGGTTCGTTATGGCCAAAAATGAATGCCAGCAAACGGTCTAGGTTGAGTTGGGGTGCAAAGGCGATCGCCTCTTGCAGTAAATAAGTCCCCACCCCCGCGCGGCGAACAGATTCATCGACATATAGACTAACCTCTGCGGTTCGATCGTAAGCAGGTCGCCCATAAAAACTTGAGAAACTTAACCAAGCTACAACCTGCCGATCGACTTCTAAGACCCACAGCGGCCTAGTCTGAGGTTGATGGTCTTGAAACCACGACACTCGGCTTTCTACAGAAACTGGCTCTAAATCTGCGGTCACTTGATGAGAAGGAATCGTAGCATTGTAAATCGCAACGATTTTAGGTAAATCATCAAGGGTGGCTAATCGGTGCGATCGTGACATAAAGATTCAAAAATATTGACAAAACCATGGGTAATAATCACACTAATGCATAAGCAATATGATGTATTAACACAATTATGAAAACAATCTTGGTCACTGGGGGCGCGGGATTTATTGGTGCCAATTTTGTTCTCCAGCAACGACAAGTATCCGATATCCGCATCATTAATCTTGATAAGCTCACCTATGCGGGTAATTTAGTCACGCTGAAGTCTTTGGAGTCAGACCCACTCCATGTTTTTGTCCGGGGCGATATTGGCGATCGCGCCCTCATTCAAGATTTGTTCGTCCGCTATCGGCCTAATGCAATCCTCAATTTTGCGGCAGAAACCCACGTCGATCGCTCCATTGATGGGCCGGATGCCTTTATTCAAACGAATGTGGTAGGGACGTTTCATTTACTAGAGGAAACCCGCGAGTATTGGCGGAAACTCGCAGAAGACGCCAAAGCATCCTTTCGGTTTTTGCATGTTTCGACGGATGAGGTGTTTGGATCTCTCGGGCCAAACGACCCCGCATTTTCTGAGACAACGCCCTACACGCCCAATAGCCCTTACTCTGCTTCAAAGGCAAGCTCTGACCATTTGGTCAGGGCTTATTTCCATACCTACGGGTTACCCACGCTGATTACGAATTGCTCTAATAATTACGGCCCCTATCAGTTTCCAGAAAAACTGATTCCGCTGATGATTTTGAATGCGATCGAAGGGAAGCCGCTCCCCATTTACGGGGACGGTCAAAATATTCGCGATTGGTTGTTTGTAGAGGATCACTGTCGGGCGATCGCATTAGTGCTGAGCCAAGGCATTCCAGGCGAAACCTACAATGTGGGCGGCGGCGCGGAACGGACGAACCTTTGGTTGGTGCAGCAGCTTTGCGCCATTCTGGATGAGCTGCGGCCTGATTCTGCCCAGGTGCCCCACCATCAACTGATCAGCTATGTCACGGACCGTCCGGGTCACGATCGGCGGTATGCGATCGATTTTAGTAAGTTGGAGCGGGAGTTGGGATGGTCGCCGTTGGAGGATATTGAGTCGGGGTTGCGGAAGACGGTGCAGTGGTACCTCGATCGTTCCGATTGGTGTCAGGAGGTGACTTCGCAGAACTACGAGCGGCAACGGTTGGGATTGAAAAGCTAGCTTGCGATCGCCAAGGTAAAGTACAAGACCTTAACAAATTCACGGGGTTTCAGGTGTTTTTGTATCAGGAATGTGTTTCAATCCCCAAACAACGATCGATCTTAATACGGGGCGGAGACTTTTGCCTCGTTCCGTTAACTGATAGTTCATGCGACGCGGATGGTTGCTGTAGGGTTGTTTTTCCACCAAACCCATTTCTTCAAGAGACTTAAGGCGGCTTGCCAGAATATTGGTTGAAATACCTTCAGGAGATTCTAAAAACTCCTCAAAACGTTGTTTCCCAAAAAACATCATGTCCCGAACAACCAGAAGCGTCCAGCGATCGCCAATCAGATCTAGCGAACAAGCAATGGGACAGGGTGAACGGTGAGATTGGGTCATTGGCCAAATAAGATTTTTAGGGTTTACTTGGCATTTTACAAGTAATTGGTCCACTATATTAAAT
>JAAURS010000103.1 GCA_012032135.1 Acaryochloridaceae cyanobacterium RU_4_10 | reverse complement strand
ATGAGCGACTCGTTTGTCCGAGTTGGGGTTTAGGAGTGCGATCGTAGCCACCCATCTAGATCAGCCGCGCTAGAGAAATCCGAGTAACGCCTCACCTAGAGACTCCAGTTGTTCTAGGGAGAGGGATTGGATCTGCGATCGTAAGTTTTGTGGCAGTCCTCCGATTCGGCGGGAGAGCTGGCGAAGGATTAGCGATCGGGCTTCTTCAGTTCTACCCTCGGTTCTGCCGCGCTGCTCACCTTCTTGCTGAATTTCTAAATACCAAGGCGATTCACGTAGTACTGTCACATCCCACCTCATAATCTGCTGTACCAGTTCTGTTTCCAGTACAAAACTAGCAAAGAACCCTAGCAACGATTCTAACTCAACCAACTGCTCATTTTGTTGTAGCTGCACCAAAGCCCTTCTGACCGTCTGCTCATTGCCGCCATCCTTAAGTACCGGAACAAACGGCAACAGCGTATCCAGCGACTGCTCGAAAACCATTTCAGCATCGACTTCCCAGAGATTTATGACATGGAAATCTTGACGAGCCTGAAGCCCCAAGAAATCCGACTCAAAGCGATCGCAAACAACCGTTGGGTCGGAGGGGGGCAAAATATTGACCAACACTGGATAAACAGGTAATCCATATTTTTCCTGAGCCAGTGCTGCATAGGCTCTCATCCGCAACGGCATTTTAGTGGTATAGCGCAATTGCAACTCAGTTAGAATCAAAAAATCACCATAAATTGGGCTATGCACCTTCATCAAGACATCATTTTCACGACTCACCCACTGAAAATCAGAACCGAGGATCTCCAGGACTGTCACATCGTCTTGTTGGGTGACCCATTTCGCCCAAGCATCTGGGGATAACCCCAAGAGTCGTTTACCGCCAATATCGGCTACTTTAACCAATGCTCCAACCTTCAATGATGACATTTTGCCATAGCCTCAGCTATTCTACCGGATGGTAGCTTTGTTAAAAGAGTCGATTGCGCTTTTTTAGGCTGCGATCGCCTTATCAGTCAAGATGATGGAAATTGTGCCCTTGTTTTCGCAACCCATGCGCTAGACTAAAGCGACTCGAAATGCCCTCTCAAATAGCGATCGCACCCCCCACGAATGAGCCCCAAAGTGTCCCCGATCATGACCGTTTATAACCGAGAGCAATATCTCGAAGAAGCGATCCCCACTAACACATCTGCATATCCTCAAGCACCGGAATTCTGTCGGTAGGTTTAGGATTGCGATCGTTTTTTTAGACGTGCGATCGTAGCCACTCCATCAGATCGTCAGGCTTCGAGAAATCCAGCAGTGCCTCACCCAGAGACTCCAGTTGGGGGAGGGAGAGAGATTGGATCTGCGATTTTAGGTCTAGGGATACGTCGCCGATGCGGCGGGTCAGCAGGCGAAGGACTAACCTTGCTTGTCCCGCCTGTTCCCCCTCTTGACGACCCTTCAGTTCGCCCTCTTGCCTAATTTCTTAATACCCAGGCGACTCACGCAATACTGCCATATCCCACCGTAGAATTTGACCGATTAATTCTGTATCTAAAACAAAGCTAGCAAAAAACCGAGCAACAGTTCCAATTCACTCAAAGATTCATCCATTCTTAGCAGTTGCACGGCTCCTCGCACCACCTCAGGCTCCCCGCCACCCTGTGCAAGGCACAAACGGTAACAGCGTCGAAATGGACTGCTCGAAGACAATAGACGCATCGACTTGCCAAAGGTTGATGACGCGATAATCTTGTCGCGACCGAAGACCAAGAAAACTTGTCTCAAAGCGATCGCTCACAGTCACGGTCGAAGATGGCGGAAGAATGTTGATGAGAACGGGATAAACAGGCAGACTATACTTTTCTTCAGCCAGTGCAGTATGGGCTCTCATCCTGCGAGGCATCATTAAGGACAGGATTGATGCCCTGAGTGGGTCCAGTACGATCGCCCATCTATCCCTTCTCTATTAGCCGCACCCAATCTAATTTCCCTTGAGCATTGCGAGGTAACTCTCTCACTGCAACCCAGCGCTTTGGATGTTTAAAGCGACTTAAGCGGGAGTCCAAACTCTCCTTCAGGTCGAGCGGTGTAACCCTTGAGTGGATTGGGATATAGTAAGCTGCAACGACTTCGCCCCATCGATCGTCTTTGAGCCCCATTACATATACTTCTTGGACCAAACCCGTGGCATACAGCGCAGCTTCCACTTCTTCAGGGAAGATATTTTCGCCGCCGGAGATAATTTTGCGACTGCTGCGCCCAACGACATAGAGATAACCCCGAGTATCTAGGTAGCCCAAATCATCCGTCATGTATGCGGAAGATTGAGAGCGATCGGGATAGTAGCCCTGAAATAGAGAGGTTGCTTGAAGCATAACTTGTCCCGCTTGATTGGCTTCTAAGTCCTTTCCCGCTAAATCGACAATTCGGATTTTGACGTGCGGCAACAAGCATCCTGTGCTGGTCTCTCCCTGCAAAAATTCATGGGGTCTAAGGGTTGCAACCTGAGCAGCGGTTTCTGTCATGCCGTAGGTTGGGGCAAGATTGAGCTGATTCTGTCTGGCTTGTTCTAGCAAAGCTGGCCATGCTGGAGCACCCCCTAGCAAAATAGTTAAAAAATGCCGCAGCCAAGAGGTTCGCGTGGGTTGCTGCAAGAGTCTTTGCAGTTGGGTGGGCACTAACGATAAGAAAAAGTTCTGTGGGCCGATACTATCATTTTCTAAAAAAACATCCCATTCCTCTTGGGTAGACTGACCGCTCAAAAGATCCGTAAAGGGCATGACGAGAAACTGACCGTCAGTCAGCAGCGATCGCAGAAATTGCATGAGTCCACTCACGTGATACAGCGGCAACACACAACACGAGTTAATAGACACAACCTTAAAGAAATCCTGAAACCCTCTGACAGATGCAGTTAGCGTTGCCCAAGTATGAATTGCAAATTTAATGCGCCCTGAAGATCCTCCTGTCGGAATCATAATCCACCCTTTTTCTGGGGGATTGGAAGTTGCAGGCGTACTATCCCGAACTGGCACTGGAACTGCCCCCCAAACGAAATGGGGTTGGACCAAATTCATTACCTGCTGCCATTCTTGGATACTCCAAATTGGATTGCACAGAAAGACAGGACATTCGTGAATGCAAGCTGCCATAAAGCCTGCCAAAAATTCAACTGGATCGCTGTGGGACAAGATAATGCGAGTGGGGTGGGCGAGTGGAGCGAGAAGATCGCAGTAATACTGAGTCCGTTCTACCCAATGACAGTGCTTCGATCCTAGAAGTTGCGATCGTCGTGCAGATTCAAAAACTTCCAGTGCCGAATCCATCGGTAACTTCCAATTCTCGAACAGATAAACTCAGCTTGCGGTCGTTTTGTAACCGTGCCATACTCGGTCTGCGATCGCAGCCAAAGCTCCAGGGGGTGCAGTTGAGACCACCACTGCTGGAAATACCCCACATCCCCAAACCGGATGTTCGATCAAACGACAGTCTCCGCAAGGAATCAATCGATATCCCAACATTGAATGCACTACAGCGACATCATCCAACCTCAAAGAACCCGCGCGGGAATAATAGGGTTGACCCGTTTTGGGATCGAAGCGTTCTGCTGCGTAGCCCTCATTCTTGAGGTGGACGATTAACCGTTTTGATAAGTGGAGAAACCGACGGCGCAAAAGCTGTTTTTGCTGTTCCGTATCCGGTGTGAGTTTATTGAGGGCTACAGTGGAAGGCTGAAGAACTAGCATCAACGACGACACGGGAAACTGCCAGTCGGGGAGCAGGTCGGTCCGATGGCAGTTGATGAAGGAGCTGGGTCGATGGATGGAGTATTGGAGACCGAGCATATCTTGCCCCAATAGACAGGGCCATTTTTGTTTTAATTGACATTCTCTCAGCATACGCCGAATAGAAGGGAACTGGTCAATTTTGTCCGGTCAGGATCGCTTTGCTGCCTTCCAAGTCCCGTGAAACCCTAAGGCAATGACTTGGGGTAAGGCTAAACGACAAATAGGTCCATTCTCCAAACCCTGACTCTCAAAGATCCAAACCTCGCTGGTGTGGCTTTGGGCATCGTACACCACACTCAAAATCCACCCCCGATCGGGTTGTTGGGAATTGGGTGCAAAAATGGGTTCGCTGGGATATCGCTGTCCCCCCAGATCCGCTAATGTCATGTCTCCCAGCTCATGGTCATAGTAAGCGATCGCATCAAACACATCTGTCATCTGAGCCCGATCGGATCTTGCGGCCACGTACGTGTAGCGCGAAGGTTGCCCCACTTTGTTTGGGCTTACCGTGGGAAATTCGCAAGTGCGATCGCTTAAAGGGATTGCCTCAGTGACTGTTGCAGTTTTTGGGTTGAGTCGCAGCCGCCAGAGCGTCCCAAACGCCTCCGTCTTTGGCTTGCCAGAGGGGACTTCTTTCAAAAACTGGTTGGTTTGAAAATCGGCATAGCGCACCATATCCACAATGACCTGACCGTCGCGATCTAAAAACCCATTGCCAAAATGCCATTGAAACCAGGGATCTGTCTCGCCTCGCCGAACGGGCGCAAGCGTTTCGCGATCGACAACCAAAATTTGGGTGCCGCGCTCTGGATGCCAGCGCAGCGAATCGCTATAGGACTTTTGGTGCAGCAATACTGGAAGTGGATTGAGGTGAACGGGAGAGATGAAAAAGATTAGGTAAGGGCCTGCCAAAACAAAATCGTGAATCATCGGGATATGGGCCAAGGCAACTACCCCGTGCTGCTGAAGATGCCCAGCGCGATCGCATCGATACAGATGAAGTTGCGTCTTGCGCCCAAAAGTAACCCCAAAGTTATGGATTTCACCTGTCTGCGAATCTACTTTGGGATGGGCCGAGAACGTCTGTCCGGCTTCCAGTCCCTGAAGCACATCCAGTCCGCGAGTCTCAAGGGTATTTAAGTCTAAGGCATGGGGCTGTCCGCCCTCCCAGAGTGCAAGAAGGCGATCGCTCACGGCCAAAACCGAAGTATTGGCAGCATTTTTAGGTTTATTGACAGATGCACTCCAGAGTGGACCAGAGGCACGACGCCCGTAACCCCCAAACTGAAAGCGTCCAGAGGCTTCTTCTGCCCGATAGCCGCTTGTTTGAACCATGCGATAAACACCTGTTGCCTGGGGTCCATCAAAATGCACCCCTAGAATGGCACCATCGCCATCAAACCAATGGGCAATGCGATCGCCCCTGCGCTCAAATAAAGCGGGTCCATTCCGGTACAAACTCCCGTGCAAATCGGTTGGCAACGATCCTGAGAGAACGGTCAATGGTGTAGCGGGAAATTCTTGAATTCTTTGAGCAAAAGCTTTTCCCCAATGAGATTGAGTAGGGACTTGTTGAGATTGCTGGGTGGTTAGCATAGGGGGTTATCCTCTCAATTCAAAAAATTGAATATGCATTAAGTTGCATATTGTTAGTATATGCAAAAGTTGTATATGTCAAGTATTGAATATTCAAGTTTTTTTTGAATGGTCTTGAGCGATAGGAGAGTGACGCATGAGTTTGGCCTATGCCATTTTGGCAGCACTGAACGATCGAGAATGCAGCGGCTATGACTTGGCAAAGTATTTTGAGGAATCCATTGGATATTTTTGGTCGGCCACGCATCAGCAAATTTATCGAGAGTTGGCCCTGCTGGAAGAGAAAGGATGGGTTAAGGGTGAAACCATTGCACAAGAAGACCGACCCAATAAAAAACTTTTTGCATTGACAACCTTAGGGCAAGCGCAAATGGCAGAGTGGATCGCTCAGCCCAGCAAGCTCAGCAAACATAAAGAAGAAGTTTTGGTGAAGTTGTTTGCTGGAAACCTTGTTTCCCCAAAAGTTTTAATTTCCGAACTCGAGCGACTGCGACAGGTTCATCGGCAGCAATTGCAAACGTATCAAGAGATCGAACGGGAGTATTTTCCAATGCCAAAAACTTTACCCTATGCCGCGCAGTGTCAGTATTTGACGCTGCGCCAGGGTATCAGCCACGAACTAAACTGGGTGGGATGGTGCGATGAGGCGATCGCCCTGTTGAAAGAAGACAACACAGAACCGAATTCATCGCAACCATAGATCTTTTCAGTTAAGCCAGTTCATCCCCAACTTCAGCATTGTCATCCACTGCATTCTCAGAAACTTCAATGATTTCAGCATTCTCCGCATTTTCAATGTCCTCATCCTCTGGAGTCTCAGAGGCGGGAACCACTGCTACCGCTGCGATCGCATCATCTTCATCCAATCGCTGAACCCGAACACCTGTCGCGGCGCGGGATTGGGACGAAATGGCCTTCATGGCCTGACGGATCACAATTCCGCGCACCGTTACCAGCATCAGCTCGTCGTCGCCTGTCACAATTCGCAGGGCTGCCACCGATCGGGTGGTTGAACGGATTTGAACTTGGTAGAGGTAATCCCCTTTCCAGCCCGATTTTGCAAACGGAACTGCGACACAGGCACCCGTTTGCCAAACCCGTGGTTGGTAATCACCAACACCCAAGGGCCGTTAAAGGTAGGCTCCTCAATGATGTCTTCAACCGCTGTGGCATCTAGATCCAAATCAACTTCATCGTCACCTTCCACCGCTAAGCTGGCCGTAATTTGACCGGGCAAAATATCCATCCCAATCAATTCATCGCCCTCTCGCAAGCGCATAGCCCTAACGCCACGGGTCGCACGACCCAGGGGACGAAGCTGGCTGTGGTCCGCACGGAAGTGAATCGCCATACCTTTACGGGAACCAATGATGATGCTATCGTCCACACGCGCGCGACGCACCCAGCGCAATTGGTCGCCTTCCTCTAGGGAAATAGCAATTAACCCATTGGATCGAATATGACTGAATGCGGCCAAGGATGTTTTTTTAATGAACCCGAGGGCGGTCATCATGACCAAATACTCGTCTTCACTAAATTCGCTGACGGGCATGACGGACGTAACCTTTTCTTCCCGAGAAATGGGCAATAGCTGGACGACCGGAATGCCACGGGAGGTACGAGACCCCACGGGAATTTGGAACGCCTTCATGCAAAAGACTACCCCGCGATCGCTGAAGAACAAAATACTATCGTGATCGTTGCAGGCAAAGAAATGCTCGACGGCATCGTCTTCTTTGATTCGGGCTCCGGCGCGGCCACGGGTGGCACGGCTTTGAGCCTCAAAGGTGCTGACAGGCATCCGTTTGATGTAGCCTTGTTCCGTCACCAAAATGACAGACTGCTCGTTGGCAATTAAGTCAATGTCGCCAATTTCACCCTCTGCCGCTTCAATAATGGTGCGCCGAGGAGAGGCAAATTTTGCCTTGAGTTGAAGCACTTCATTTTCAATGATTTCTAAGATGCGTTCGCGCCGAGCCAAGATATCTAGCAGATCTGTAATTTGAAGCTGGAGATCTTCATGTTCCCGCTCAATTTTTTCGGCTTCTAAGGCCGTTAATCGACGCAATTGCATTTGCAGGATCGCATCGGCTTGGGCTTCAGACAACCCATATCCTTCAATCAATTCCTGTTTTGCCGTGCTGGAGTCTGCGGCACCGCGTATCAGACGAATGACTGCATCTAGATTTTCTAGAGCAATGAGTAAACCCTGTAACAAATGGTCCCGCTCTTGGGCTTTACGAAGCTGAAACTGGGTTCGCCGAACAATACATTCTTCGCGAAACTCTAAGAAAACGCTTAAAAAGCCCTTGAGACTCAGCAACTGAGGTTCGCTGCGGACCAGTGCCAGCATGTTAGCCCCAAAGTTACTTTGAAGGGGGGTTTGCTTGTACAAGTTATTCAGAACAACCTGCGGGTAAGCATCGCGCCGCAGCTCGATGACAATCCGCATCCCATCGCGATCGCTTTCATCGCGGATATCAGAAATGCCTTCAAGCCGATGCTCGTTCACCATCTCCGCAATTTTTTCAATCAGCGAAGCTTTGTTGGTCTGATACGGCAATTCCGTGACAATAATTGCTTCGCGGTCTTGCCGCCCTCGTTGCTCCAAAGTCTCAATGGAGGCAACGCCACGCATTGTGATTGAGCCCCGCCCCGTCGTGAAAGCTTCGCGGATCCCACTGGTGCCTAGAATTTTGCCCCCTGTGGGAAAATCGGGTCCCGGCACGTAGCGCATCAACTCCGTATCGGTAATGTCTGGGTTATGGATTAAGGCCACCAGTCCATCCACAATTTCCCCTAAGTTATGGGGGGGAATATTGGTGGCCATTCCCACGGCAATCCCTGAAGACCCGTTTAACAAAAGCTGCGGCAACCGCGAAGGCATCACCACGGGCTCTTGCTGAGACCCATCGTAGTTATCCGCAAAATCGACCGTATCTTGTTCGATGTCTTGCAGCAGCGAATCCGCAGTCAGCGCTTGGAGCCGACATTCGGTATACCGCATAGCCGCAGGAGGATCGTTATCGACAGAACCAAAGTTCCCGTGACCGTTGACCAAGGGCATCCGCATGGAAAAATCCTGGGCCATGCGCACTAAAGCGTCATAAACCGCCGTGTCACCGTGGGGGTGGTATTTACCAATCACATCCCCTACCACACGGGCACATTTACGGAAAGGACGATCGGGAGACAAGCCCAATTCGTGCATGGCGTAGAGAATCCGACGGTGCACGGGCTTGAGACCATCGCGTGCATCGGGAAGCGCTCTTCCTACAATGACGCTCATGGCATATTCCAGGTAGGACCGGGACATTTCGTCTCGCAGATCCGTAAGGATAATCCGATCCTGGGAAGATGTCATAAATTAAAAAACTCCAAAAATACAGTATTATCAACCAAAAAGGCCAATAGAGAAGCATGGCAACGTTTAGGTTGACGATCGCTCATTCTTTACAAGTACCACTCACTATTTTAACACGATCGGGTCTTGGGACTGATACAAAGAACGACCGAACACGACGCATTCAAAACCGATCTCGCAGATCTAGTTGCTGTATTTGTCACTGTATTCTGAAGCGGAATAATAGAAACCGAAAAAGTAGCAGAACAGACAAAGGCTTAGAATCGCATAAAGTCATTGCAATGGAGCGGGTTTAGCAATCCCATAGCCTTGGGCATAATCTATTCCTATACTTTTTAATTCTATCAGAATATCATTGTTTTCAACGTACTCAGCCACAGTTTGAATTCCCATCACATGTGCCACACGATTAATAGCTTCTACAATTTCACCATCTACTCGATTTTGAACGATATCTTTAATAAAAATTCCATCAATTTTTAGATAATCTACTGGTAGATTTTTAAGATACCCAAAGGAAGACATTCCACTACCAAAATCATCCAAAGCAAAAGAACATCCTAGGGTTCGTAGTTGCTGAATTAAAGAAGCTGTTTTATTAACATTTTCAATTGCCATTGTCTCAGTGATTTCAAAGCAAATGGTTTCAGGTTTGATTGAATATAAATCAAGCTGTTCTTTGACAAAATCTAAAAATTGGTCGTCATTCAAACTTGCACCCGACAAATTTATCATATAAAAATCATTATCAAGCTCCCGATTGGTCTTTTGACGTCTAGATTGATTGATAAAGTCGAATAAATTTTGAATTACCCATCGATCGATCAAATGCATTAATCCATATCTTTCTGCGATCGGGATAAAATTCAAAGGCAAAATAATTTGACCTGTTTCGTCTTTAAATCGTATTAATATTTCATGGATTTTTTTGTATTCTCATCTAAACCTTGGGAGACCTGAACAATGGGTTGAGAATACAGGCAAAATTGATTGTCTTCAAGCGCTCTAAGCAAGCGAGGTACCCACTGAGTCTCACTATGATGGGCAAATATCTCCCTATCCCTTGTCTGACAAATATGAACTCGGTTTCGGCCTTTGCTTTTCGCTATATTACAAGCTGAATCGGCAGCAATGATCATCCTTGATGAACTCTTGCTCTCAGAATCGAGCATCACAAGACCAGCGCTAATATTGAAGCTGAAAGTTTTACCTTCCCAAATAAATTTAAAGTTTCTAATATCTTCTCGAAGAAGATTGAGCACATTTAAAGCTTGTTCCAAGGTACATTGATACAGAATTATACCAAATTCATCTCCACCTAGGCGGGCCAATGCATCTGTTTTACGAATCCGCTTTTGAATCAGTATGCTGGCTTGCCGTAAAAACTCATCGCCAGCAACATGATCGAAGGTTTCGTTAATAATTTTGAAGTGATCGAAATCTATATAACAAAGTGCATGTGTAATACTTGAGTTTCTTGAAGTAGAAACCGCTATCTCCATCGACTGTTCGAAGGATCGACGATTCATCAATCCAGTCAGAAAATCATGGTTCAACTGCCAGGATAGTTGATTGGCTAGCTGACAAGATGTGCCAATATCACGAAATATTAAAGCCGCACCAATTATATATTCTTTGTCATTCTGATAAATAGGAGATATAGAATATTCAATTGATGAAGAATAAATATTTGCAATATTTAAAGGCGAATTTTTTATTTTTGATACCTGACAATTTTCAGTCAATAAATTCTTTAGTATTTCATCTATATTTCGATCGTTATTTGTGTCATTTAATGGGAAAATTTTTGAGATTGGCAAAAATTTTGCATCACAAGATTTCCATCCCGTTATCTTTTCAGCCATTGAATTCAACAGCACAACAGAGCTTGATGAGTCTATTATGATAACAGCATCAGTGGTTAGTTGTAGCGCTGCTTGAATCAGTTCTTCATGCAATCCGTATTCATTATAAGAACAGACCTTTGAAAACTTGTTGTTCCAAGCCTCGACTGGAGATTCATTATGATTTTGATGTTTGCTCGAAAGCATTGGCAGCTCCAAAGTCTAAGGTGAATGAATGAAATGATGTATTTTATGATTATTACTATAAAAATTTGCAGTTTGAAAATATTAACTCTATTAGTTGATATTTTTTGGATTATTTTAATAGAGATTAAAATATATTCAAAATGTATGTGCTTTTAAAGAATTAGCATTCCAGATGGTATGTATTGCGCCCTTCGGCTTTGGAAATGTAGAGTGCTTTGTCAGTTGTGGCAACCAAAGCATGTGCATCTAATTCAGCATTTGGCACTTGACTGCTCACCCCTAAACTTAAGGTAACAAAGGAACTTACTAATGAGTGGTGGTGAGGAATTGAAAGTTGCCGAATCGTCGTCTGAATTAATTGAGCGACGTGAACTGCGCCTTCACTTGAAGTATTGGGCAGAATAATGGCAAATTCTTCACCTCCATACCGAGTGACTAAATCTGCAGGGCGTTTCAAGCAATCGTCAATGGCTTGAGCAACTCTTTTGAGGCAAACATCTCCTGCTTGGTGGCCATAATAGTCGTTGTAGTTTTTAAAGTAGTCAATGTCGCAAAGGATAAGAGCCAAAGAGTTTTGTTCTCGTTGAGATCGCCGCCATTCTTGATCGAGATATTCATCGAAACGACGGCGATTTGCAACTGCAGTTAGACCATCAAGGTTAGCTAGCCGATGCAGTTCTTGATTCGCTTCTCGGAGGGCGATCGCTTGTTCCTGAACTTTTTTTGTCAAAAAACGAAGTTCTAAATGAACTTTGACCCGAGCTAAAACTTCTTCTTGTTGAAAAGGCTTTGTGATGTAATCAACCGCACCAACCGATAGACCTTTAACTTTCTGGTCTAAATCAACAGAAGCAGTAATAAAAATAACAGGAATATCCTGAGTTACTGGATTGGCTTTGAGTTTCATACAAGTCTCAAATCCATTTATCCCAGGCATTTGCACATCCAACAAAATTAAGGCTGGGGGATCTTCTTGCACCTGTTCAATGGCACTTACACCATCCATCGCAACCCGTGTCTTATATCCAGCGCCTTTAAGTGCAATAGACAAAACAGACAGATTGGTTGGATTGTCGTCAACAATCAAAATAACCCCATCAAAGGAGCAGTCAGTATTGACTATAATATTTTCCTGAGTTTGTTTTTGGACGAGCGTGTTCATAGTCAATCATTTCTCAATTTTTTAATTGCAGAGTCTACCTAAACTTCAGTTCCAACATATTGCTGGATAAATTGCTGTAATTGCTTTACTTGAAAGCTTTCAGCTAAACGACATAATTCTTGAGCAAACGGATTAAACTTCACATCTAAAGCTTTAAGTTGATTTGCTTCTTCCAGAATGCTGTCTAAATCTCCTTTTCTGGCATGATAGTAAATCCGTTCAAGAGTATAGGCGGGAGGCAACGTCAGAGTTTGAGACTCCTGAATCCCATCAATCTCTGAGGACGCCTGCTCAGTAGTAAGAACTTCACTTGTATCCTCCGTTTCATAAAGCCAGTCCAGTCCAAGACGCGAACGAATCATATCCAACAAACTATCAGCGGAGATAGGTTTGGGTAAGAATTCGTCAGCTCCAGCCGCAATGCTGGCACATTGCTCCGCTTCAAACACGCTGGCAGAAGAAGCGATAATACAAATATCTTTGAGCATGGCGTCATTTCGGATTTTGCGAATTAACTCAAACCCATCCATCACGGGCATGACTAAATCTGCAATGATTAAGTCGGGTTTGTCCTCTGCTGCTTTTTCCAAACCTTCTTTTCCATTTATGGCTTCTGTAACTTCAAACCCAAGGGGTTGGAGCAAATTGACCGCAACGGAACGATTTTCCCAGCGATCGTCAACGACTAAGATTTTTCGTGGTTCGCCACTGAAGCCCATCATTGTCCCCTTCTGGGAGATTCGTGCGATTTGAGACCACTCAGCAACTTCCGCCATTTCTACATCAAACCAAAAAATACTCCCTTCCCCACTGCGGCTATTGACCTGAATGTGACTGTCCATTAACGCCAGAATTTTTTGGCTAATCGCAAGACCGAGTCCAGTGCCTTGGGCTTGATTGTTGAGATCTCCTACTTGCTCAAAGGGCATGAAAATCGTTTCTAAATAGTCAGAACTGATTCCTACACCCGTATCTTCAACCTGAAAGCGGATCTTCGTAATACGCTCAGAATTATCTCCTATACGATGTCCGCAGAATTTAACCTTAAAAGTCACAGCCCCATGGTCTGTAAATTTAACTGCATTCCCCAGTAGATTAATCAGTACCTGCCTAAGACGTTTCTCATCCACATAAACTCCTGTGGGTAAGTCGGAATCAAATTGACAATAAATGAAATTTTCTTTTGCTCTGCACGAATGCTAAAAATTTCAGCTACTCCGTGAAGAAAGGACGAAAAATGGAAGCTTGTGGCATAAAGTTCCATCTTTTGAGCCTCAATTTTTGAAAGATCTAATACATCATTAATTAAGGTAAGTAAATGAGTGCCACACTGATGAATAATGTTGAGACCTTTACGTTCTTTTTCTGTTAAATTTTTAGATGTTTGTAAGATTTGTGCATATCCCAGAATGCCATTCAGTGGGGTACGTACTTCATGGCTCATATTGGCAAGAAATTCACTTTTAGCTTGATTGGCTTTTTCTGCTTCCTCTTTAGAACTTCGGAGTAGAATTTCTGTCTCTTCACGCCGTTTTATTTCGCGTTTAAGTAAGTTGTTTTGATATTCATGAATTTTAGAAAGGCATTGTAGCTTGATTTGAACTTCAACTCTCGCTAGAACTTCTTCTCGTTGGAAAGGTTTGGTAACATAGTCAACTGCGCCCAATGAAAATCCTTTAACCTTATGCTCAGTATCTGTAAGCGCTGTCATGAAAATGACAGGGATATCGCGGGTCTCGGGATTTTGTTTCAGACGTCTACAGGTTTCAAAGCCGTCAATTCCTGGCATCATAATGTCTAACAATATGAGGGCGGGTAAATGATACTTTACTTGCTCGATCGCACCTTCTCCATCGATCGCAACTGAAACTTGATAACCCGATCGGGTTAACGTTTCTGAAAGTACCTCTAAATTTGTGGGATTATCGTCCACAATTAAGATTGTTTGAAGTTGTGAATTTTCAGTCATTGAGAGTTACCTTGTTACAAGAGATGGTTCAAGAGAGATAGCATGTTCGTCGGAAGTAGGCTCAACCCGATCCAAATAGGGTTCTATGAAACCTCGAATTTTTGTTAATTGGTAACTTTTAACCAGTTGACGGATTTCTTGGATAAAGGGTTTTAGCTG
>JAAURS010000442.1 GCA_012032135.1 Acaryochloridaceae cyanobacterium RU_4_10 | reverse complement strand
AGCTTTGAATTACAACGAAGGCAGTGAACCTTCTGAATTCTATTTTTGGCTTGAACCCGTGGATTAAAAATAAAGACTTGCAAAAACTTAATGAGTCCAAATCCAAATAATGGAATGATTAAAATCAATCCATAGCTGGCAATAAAGAGTAAGCCACCCAAAAGTGCTGTAATTGACTCAAGGACGACACGGACGATATTTCCAAACTGAAGGAACTCAAAAAACTTAATTAATAAAGGTATACAGAAAATCAGGAGCAAATGCCAACTGAGAAGCGCTTGCAATCCTTTATTTTTTCGGGTTGAAACTGTATGCCATAGGTAAGCAATAACGATTAATGGGAGGAGAAAGAGAGTTTGTAACAGTAATACTTTATTGGGATGCCAAAATTGGGCTGACTGATAGGCACTTTTAATCTTGGAATATTGTGAAACATCATTAAGAAGCTTGAGATAAGCTTCAGCGGTTGGATTTTTAGTAAATTCGTTTTGTTTTTCTTTGACTTTCTCTTTGGTTTCTTTGATTTTCTCATTATTGGTATCTATTTTCTCTTTTATTCGATCTGAGCTGGTAATGTTGATAGATTTTTGACGGGACTGACCCGCAATCTTTTCAAGCAATGAAGAATCGTATTGACTTTGAAGAGTCCGATTTTCTTGGACTAAACTTGAAATTTTATTTCTATCTCGATCGATCCCTTGCTTTAATTTAATGTTCCCAGACGAAGAAATCTCTTTTTCTAGTCGTATAGATTCTGTACATAAGCTGGAAGAACTACCTAGTCTTTTGGAGAGATAATACTAGTATTAAGATACAGATTTCTCTCATTAATTATACTTTCAATGGTAGAAGCGTTAAAATCAAAAGTCCCTTTTCTCTTGTCTGTCTGGTATTTTTCATGGGTTGCATAGCAAGGAAACTCTTCTGACGGATTTAGGGGCCACTCAGCAATACTCCCCAAACCACTAAAAACATTAATTAAAACAAAAACATCTATTAAGATAAGTATAATAATACTGACTTTATTGATCGGCTCGTGATGGATTTGAGTGGATTTACGAACTAATCTATTGAAAATATTGGCGATCGAAGAGAACATACTTTAAAAGCAGCGTTACTTTAGATTTTGACTAAACCTGTGAGGTTTTAAATATTCCGAGCTGCTCAAGCTTATCATGCTGTTTGGCAAGGCGTAAGCGGTTTCCTATGTTCAAAAGACCGATGAAGACAGAATCCAGCATCGTCTTGTAGAAGCTATTTTAGAGTTTTTAGGCTGCGGTTAAGGTTTTTTGTGGTTGAGGTAGTGGTGGGGCGGACTCTTGGTGCGGAGCTATCGCCCTTCATCAAATCACCCAAAATCTCGGTACTGTCAGTACAACATTTTCAGTCCAAGTTGCCTTACTTTTCGTGTCTTCTAAGAAACACCTCAAGGATGGAGGCTTTCTCGGTCAAGGACACGATGATATCTCGCGTCATTCACGAGAATTGTTGGGGGTAATGTGCAACAGTTGACATCATCTAAACAAACCTTGCCCCACTGTAGCGCCCAGCGCACTAATGCAACGCGATTATCTGTAGCTGTTTTACTTAAAATATTGCTGATGTGATTATCAACCGTCCGTTTGCTAATATCAAGCTTCTCAGAAATCTCTTGATTTGTCAGACCAGCCGCCACTAGCTCAAGCACCTGTAGCTCTCGCTCAGAAAGCGTTTGATTATCTTGAGGTGCACTGTCAGACATACTCGATGATTCCGCATAAATACTCATTAGCCTTATTCTAATGGGTCTGTTTAGTTTTGCGTAGGTTTTTTAAGATCGTTCTGTCGGTTGTGTCCCCGAGACCACAGGTGCAATTCGACTGAGTTCTAAGTCAGGGCAATCGGTGATAAGTTGCTGCACGTTCCACTCATTACGGAAGAGTAAGACCGGACGTCCCCAACCATCTTTGACGGTAGCAGCATTAAAAATTCGGCCTACCTTGTCTAAGGCTTCCCATCCATTACAGACCCAACGGGCTACTGTATAAGGTAATGCCTCCAATCGAGTTTCAACGCCATATTCATTCTGAAGGCGGAACTGGACCACCTCAAACTGAAGTTGCCCTACCGCCGCTAGAATGGGATCGCGTTTGGATTCATCGACGGAGTGCATGATTTGAACTGCGCCTTCTTCTTGGAGTTCTGAAACCCCTTTCTGGAATTGCTTGAATTTAGAAGGATTCGGATTTCTGAGATAGCCAAATAATTCGGGTGAAAAACAGGGAATCCCCTCATACTCCATTTTTTTGCCACAGAAAATAGTATCTCCGATCGCAAACATGCCGGGATTATTCAACCCGATCACATCGCCGGGATAGGCTTCTTCAATGGATTCGCGGCCTTGGGCAAACAACTTCTGAGGTCTGGATAGGCGAATGGTCTTGCCCGTGCGCGCGTGTTGGACAGTCATATCTTTCTCAAACTTACCCGAACACACCCGAATAAAAGCCACACGATCGCGGTGTTTGGGGTCCATGTTGGCTTGGAGTTTAAAGACAAATCCAGAAAAATTTGGATGGGTCGGATCGATAGGGCCCAGACTGCTCTTATAGGCACCAGGTTTCATGGCGTAGTCGAGGAAGGCTTCTAGGAATAGCTCTACCCCAAAGTTAGTCATGGCGCTCCCAAAAAAGATCGGGGTCATTTTGCCCCGACGTACGAGGTCTAAATCCAGGGGCGAACCGACTTCAGAGAGCAGTTCAAGCTCATCCTTGAGTTGGCGGTATAAGTCTTTATCCAGAAGGTTTTCAAGGCTAGGATCGCCCAGCTCGATGATGGTGTCTTGAGCTTCCTTCGCGCCATGTTTGCTGCGCTCAAACAAGTGAATTTGTTGCTTCCGTCGGTCGAATACCCCTTTGAAGCGATCGCCCGTTCCGATAGGCCAGTTAACGGCATAGGTTTGCAGACCCAGTTCTTGCTCAATTTCATCCAGTAGTTCGATCGGTTCGCGGCCAGGGCGAT
>JAAURS010000441.1 GCA_012032135.1 Acaryochloridaceae cyanobacterium RU_4_10 | reverse complement strand
ATTGTCACCTTTCGCCTCCGCGAACTAGAAGCAGTCGATCCGCGTCAGAAAAAGTAATGTTGATGGCTTATTTTCTAAATAGCAAAGATTTGGATCCACGATCGCTCATTTATTTTTCTTCTCTTCAGCGATCGCAGCAATGAACAACGCAAGACGTTCCTGAAGCAATCCTTGAGATTGTTGCGGGAATACTAGACTTGTTGGGTGAAATATGTTGCGATGAACTTAAAGTTGTTAGGCTTAAGATGTAAAATCTAGTCCTTAAGTAAACCCTACTGATTGAAACCCTCTCCATATCGTTTATAAATTATTCAACACCTGTGGCTCCAATAAGCAAAAAAGCTCAACAAGACCTTCCTAACATCAACGAACGCATCCGTTTCCCGCAAATTCGGGTTGTGGATAGCGCTGGTGAACAGCTTGGAATTATGGCCCCTCGCGATGCGATGGTCATTGCAGACGAGAAAAACCTAGACTTGGTACTCGTCAGTGACAAAGCCGACCCGCCCGTCTGTCGGATTATGGACTACGGCAAATATAAATTCGAACAAGAAAAGAAGGCGCGGGAGGCCCGCAAGAAGCAGCATACGGCGGATGTTAAAGAAGTTAAGATGCGCTACAAGATTGAGGAGCATGATTATCAGGTTCGCGTCAATCATGCGGAACGCTTCTTGAAGTCTGGCGATAAGGTTAAGGCAACCATTACCTTCCGAGGTCGGGAAATTCAGCACGCCCATCTTGCCGAAGCGCTTTTGAACAGAATGGCCGGAGATTTGAAGGAAATTGCAGAAATTCAGCAGTTTCCTAAGCGAGAAGGCAGAAACATGATTATGTTTCTCTCTCCTAAAAAATGATGGGCACTTAGTAGGGGCGCACAGCAATGCGCCCCTAGAGGAAAGGTTTCAACTGCTGATTTTATCTAACCTTAGTGCTGAAACCGCTCGCCTTAAATTGCTCCAGCCTGAGAGGGGGGACCAATTCCTTGGGAATGGTCATCCGCATCTCAAAAGGGGTAATCCCTGGTGGAACCTCTTCAATGGCCCCCAAACGAGTGCGATTTTCCATGACTGAATTGTTATTGGCATCATAAATACGGCCAAAAACATCTGCATCCAGTAATTTTTTACCTGATTTATTCTCAGCTTGGCCTGTAATGAGAAAACAGTTTGCCGCTGCGGTGGTTCCGCCACTGGTTACCGAACCTTCGGCCAACTCCGGCGGACAGTCTTGATAAGCTAAATCAAATAAACGAACTTCAACGGCTGCCAATGCAGAGGGACTTATCAGCCCACCCATCAGCATGAGGCAACACAGAACCAATGCCACTACACCTTTACGAACATGCATCGTTTTGAGTCTCATACTGCGTTATGAAAGATTTAGATTTCAACAGCGATTGCCAGCAATCCACTGGATTTCTTTTTGCATTCTACCGCTATCCCCTATCCTAGACGTGCAACTTTGCCAATAGACTCAGTACAGTAGAGATGGAATGAAGCTCAGGGAGTTTAAGCGTGCTGAACATTTGCGAATTGGCTGCGATCGCTCAAGAAAAGGCCCAAGTTTTAGGCGTGCATAAATTCGATCTCTCTGGATCCTCCGTAGATGAATCCAGTGTAGAGGTCGATCGAGGTGCTCCCAAACAAATGGAAGCTTCCAACCGTTCCAGCGTTACGGTAAGAGTCTGGAATGCGAACGACCAAGTAGGCATTGCCAGCACCACAGATATCGATCCCTTGGGCTTAGAAATTGCGCTCAAAACTGCCCAAGAAGCCAGTATATTCGGCATTACAGAGCACGTGCCAGACTTCAGTCCAGAAGCCAAAATTGAGTTACCCGAGCGTGCCAACGAAATCTTCCCTCAAGTCCCCATATCTGATTTATTAGAGCGCCTTGTCAAAGCCGAACAGCATCTCATAGAGGCCCATCCAGCCATCGTAGGGGTTCCTTACAATGGCTTATCCCAGCGCGATGTAGAACGTTTTTACATCCATAGCGACGGCGCGCGCCGTTATGAAACAGGCTCCTTCAATTCCATTTCTCTATACACCAAAACCGACGAACCAGGTAAAAAGCCTCGCGGTGCAGGAGCATTTCGGGTGAGCCGACGGTTAGAGGAGTTGGATATTGATGGGTGCCTCCAAGAAACCATCGACAAAACCATCAGTCACCTGGATTACCAAAAAATTCAGACTGGCAAATATACGGTTGTCTTTTCACCCAAAGCCTTTTTGAGTCTGCTGGGCGCATTTTCTAATCTGTTTAATGCCCAAAGTATTTTGGACAAACAAAGCCTTTCCACCCCTGATTCCTTAGGATCTCAACTGGCCTCGCCGCAATTGTCTTTGTGCGACGACATTCTGCATCCTTCTTATGTTGGCCAATCTTTATTTGACGGTGAAGGAACGCCAACCCGTCGGGTCGAACTGATTGAGAAGGGTATTTTGAAAAGTTTTTTGCATAGTGCGGGGACGGCAAAGCGGATGAGCGCTCAACCCACGGGCCACGCCAATATGGGATCAAAAATTACCGTGAGCCCTCACTTTTATCATGTTTTCCAAGGGGAAAGAATTGACCGATCCTACAACCTTGCAGATGCGGAAAATGTAGTGTTGATTGATGCGCTCAAAGCCCTTCATGCTGGGGTAAAGTCCTTGCAAGGATCGTTCTCTTTACCGTTTGATGGGTGGTTGGTTCAGAAGGGCGTGCGGACCAGTATAGAATCTGCCACTGTGGCGGGTGATTTTCGTGAAGTCTTAAAATCACTGCTTTATGTTGAGCCAGAAGCTCATGTCACGCCAAGAGGCGTGTGTCCCTATATTTGGGTTGAAGGGCTTTCGATTACGGGTGAATAAACCGGATCGAGCGATCGAAATCAATAGGCTAGACGGTTTTGCATTGCTGACACCGTTCTAAAAGTGCATGAAATTGTGCCACGACCTTGAAGGGATTTTGACCTTTCAAACAGCCGCGATCGCAGCTTCATGGGGACTCCTTGCCGGTTTCGTTTTGTACGGCG
>JAAURS010000440.1 GCA_012032135.1 Acaryochloridaceae cyanobacterium RU_4_10 | reverse complement strand
GCCACCCGCAACAGCAAAATTACCAAGTTGCTCAATTTGAGATGGATCGACCAATTGCGTATGTTCAGCAACTCGCTCAACCACAACTTCGCTAATCTCGTTTGCCTTCTGCGCCACGACAGGAGCTTGCTCTTTGGCAAACTGAACCACGGCTTCGCCAACTTGTTTTGCACCTGCGATTGCAGCATCTTTAATAATCGGGGCTTGCTCCTTGGCATAATCGCCAATCTTTGGCGGCTTGAGCTTGAATAAGTTCCGCTGCCTTGTTTTGCAGGATGGGCATCTGTTCTTTCGCCCAAGCCCTTAAGCCACGGTGTTTGACGTGCTTTGTAAAAGTGGTCAAATTCTTTTGGGCTAATTCAAGGGTTTCTTTAGCCTGTGCCGCTTTAGCCTGTAATGCTTCTATTCGAGTTTGAGCAACACTTGAAGAGTTTATTTCTGGGGCAATTGTCGAAGCTTCGGCAACCATTTGAGGGGTGGTGACTTTTTCCAGTGCCGCGCGCAAGTTTTCTTCAGGGGAACCTTTCGTCATTCTCTCCTGATAAAATCCCGCATATTGGGCTATGACGGGCGCAATATACTTTCTCGCATCTCAGAAAGAAGCACCCCTTTGTCTACCTGAGATTGGACATAAGGACTCGCAGACAGAGCTTTCTCTAGGTTTTCTGGACTTTGTTTTAGCCTAAACGCCGCCAAAGCAACTTGATTGTCATTCTCTCTACCTTTGTCTGGACTCTTCAGCGCTTCTTGATAGAGATAGGAATATTCATCGCCAGGATACATTGAATTGTTATAAAATTCATCAGACAGCCAAACGTAGGTGTCACGCGGATCTGGTTCAACAACTGCCACATTCTGGAAATCTCGATCTTTCAACGTTTCCCATTCTTGAGACTCTGCTTGAAATCGAAGTTCATCGCGATAGTCGCTTTGTAATTCAGTCAGGTAGGCTTCTCTATGGGGCGAAGCATCCTTGACCAATCCAGATTCAAAACTGCTTTGCTACATAGGGACTGCCATTCTCAACAACTCGGGCTAGTTCGTCTGCTGTATATCCTTTCTCAAGGGCAACTTCCGACACTTGGCGATCGTAACGTTTTTGGTTGTCTGCAAACTCCCCTAGAAGGTCTTCATAAGTTGTTTCATCGGTGCCATTAAAGCTAGGATGCTGCTTAAGCAGTTCAAGGTAATCCTGACGCGCAACGCCATATTGCCCATCGGCATCTCGATTAGCCTTAGACTCAAACAGATCCTTCGCATCAACCACATTACTATCAGGATTTAATTGCTCAATCAGTACTCCCATCCGCTCTAAGTTCTCCATAGCTCTGTCGAGGGGATCTTGTTTAATTGGAGCTTCGGTCTTGCCATCCACTAGGGTATCAGCCTTAAACAATTCGGTTTGACCTGAAGATACAGAACTTCGGTCAAATGCTTTTTCAATTACTCCAGCAGTATTCGCAGCAATCACAACATCACCAGACTTGATCTCCAAGAAGCCTTTAACAGAAGTACCTTCAAGGACAGATTTCAGATCCGCAATTTGTTGAGCGGTTGGCTCAAGTCCTTCTCTATAAGGATGAATGCGCTGTCTCCCTCGCTGAATGCGAGTACCTTCAAGTCCGTATTCTTTGATGATTTTTTTCTAGTTCTTTTTGCATGAGATACACCTATCAAAGGGGAAATACTGCTAGATAATCTTCACGAATGCGACTGCCCAAGATCCGATCGCCTACTTGAACATAAGCGCATTGGTTGTTGATAAATGCGGTGAGTATGGTTGGGGTCTCCGTGGCTTCCCCTGCATACACCTCGCCATCAGTGGCAAGCCCAAAAGCGGGTTGATGCTCGTCGTCGAAATAGATATCCTGAGAGCGGATTTTTCCTTTAATTGGTCCCTTCTCAAGCATTTCAAGCAGATTGTCGAAGGCAATCGGAAATTCTTGCATCAAGGTCGCAAGTTTGCAGGGATTTTGGCGATTTCTTCGGATGTGAATTTTACGGTCATAGAAAATTCCAAATAACAACAACAATCAAAACAAGGTCAAGCCATAGTGCGAACCGTTTCTTGAGCATCTGGTGGTTGTCTCAAAGGAAGAAACGCTTCCGCCGCAAAGCGAGTCGCTGCAAGAATTCCATCAGCAGGAAGTTGGGGAGAGCGCGCGATCAATTGTTCGCGGGTATACTCCCATTCCCCTTTAGCCCATTTGGTCATTCCCATGTATTCAGGGGATGGCTTGAACTTCACCTTCCACGGGATATTTTCTTCGGTATTACTTGATACGCCTTGGCTCTGGACGATCGCCCACTTTTGAGGCAATTTCAGGATTTGGGCCACACTGAAGAGTTCTTTCTTTGACTCAGAGGTCGATCTAGAAGTATTTTCTTTCTCTCCAGAGGTGCCATATGTATAATTTGTTTTCCGTTTAATTTCATTTCCTAAAGCAGTTGACAAGTGTTTTGCCGAGTCATTTTCCTTCGGGTTAAACCATATCTTGGTTCCAAAACCAGTGAGAAGATTGCTCATATCTTCCTCACCGTATTTTTTCTTGCACTGTTTCAAGTTTTGAGCAGCAACATTGAACCAAACACCATATTTTCGGTTCTCGTTAACGTCGGTAATGAGGCGTTTGTACTGGACTGAAATACTTCATCAATCGCAATCTGAAGTGTATCTTTTCTTCCAATAATAGCGTTTGCCTCTACGATTTCTCCCAGAAGGGCCATTAATAGTGGTGCCGTTGTGGATCTCAGGTTTGGGGGAGAGCCAATAATCAACAGTTTTTGCCCTCTAAGTACAAAGGAAAAGATGTTTTACCGATCAGTGCTGGGGCAATTTGCTCGTTAGCAAAAATAAGCGTCATAATTTGAGTCGCAGACTTGAGCGATGCTTCAGTTTCTGGACTACCGATAGAGCCTTTGAACTGGTCAAACATTGCGTTAGACCATTCATCAACGAGATCTAATTTTGTCTGATTTAGGATCAAGCGTTTGCCCAGATCTGACAAATTCAAAAGCCCTCGAAC
>JAAURS010000439.1 GCA_012032135.1 Acaryochloridaceae cyanobacterium RU_4_10 | reverse complement strand
CTTCCGATCGCGCGGTTCGAGAATACTGTGAGGATATTTGGAACATTAAACCTGTCCCGATTGACTTAACGGCATACCCTTTCGATGCGGGTAGTTGCCAGATTTAACCCCACCGGGGTCGTAAGATCAGCATGCGTAAATTGTCTCTGAATTGGGTGCTCAGGTATTTTTGCTGAATGGGTTGCCATTTCTGCCATTGTTCTAGCTGCTGCTCGCGCATATATCGATTCAAAGAAGGAATAGATTCTTCCCATTTGGGGCCGATTTCTTGGGTCAGAAAACTGCTAAATACCTGACTGTCTTGCAGTTGGCCTAGAAGGTCTTGAAGGGTTCTAAATTCCTGAGTTTGCTCGGTATAAACCGAGTCGTAAAAGTCTTTAAAGAATTCTGTTTGATAGCGTACTCGTTTGGCTTGCTTCCGCAGAGCGTGCAAAATTGTCCCGTACTCCGCAAGATAAATCTCGACTCGATCCCCCGTGATTTCCGAGTCGGGCGTCCATTCATCGATCGATCCGGCTATCGCCACTAACCAGCCGGGATGCAACAATAACCGATCGATTAAGGGCAAGAGTAAATCCGGCAGTACTAGCTGTATTGGCCATTCAGCTCCAGTCTGAAAACGGGGATGCTTCAGCCACCGTTGGAATTCTTCCACAAACTGACGATATCGGTTCCCCTTCAGTGTTCTGCACATTCGCTTAAACTGCTTCTGACGCCGACGATTTAAGCGCTGCAAGACTTTTTGAGCTTGTTTCGCCTCGCGATCGTCCAGGGCTGAGGCAGAGAGAAAGCCTTGAAGCCATAACTCTAAAACATCCAAATCTCTCACGTTTCCTAAGCTTTTTGAGATCTTCGTAATATCGCGCTCAAGCGCTCCCGAAAGCGATACAAACGGCTCAAAAACCGTTATGGCCGTTCGCAAACGCCGCATCCCCACCCGCATTTGATGGAGCGCTTCAGGATCTTCATCCTCAAAATCTCTTCTTCGTGCTTAATCGATTTATGAAAATGCTTGTGGATTGACGCCAAAGCAAATTCTCCTAACGTGAGCCGTTCGATCTCGGGAGATGCTCCTTCAAGCGTTTCAGATTTTATTTTCTCCATATCGACAGCTCACCTTGACTTTCAGTTGACCTCACGACTTCTTCATATTGGTAGTTTAACCTAAAAGTGGGGGTCCTTTCATTCAATAGCCAGAAGCGAATCAATTGGGTTGCTTAGGGTGGAGGATTCGATCGCAATGTTGAAAAGCCTCCGAGTCTCAAAAATAATGGCTTCAGGACTGCTGGTCACTTTAGCTGCTTTGTTGTTGAACAACGCTTCAATCAATGGGTTGGCACGTCTATCTCTGATGAGACAGAGCCAGCAACAGATGCAAGAAGAAGGTGCGATCGCCACTCTTCCAAACGGCCACTATCAACTTTGCAGCAAACCGGACCCGATGGACTGGCGAGACGGAGCGGGAGTTTGCTTTAACTTTATGAAAACTGGCCAAAACGTTGAGGGTTACTACGGCTACCCCAATTCTGATGAATTCGTGTGTGTTAGGGGAACCGCAAAAACTCATCTGATTCAAGGCGAAGGACTGGCTCTTTCCTGGCCAGGAGCCGTCTGGTATAAAATTTCTGACTCTGAATCGACCTGGGATGTAGAGGGACATTTGAAGATTGTTGGAGGTGAAACGATCCGTTCCGAGGGCAAGGGTGACGAACGAATTGATTGGCTCAGATTCCATAAAGTGATTTTAGATGCCAGCAATTTTTATCGCTATCGATCGCCCAAGATGACCTCACCATCCGATCTTTGCGACTGGAAAATCATCAATTAGCCATCGGTTAGCCCACGATGGTATTGAGTGAGGAAGTTCGTGAATTTAGGGTGGACATCACAATTTCCTCAACTCATAGTGCTATTGTGAGGCCAGCATCGGTAGATTGGGAGATTTACTCCACTGGCGGTTGTATCTAAATTGTTCTGTGAGGTCAGATATGAACAAAACTGTTTTAGTCGCCCTTGATTATTCCAAAACCGATGAAAGGCTGATTCAGAAAGCGGTTGAATGGACTAGAGGGGAGGAGATCTCTATCGTATTGCTGCACGTCTTTTCATTTTTTGACCATCTGCCCGATCGAGAGGTTTCCCAGCAGGATATTGAGAATTACTCTGGTGTATTATCCGGCACATTACTGGAAGGATGGGAAAGTTGGGAACGTTTGGAGAAAGCAAGTTTGAGTAAATTGCTAGAATATTCCAAGCAATTGGAAGAAGCAGGGGTTTCGGTGACCACCAAACATATTTTAGGAGACCCTGCATCGGTGATTTGCTCAGTGGCTCGCGAACTGGAAGTGGATACTATCATCGTTGGGCGTGGTGGTCGTCGTGGCATTGCTGAGGCGGTTTTAGGGAGTGTCAGTAACTATGTCTTTCATCACGCGCCGTGCTCGGTTTGGGCGATCTATTCCCGCTAAGGAACATTGGAGGTTTGAACCATGTTATTTCGCCAATTATTTGATTCTGAATCCAGTACCTATACCTATCTGATCGCCGATCTGGTTCTGAAAGAAGCGATTCTAGTCGATCCGGTGTTGGAACAAGTCGAACGCGATCGCAAACTCCTCCACGAACTGGGATTGACCTTGCGCTATTGCCTGGAAACCCACGTCCACGCCGACCACATTACGGGCACCGATCGCTTGCGAGCCGATACGGGGTGTTTGGGAATTGTCCCAGAACACGCCCAAGTCAGTTGCGCCGATCGCCATATCAAAGATGGAGAAACTTTGGAATTGGGGGCGATTTCTATTCAAGCCATTGCAACGCCCGGTCATACCGATAGTCATATGGCCTACCTCGTCAATCGCGATCGCGGAGTAACCCTAGAACATCGAGTGTTGACGGGAGATGCGCTGTTTATTCGCGGCTGCGGGCGCACGGATTTCCAGAGCGGGAATGCCGGAATACTCTACGATTCTGTCACTCAACGGCTGTTTACATTGCCGGATAAAACCCTCGTGTATCCCGCCCATGACTA
>JAAURS010000102.1 GCA_012032135.1 Acaryochloridaceae cyanobacterium RU_4_10 | reverse complement strand
TGGGCAATGAGGATGAATTAAAGGCTCGGATTGTTCGGCTGCTGTATGAAGGGTTTGGCCATAACGGTAATCGAGTCAAATTTAAGTTTGTGAATCGGGTTCATGTCGCACCCGAGGGGGATGGCATTCGCCAGATTGCTAAACGATTTCCGGCTGTGTTTCTGATGTTCGGGCATAAAGATTTTACTTTGGGGTACATCAAAGACAAGGAGATCTCTTTGGTCGATAGTCGGTCATTGCCAGGTTGGGGGATGCTCAAGTTTGTCCGCCAGATCCCCTATACCTTTGTCGATGAACTAAGAGCGGCGGCGGCGATCTACGCGGCTGGAGAAAAACTGCAAGACAAGCATCTGCTTAAGGTCGTCTTGCCCAAAGATTTAGCACGAGTTAAGGCGGCAATCCCTGAGGTTCGCCGATTGATCTGGGCGCAACTTTGGAAAGAGCTGATTGACAGCCCCATTAACGAGGCAGCAATAGCCTATGCGATTGGGGGGAATGCCGTTTTCTGGTACCCCGAACTCAAGAAAGCCTTGGGACAACGCTTGAATATGGGGGGCGAATTGATCAAGGAAATTAGTGAACGATTTCCCGATCTGGATAAATCCCCATCGCTTTATCGTCTTTCTGATTGCTTTGGCTCCTTTAAGGATTTGGAGTCTGGGAATTCTTATGTGCCCTCTGCAAGAAAAGAACTTTTAGGGGGCGGCAAGAAATGACAACAACTTTTATCTCGTTCAAAAAATCGTTTGTAGGCACGTCGCTTAACGGAAAACTTTTTCACTGGCTCAAGTGTACCTATGGAGAAACTGTAAACGAGGCTGTCGATGATGCAGTTCGACTGATTTATGGTCCCTCTGCTTTGGTTGCAGCTTCAGAGAGCTGGAGTATGGTCAAACAGGATGTAGTCGATTGTCGTGAAGTTTTTCAGGAAATGATGGATCTTGTTTCCTGTTCGCCTGCGTCAGAATTGCCCGTTCCAGGTCGCGTCACGATTTGGTTTGGAGCAAGCGTCGATCCTACTTCAAAAATTGACAACACCTATAAATGGCTCTTTGCAACCTATGGAGACAAAGCAGTTGAGGTTGCGATACATGCGGTCCATGTGGTCTATCTGCCAGCCGTTTTAGCAGCATCACCCGAATTGGGCAAGAATCCAATTCTACAGATTCAGCGCTCTCGGATTGTCTTTGAAAAACAGATTCGCAAAGCCGTTGAAGAGTTAAGCCCTAATGATTCGGAACTGCTTGCCAGTCGATTAGAGCAAGTATTTAGAGACTCGCCTTCGGAGGGTGAACTAGATACTACGCCTCCCGCGCTTCTACAAGATTCTGCTGAGGAACTAGAGGAAGAGTTTGATGATGACTACGTTCCAGTAGACCGCGATATTGATTTTTAACTTGTAACTAAGGATGATTCCATGAATAGACAGGATCTTTCAAGCCAGTTAAAGCAAGCTACTGAGAATCTCGACAAAATCTTGGATGCTGCCCAATTGCCCACCGACCTTCAAGAATTCACGCCAGAGCAAATCGAAGCCCTAGAGGCGATCGCTCAATTGGTTGAGACTAAACAAGCCAAAACCTATAAAGAGGCGGGCGAAATCTATCGCAAACCCATCCGCGAAGCCCAACTTCAGGAAATCGCCTTCCGCCATACGATCTCATCCGATCGCATCCCAGAAATCCTCACCGCGATGAAGCTCAAGCCCGAAACTCTAAGAGATGATGACTTAACACATTTTGAAAGTGTCTGCCAGCAGATTCACGCTGGGATAGATTTCGATATGGCAATTCAGTCCGTGGCACCGTCAAAACAGACCAAGGCCAAAGCTGCTAAAGCGAAACCTATGCCTGAGTTTGCACCTCCGCAGGATGGTGAGGAAAAGAGCGGTGCGATCGCCAAGGCGGATCGCCCAGTAACTGAGTTGGTTGTGCAGGACGTGGAGTTTGTTAATCAGAATGCTAGAGAGCAGATTGATGCGGTTGTCAAAGCAGTCGGGCCTTTAGTTGCGACGGATTATGTTGAAGTCGTTACTGAAGAAGCCATCGCCATAGATCAAGGTATCAGGCATTACGCTCGACATGCTCTGTACAGGTCCATCGCTGAAAATCCCAGAGCACAAGGCACCCCTGAAGATGCCGTCGAGCTATTCAAACAGAAGCAAGCAGAGAGGGCAGCAAGACGAAATGATCGATAACACGCTATCGCCTTCTACCGTTGATGCCCTCACATCGTTCATCGAATCGAGTCCGAGTTTTAAAGCTATCCTCAACGAATTAGTCGAGTCTCTCCCTGACACAATTGCCGAAAGTGCCGTTGAGGTCAAGGAGGAGGTAGCTTCTTTCGCCCTCGCTAAGCTCCGAGAAAGCCTTAGTAATATGGACACTCGAAAAATTGCTGAGGCGGTTCTGGCTAACGATCGGCTTAGAGGAAAAATCAAGGTCGAAATCGATGACCTGGGCTTAGGCGTCTCCCAACGGCTGCAAGCCGACATCAAAGAGCTTATGACTACGGAGATCAACTTAACCCGTAACCTGCTGACGGCTCGTAGGGAAAAGAAACGGGCGCAAAGGGCCGAACTTGCCTCTGAGTTAAGCGATAGGAGGCAAGAGTGGGAGAAGGCATGGCTGAAAGTTCAGCTTGCTTGGATGAAAGTCACACGAGCTAGTGTCGCGACTCCCTTCGTGATGATTGGAGCGCTGGTTGGGGCGATCGCATTCGCAAACTATGTCCCTGCGATCGCTTGTCACAAGGGAGATGCAATCTGTCATCTTAGGGTACGCCCCGGAATCTTTCCAGCAAAGTGATGCGCTCACGGTGCTAGATCCAGAAGACGGAAATCCAGACCCAGAGACAGCAATGCTAGTTGCTGAAGATATGGCAAGGAAAATAGCACTCAAAACCCTTACTATACTGGGTGAGATTCAAGTTTAGGATACTTCCCAGTGTTGGGAAGCTAGTGTCAAATAGTGTAGCCAAATCACTTATAATGGAGAAATTATCATGACTACCATCCCCACCTACAACCCTTTCCGCTCGTCCCTCCGCACAACTCACGACTGCTGAAGCCTTTCGCTAGTAGGCTACCCAAGTTAGAACCTCTCCCCCACGACCGAAAGCGCGATCGCCCCTAGCGAGAGCGCAGCTTGAGATTCACGTACGGTAATACTCTTGAGAGAAACCCATGAACTGCAATGAAAAAACAATCAATCTGCTTGTGGGCATCACTATTGCCCCATCCCTTGCTATGGGTATCTGGCAGGGAGCAACAGTTCCTAATGATATGTTTCCCTCCTGCGAACAACGACTTTGTAACGCAAACATAGAGGTCATTAAGCCAGAACTTCGCGTTATGCAAGGACGCTCTTCGATCCAAGAAAAGCAAAGGGCGTCAAGAAAGATTTTTGATAATCTTTGGAGCAACGGACTTCATTCGGTAAGGACTTATCAGGAGATCTCTTCTGCTCAATCTATGATTGATAGCGACCTTTCTAGCTCTGAGGAAAAGGAGAAAGCGATCGCATACAATGCTGAGCAATTCAGTTCCTTGCTTGACAGCCAAGGCTTTCGCACCAACAGGCCAATTGTTTATTTGGCCGCTGTTGCCTACGGTCTTCTCATAACCCTTGTCAGTGCAATCTTTACTTTATTTTTAATGATGTTTTTGGCGGCTATTTTGAATGGCTCTAGTACCAATCGCACGGCTTAAAAACTACTGGAGAACAACACAGTGAACCGATACCGATATATACTTGCTACTGCTACAGTGCCAGTCGCGATCGCATTGCATCAACAGGGAGCGATCGCGACTACTCAAATCATTTCCCCTCAAGCAAATGCGCTTTTGTCTGACTCGGTTTTAATGGCTTCATTCTTTTTTTCTATTTTTGGATTGGTCAGGACACCAAAAATGGCCCCTCTAGACCAATCTAAGCTTGCCTTTTACTCAGTAAGCCTAGCTATCTTTTCTCTGTTCCTCTCGAATGGCTTTACTCCTGGAATTAGTATTGGTCTTTTGCTTTCAATTGTATTGGCAATCGCTGTATTAATTCGCTGCTTCCTTCGTTGGCGTAGCGAACAGTAGTCTTCTCCAGCCCGCGATCGCTCAAAACAAAAACCCAGTCGTTCTTGTCTGGGTATTCACCACTAAGGTACTAAGGTAATTCCATGAAATCGCAGTCACCAGAACGCATCGGAAAATACTTGGTTTTAGCGCTGGGCATTCCTGGCTTGATGTTGATTTTTCATTCTCACATCTACCCACAGCAATCTCTTGAGGAATTCTATGCGGGTGTTTTGTTGGGATTGACTTGTGTAATAATCGCTGTTTTGACGCAAGGCAAAAATAATGAATCAACTTAAAATTGTTGCAAAAAGCCTGTAACCAGGAATGACTAGTCAAGAAGGAGTAGATAGCTATGTTTTGGCAAAAACGAAAATCAAAAGTTTACGAAGTCAAGCCAATTTATGAGAGACGTTATGAAGCTAGGCTTCCGCATGGTTTTTGGATCGAGCTTTTCCCCAAACTTGAGCCGTCTTTTTTTCGTCCAGATTGTGATGTTTTCTTGACTTCTGGTTTTTACTCCTGTTACTATGATTTTCCTCACGGACTAGTCGATTATCCAGAAAAAAAGTTTATTCAAGGCAAGCGAAATTTTGAAATCACAGAGGTGGAAAATAGCAGCCCTATTACCGATCTCGCTCTGTGCATTGAGGACTCTGCCAGGGCTGCTTATAGAAGCTATTTAGAGTTAGTTTCTATAAAGGAAAGACGTCACAAGACTAGCGAGATGAATCCTTCCGAAATTTTGAATTTAGACCAAGTTCTCGCGGGATATTCAGAACAAATTGAAATGATAAAGACTAATCTGCGTAGTTTCGAGGATAATGTCAAGCAGTTGTACGATCGAATTGTCAAAGAGACGAATTTTATTTATTCCGACCTGGAATCAGTAAAATACTTGCCTATTCCTGGAGTCAACAGCCTGGACCTGGACGTTCTTCAAGAAAGGAATGCAAAGCTATCTGAACTAATAATCAGCTTCCAAAAACTAGATCAAGAGCAGCAAGACGATTAATTTATTGAAAAAAAGAGCACGGGAGCGCGATAAAACCTCGCCGCTTCTGGACAGAGAGTTTCACTTCAGAACGTCTTAAAGAAATAGAACAACACACCATGACCTCAAAAAACCCCTGCACCGCTCTCGCCAAACGATCGCCTACTGAAGTCGAACTTAGGCGCTCGGTGGCTATTGCGTGGCGATCGCACTGGCAAAAATTCTGGTGGACTTGGCCGAACAAGAAAGAAGAAGTACTTCCCGTAAAAGCGATCAATTCTCTGCCAGTATTTATTGATGGTTCGTATTCTCACGTTGGTCCTTTTCTTTGCCCAGCACCATCTTTTGATTTAAAGCGTCAAGATGCAGAGCCTGTAATAGGGATCGATATACCTCGTCCCGTCGATGATTCGTCATTCTCCAAGGTACTAGATTTCATTAAAGATATTAGTGCTGCCAATACTCCAACAGCTTGCAAAGGCTGTAGCAATTACTACGGCCAAGCACATGGCCGCGATCGCTTAGTGTGTGCCATGTATCCGCGTGGTGTGGATGGGGATACTTGTGAAAGTTGGGAGCCTGGTGAAAACAAACAGAGCTTTCGCGACGATAGGCATTTTCATACCCACGTTTACGTGATGAATGTGTCCACCAACAATCAGAGCGCTCACGGCGATAGGCACTCGCATATTGCACTTCGGTTGTTATCCCTACACCCTAGCCCTGTTGCCGATGGCATAGCAGTGGCTGAAGATTAGGCGATCGCCCCTGCAACCGCCTAGCGAGGAGCGATCGCGCTTTCGGGAGTTGAGCGAGAGAGAGGAGATCGCTTATCAAGAGCTATTGAGTGGTGGGACGGTGGAAGATAACCGAAGATCGTTGCACTAATTGAGATAGGAGAATATTTATGTTGAGAATAGGAATTGAACAAATCATTGAAAATGATAGTTCACCTCAAGAAAAAGCAGTCGCGATCCTCGAATACCTCAATGCAGTTGGGACGGGACTAAGAAGTTTTGGCTGGTTGGACGACGATCCACTTCTTGCGATATCAAGCAATTCTGAAAGACCAAAGTTAGGCGTAGATCTCGAACCCATTGATTTTCCTTCGGAAGATGGAAATAGTTGCGAGGCTTATTATGTTTATTACCATTCTGTCTGGCTTGGCTCAATTTTTAATTTTCCCTCTCGAAGAGGTTGGCAATTCAGATTTACGGATGATTCTGCCATCAACAGAATTGCCGACGACCAATACATGGCGGCAAAGGCATTGTTAGATAATGCTTCGGCGGCGCTTATAGATGCAGGTCTATTGGTAGGGACTGTATAGGCGATCGCTCCTACCCCCGCCCAACCCTCGCCCCACATCCGCTAAGTCAGGGGTGCGAGACTTGTGGGGGGCGATCGAATGGGCTGAAGAAGTGCGAACCGTATAATAACTTTGGAGAAGTACCAATGACGCAATTTTCAGACGATTGGCTACAGCACAAGCCTAAATTTCGCCTACATCAACGAGTGCAATCAACGCCTGGTGTATTGGGTAGGGTGTCTGGCCTTCAGCAGATGGAATCTGGCCAGTGGAGGTACCAGATTTTAACTCCCGCTCAGTATGGGGTAACACTGTCTTGGTGGGATGAGTCTCAGCTCCGCGAACTGGACGATCTCTTCATGATTTCTTCAATTGAGTGCGGGATGGAGACGATTACTCGGGGTCGGGGGACGCTGGAAGATGCGATCGCAGACGTTCGGTATTTTGCTGAAGAAGCGCATCGGCTTTTTGAAGAGGAAGGCCGCAAGATAGCGGTTCAGTTTAGATGTTGTCGGATTTCTGAACCGGAGATTGAAGAAGAATTGATTACGGACGATGACTGTGTAAATCCCAATTTCGAGCCTCTCCGTACTTGTTCACAATCTCTTTGATTAAGGCAGGGTCTGTTGTTCTAATCCCAACCTCAGCATCTGGACTGCGGCCATGCTCGGTTTTCGATGGTTTTGATGTAAGAAAATTGTGACTTCCAATCATTGTAAACTGGTTGTCGCACACTAAGTATTTCTGATGGGTATACAGTAATTTTAGTGTTAATTTTCCTGAGCTTTCTTCTTCTAGATCGGATAGCCAGTTTAGAGCTTTATATTTCCATGTAACACGATTTGGATCGTCATATCTTTGATCTGATAATTTCTTAAACTCAAATCTATTAAATTCAATTTTTGTCTCAGGATTTAAAGATTTTTTATCATACACATCGCCCCAGAATCCCCAGCCAATGAAAATTCTCGTATTGGGCTTGTTCAGTGCGTCTCTAAATTTTTGCTTGATTTTTGGAGTAAAAGCATACTCACTCAACCACGGATTGACTAAAATCAAACGATATTGAAAACTTTCAAGCGCCTCGATAAATATTTCATGACTGGCTTCCATGTTCCATACCAATTCATAGGTATGTGGGCGAATCGTTCTGATATGCTCAAGTAGTTGATTAATCGTTTCTTTTGTTTGAGATTGTCGGATTAGTTGTTCAAGAATATCCTCGCTGTTTTGCAATTTTTCGTGAATTGCTTGAAAGTTTTGAGGAGCTGTTTGCAGAGCGTCAAACAACGTCTGTATTTTTATAAGTTGCTCATTTCTGGATTCAAGTGGAGCAATACGTTTTTCCAATTCAACTAGTGTGAGTTCTTTCTCTACTTGAGTGGTATTGCTAGTGGTATTGCTGTCTTGTCTTTCGCGCGATCGCACTTCTTCAGCGTCAGTGGATATCAATTTTGATTGTTCTGTTGGCTGCTGAAGGATTCTATCTTTCTTGTTTTGCGATATCAATACTCGGTCTGTAAGATTGAATAATAAAGAAGCCGTTAATAGCCCGATAGGTATTTTGCGATCGTTCAACCCGAACAGTGTGACTATGGCAGCAATCAATAATACTGCTTCAACAAACTGTACAGGTGTAAATATCTCTCTAAAGCGCACGGCGTTTCCCCCCCAAGGTTCTCCTAGATCTTTGCATCTAAGAAAATTCTCTTGTGGGAAAAAATTACAACATCCCCTCCCTAGCGCCTCAGCCTCAGCCTAGACTACCGCCCATCCCAAGCCAGCGACACAGAAAGCGCGACTCGCGGGGGGATGCTGTGGCTGAGCGATCGTTTTAGCGGTAGAGTGCGATCATATTTCTCTCGTCTGGCGAACCGGATTGGATGGGAGAGGTGTTCTTGGGCTAGCAATTGATTGCTCTGGCAATCAATTGCTAAAGGTTAATGTGTTTATGTCAAGAGTGAAGTAGTACCAGGATTGCCTACTCCCGTCCCTCCAAATGTCTCGATCAAGCGGCGTTCGGGATTGCCAGTCTCTGTACCTCTCACTCCACCGTTGATACGAGCAGTCTCCTGCACCGTAAGTTCAGTTAGCAAGTCATTCTGGTTTAAATTATTGATGTTCATAAAATATCTCCTGCAAATTTATTGAGGTTTATCAGCAGGGAACAAATATTATTATAACTTCTAGGGGCACGACCGATCCTGCTCACCTCATCTTGGGTTGCTGCCAACGCACAATCCAAAGCCCATACGATCGCCCACTTTGGCAAAGACTATAGCCGAGCGGTTCAGCCAGCGGGGGTTGTACTTGCGTCTGGCTGATGGAATGCGATCGCTCACCCAAACTGAAGCACCGCACATTCTTCATCCTTAGCCAGTTGAGCGTACAGTGCATCCAACAACTCGCTCTGCTTGGGCACTTGTAGAGGATACTCAGCAATAACAACAAACCAATATTTATCAATGCCTAGCTCTCGCCGTGCCGCACAGAATTCAGGCGATCGCACGAGTGCCAACTGTTCTTGGGCTAGCTTCAGATTACCCGAGCAGTCGATCACCACAGTGACGGGTTGTTCGGGTGAAGACCATAGCTTGATTAATTCAGAAGACTTCAGAATTATTTCTAGCCAGTTCGAGGTATCCTGTGGATTCGAGATGTGGCGCGATAGACGTTGGACGCGCCCAGGTAGGTGTCGCTCTAGAATGCCCCTAACTGTTGCCAGCTCCGGCATGGGTGCCAATAACTTCAGGGAAATAACCTGGGCGTGAAACCACTGCTCAACTGAAGATAGTTTCTGGGTTTTGGATGTTACGAGAACCATAAAACGAGATTGCCTAGTGAGAACTCTGTCGAACTGCGATCGCACAGACCAAGAACTATCTCGAAACATGCGGTGTAGGCGGCGCTGGCACAATTAACAACTCTCCCTCTCCAATCTTTGCCAACAAGCCAGCAATCCAAGGTTTTTCGTCATAGAAGCAGCCGTACTGTAGGGCGATCTCTTCAAGCTTCTCCCTAGTGTTGTCAGACATTCGCATGGCAACTGTTTTATTGTTGAGCTTCCGTCGCTTTCCACGACCAAGCTCTAACTGCTTTGTCTTAGGATTTGGGTTAGCCATACGCTTTCAAGAGAAACTAAAAAACATATTAACACTTTAGCAATAAATTATGCAATACCTATTGATTTTATGCTAAACCTGTGATATCTTTAGCATATGGGTTGATTTGAGGTATGTAATTATGGCGTTAAGAGTGAAGGTTTCTGCTCTGGAATTTGAAGCGGCTGAATCTAATGGCGCAGTTTTTGGTACGCTGCGAGGTCGGCATGATGTTTATGTGTATGTCGAGCTGGGTCAAGAGAAGGAGTATATCGAGCGCCCTAGCCGACAATAAAAATCTACGGTATCGCTTATTCGTAAAACTGCGATGTTTTTGCAGCAAAAACACAGGCGCAATTAGACGCTGACGACTTTGATGTAATTATTTCAGATAATACAGTAATTATTTATAACTGAAAAATTTCAGCAATAAAAAAGTGCCCTATCAAATTAGAAATAGGACACCTTTTCGGTTATGTTAGCTTTCTGATACTGCTTTAGCGGGTTCCTCTACAATCCTGCGTCTGCGTACTTGATGATGTCGAGGTTCAAGATTATCAGCATTTTCGTAAAGGTAATCTCCTATTTCATCAATAGGTACCTCTACGGTTCCGCCCTTTACAAAAACAGTTGCCTTCTTCATACTTTAACTCCTAAATTTGTAACAATTAACTACTGATGATTTTTTGTTTTAGGCTATTAGCGAACGTCGCTTCGGCATAGGTTTCGTAGAGGGCAATTTGTCTAGTGATTCAGGGTTTTGAGCGATAAAGTCAAGCATTTCATCGAACGGTAGCTCAATCATTTTCCCAGTCTTCATCTTTGCGATCGCCATAGCTCTCCCTCTTTCAATCTCTACAATAATCCTAGCCTATTTTTCCGTCTCTGGCACTGACTCTAAACTGATCTCCACCCACCCGCACTCTGTTTTACTGCTTCAGCCGTCGTTGACTTGTCGCTGGATTATCGAAATCAACGATGCTACAGAAATAACAAAGAATCCGACACAAAGAAAAGTCGTCGCATTTTGCCGAAGTAGACCGAACATTGCGTTGATGAATTCGAGTAAATCCGCAAAACTTTGACTAGAGCAAGTTTGGAGCTTCCCACTGGAAAGAATGCAAGTGCCTATTGTTGGAATAGTTTTGCAAATAACAAACACCCAAAGCCCAATTAACGCGAAATTAACAAGCGCGTCCAGGGCCTTCACTGATACTTTACTTACTATTTTTGCTTCTGCTGATAGTGGTTTCATCGGTAATGTCCTCCTTTCTAACCTTAGCCTGTCTGCACCAACCCCAACGCTACCCACTCTCTGAGATAATGCCACTCCACCAGATCCTCAATCAACGCCACCGTCTCCGGTGGCCGTAACTCCAGCACGATCGCCATATCAAAAACCTGCTCCAGCTCAACCGCCGCATCAGCGCAAAACTGCTGCGTCTCAAAAGTTTGGCCGACGAGAATTTCGCCCGTCGTTCGTTGGGCGATCGCATACTCACCCCCGTCTTCATGTATAGCCAAATACTCCAGCGCTCTGGAGCCATGCGATCGCTCGGCTAATTCCTCCCAGAGTGGCTTCGGTCGTCGTATTCGTTCGAGCCTGGAATATCTATCGACCCGTTCAACCCGCGTCCTGGGAGTACCAAGCGGGATGGATCTGGACATCTCGCCTATCTCTCGCCGTGGCTGAGTGCGATCGCTTTCGGGTGCTTTGCTGCGGTTCAAGTGTAGGCGTCCGCTGTGGCCCCATCCCAGCGAGATGCGATCGGGTGCGGGTGCTGTGGCTTGGGTGGGTGCGGGTGTGGGCTGTGGCTTGGGTTTGCGGGTGGTGTAGATGATTTGGGGGCTCAAGGGCGTTCCTCGTATCTGACGGTAAGTGTACCGATATTTCTATGTATGTCAAGGTATTGTTTCAGACCCTCAAAGACCAAGGCTGTATGAGCGCTTCGTTCTGCGTCACCGGAAGAATACCAAGCGACGGATACAATTCATGCGTTTGCTTGAGATACGCGATCGCCCCTTCCACCGAATACCTTTGATTGTAGTAGCCTCGCCAGGGAAAGCGGATTTGCCCTGGTTCTAGCCCAAGCTGCTGCTTGAGCTGGCGGATGAATTGTTTTTCCCAGATGTCGCGGTTCAATCTTCTTCCGCCAGCTCCTGTTCGGAATCATAATACAAAAAATCCCACTTAGACCTATATAGGTCCGCCGATTCAACTCGCCCACAGTGCTTACACCGTCTACGAAATATGTCGTATTGGGGGATGTTTTGCCTTTCCCACTCGTGAAGCTTGATCCTACACAAATAGGATCTTAAAAGGTTCATCATTGTTTCTTCCCTCCTATAGCCAAAATATTGCGATACAAATCAGGATACGCCGCCTTAATCTCCGTATCGATCCGTTCGCGCAGTCGTGCCACCGCTGGACCAGAGGTAACCCCCAAGCGCTCTTTGGCGGGTGCGTAAGGGCTTCTCAAGTAAACTACACACAAATCAAATAATTGCTGTGGTGGGAGGTCCAGGCTTGCCACGGGATTGACGGCGGAACGGTTGTTGTGGGCGATCGCACAACTCAATAAATCTGCGATCGGGATTGGATAAACCTTGATGTGTAAGGATTCCACAAATTCCAATAGACTATTTTCTACCTGATTAACTTCCGCTCGTTTTTGAGTTAGCTTGGCCGCTTTGCGCTCAATGGCTTGTTTGATAGATGGAACTTCCAATTCAAGTCTTTTGACGCGATCGGGTTCGTAGCAGTGCATGGGTGCCCCACTTTTGCAGTGTGGGTTATCTTCTAGCCGATCCGGTTCTTTGAGGTACCGCTCAATCATCTTGGCGGTCCAACCTCGCGCGGTGAGGTCTTTTTTGGTGAAATGTCCTCTTGTTTTTGTTTCCATAAACTACCTGCTGCTTGAGCTGGCGGGTGAATTGGGCTTCCCACTGGTCGCGGTTCATTTTGGCATTAGCCTTTTTGTTGATTTTGGCTTTGAAAAGGCTCTATATGGTGAAGGGGATAACTTACTATCCAAACGAGGCCCCAGACAAGTAGGCCAAAAATGATGCTAGAGATGATAGGGTATTTGACGCATAGAAGCTGCAAATCAGTTGGAGATCCATTTTTTCTTTTCATTTTATGCCTCTACAGTTTAATATTCTGGATAAAGGGCAGCATCTAGCCACCCCCATAAACTACATTCTACTTCTCCACCGTCGTCCTCCTGCGCTTCGGAGTGCTAACCTTGTCCTCAGCATCCCCCTTGCTTTTTGCTTTGGTCCCAGCCTTACGGGCGCTTCCCTTCGCCTTACTGGTGCGAGTGCGAGTGCCCTTCGCCTTACTGGTGCGAGTGCGAGTGCCTTCGCTCCAGGGACATCTAGTACTGAAGCCAAATCATCAGCAGTTTCAGGGATTGTCACTCCATGAATTGCTGCAAGTTTATCTTCAACCTCCTGGTGTATATCAGTGGGTTCAGGATTTAAAAACTTACCCTTCACAGGAACGTAAGCTGGTGCAAGAGCAGGTGCTGAATTGCTCAAGGGCATGAATTTAGGGCAGGAGCTGAATTCCACTGGTTCGTAATCGACTTCACTATCCCAGAGGTCAGTCTCGACTTGATCCTGAATTTCGTTGAAACAGTCTTTAGCGTCATCCAGTCGCGCCAGCCGCTCTAGAAATGTGCGCTCGTACTCGGCCTCGTCAAGTTGTGCTGCTAATTCTTCTGTGACAAAGAATAAATCCACACTAGGCAGAATTCCAGGCTGAGGACCAGCGGGATTGAGCTTGGCATCAACCCAGGCGTAAGCTGCATTAACTTGGCGATAAACCTTTTGTGCAAGCCCAACACCCTCAGCGATCGCCACCACTCCACACAGCCCAATCACGATCGCATCTGTTGCTGCTTCGCGGATGATGTAGCGGACTCTGGCGTAGGTGGCTTGTGCTTCGGCTGAAACGAGTTCAGCGTAGGTCGGCGCTGATTGATGCTTGAAGGGGATTGTGAGTAATCCCAGCCATGTTCAAGGTCCACTGCTTCCAAATGTGTTCGCGCTCAATAAGATAAAGGACTGTTCCTTTGAGGGAGTCGATAATCACAGGTGCAAGCGTTTTCTTAAAGGCTTGCCACACGATAGGCGTGTAAAAAGCGGTCTTGTTGATGAAAGATTGGACTTCTGCTGTCCAGCTTGGTAATGCGAGTGTTGTAGCGTTCATGTTTTTCTCCTATTTTCTGTAGCGATCGCAACTGGAATGTAGAGCGTCAGTTGCGTTTTCTCCCTTCTGCATTTGCACGGGCTTAGGACCGTCTTTGGCTGCATTAGAGTGGGCAGAGGTGCCCAGTAAAAATCAAAGAGAGATAAATTGCGACATCCACCGATCTATGAGACCGCTAGATTTTAGGACTTTCTGGAATTCTGGTTCCTGTGTTAATTGCTGAAGCTTCCAGTTTCTATACCTGGAAAACTTCTCTGAATCCATTCCCTGGATGGTCAATCGCTCAAGTCTTCTGATTGAAATTTTCACGGTAGACACCTCCAACAAAATCTCGAATCTCCTCCCGAAACTTGACTTCGGGATGCGGAGCTACTAGCCTCGGCGCGGGAGCTATTTAATTTCTACCCATGAAAATATACTACTACTTCTAGTAGGTAGTAGCAAGTAGTTATAGATATTAATTCCTGATCGGTAGGGTAGCGATTGATTAGCAAAGACGATCGCACAAGCCTATTTTTGCTGAGAACGATGCACACTCTGCCCTTGTTCCGAATATGCTACCCACCCAAGCCCAATAAAGAGACCCGTCGGCACCCCCACCGCAATCGCACAAAAAAGCCCTACGCTAATATCCAATCCAAATCCGAACCAAAAGTTTTGCGATCAGCAAGAG
>JAAURS010000101.1 GCA_012032135.1 Acaryochloridaceae cyanobacterium RU_4_10 | reverse complement strand
CCAGGATGAGCCCGTTCATTTCAAAACCATTCGCGATCGCCTTCTCAGCAAGCCCATCAGCGATCTCTCAACTGCTGGGACTTTATCAAACCATTTGGCAGAAGGGACACATTATTGCCGATAACAGTGTCGAACAAAGCGAACTGCGACTGTCGGGGTTAGTGGTCAAAGAACAAGAACATTTAAGGGTTTACAACCGTATCTATCGGGAGATTTTTGATCGGCACTGGATCGATCGCGAACTCAAAAAGCTAAGGCCCTATGCCGAAGCGATGGCGGCTTGGGAAAACTCTGGCCGTAAGGATGAATCCAGACTGCTGCGGGGGCTGGCCTTACAAGACGCACAGCGCTGGACAGAACAAAATAGCCTTACCGATCGGGATTATCAGTTTCTGGCTGCCAGTCAAGATTTGGATAAAAGATTGGCCCTAGAAGCTGAGCGTCAAACCCGCGAATTTGAAAGGCTAGGCACTCAACTGGATGCTGAAAGGAAGGCAAAACAAAAACTGGCACTGGCCTACGAACAAGCAAAACGTCGCGTCAGAGCAGCGGCTGTTATTTTGACCCTCTCTCTGTTGGGGGCAGCGATCGCAGCGGTCTGGCTCAGCTTTGCAGTTGAAAAGCAAAATACAGCCCAAAACAAAGCCCTAGAATGGGCGGGTAAAAGTGCCTTAAAACAATTTGAATTTCAGCAAATCGACGCTCTCTTGACTGCAATGGAAGCGGGACAGGAACTGAAAGACCTCGTTAGCAAAGACTTGCCACTTCAGGATTACCCTTCAACCACACCGATCACCGCTCTGCAAGACATTCTTGACAACATCCAAGAATGGAATCAGCTTGAAGGACATCAGGATGCCATCAATGGTATCGCGGTCAGCGGCAACGGACGGACGATCGCTACAGCTTCAAGAGATGGAACGGCAAAGTTATGGGACATTCAGGGCAAAGTTCTCACTTCTTTAGTGGGACACCAAGGAGATGTTTATAGCGTCAGCTTTAGCCCAGACGGGAAATACCTTGCTACCGCTTCCAAAGATGCCACTGTAAAGTTGTGGGACCTTCAGGGCAAGGCGATCGCAACGTTAAAAGGACATCAAGGGGATGTCTACGGTGTGAGTTTTAGTAAAGACAGTCAAACCATTGCGACTGCATCTAGAGATGGAACAGCCAAATTGTGGGACTTAAAAGGCAAGACTCTACTCACCATAGTGGGACATCAAGATGATATTTACAGTGCGAGGTTCAGTCCAGATGGCCAGCGCCTTGCCACTGCTTCCAAAGATGAAACGGCAAAATTGTGGGATCTAAAGGGCAACTTATTGCAGACTTTACTGGGCACCAAGGGGCCATCAATAGTGTCAGCTTTAGCCCAGATGGAACGCAACTTGCAACGGCATCAACCGACAAAACCGTTAAGCTATGGGACTTGCAGGGACATTTACTGCAAACTTTCCAGGGGCATCAAGGTGCGATTTACGATGTCAGCTTCAGCCCAGATGGAAAAGAACTTGCGACTGCATCGGAAGATCAGTCCATCAGACTTTGGAACTCCCAAGGTAAAGGGCTAGGGGTTTTACAGGGATACAAAGGCGCTGTGTACAGTATTAGCTTTAGTCCAGACGGTAAAATTCTTGCTACCGCTTCACGGGAAAAATTTGCTCGGTTGTGGAACCTAAAAAATAATCTGATTAAAGAAAAACCAAGCGTCCAGAATGAAATTACTGCCCTTGGTGTTAGCTCGGACGGAGCCTGGATGGCAACAGCTTTTAGATCCGGTATCGTTCGCTTGAAAAATATAAAGCAGGGAACTCTAAGAACTTTGAAGGGGAATCCATCCATTGCCTATGGCATCACCTTTAGCCCAGACCAAAAGAGGCTGGCTGTAGGGTTCAAAGACGGCACCGTTAATATATGGGATGTTCAAAGAAATTTGCTGACAAAATTTAAGGCACATCAGAAAACCATCTATGGAATGAGCTTCAGTCCCAACGGTCAGCTCCTGGCTACCGCCTCCAGAGATAAAAGCGTTCGGTTGTGGGACTTGCAAGGCCATTTGCAACGAGAACTGAAAGGACATCAGGAACCCGTCTACAACGTCAGCTTTAGTCCTGACGGTCAATTCCTTGCAACTGCCTCAAGCGACAAAACTGTAAAGCTATGGGATTTGCAGGGGCATCTCAAGCAAACCTTCAACGGACATCACGGACCCGTCCATGACGTCGTATTTAGCCCAGATGGAAAGCATCTGGCTACTGCTTCCAGCGATGAAACGGCCAAGGTCTGGGATATACGCGGAAATTTACGCCAATCCTTCCAACATGCCTCAGATTTAGTATTTCGAGTGAACTTCAGTTCCAATGGAACGTCGATCGCAACGGGCACAAAGGATGGAATTGTTAAAGTATGGGACCTAGATGGCAATCTGATCTCAACGTTCAAAGGTCACTCAGGATTGGTCAATAGCGTTCGTTTTTTACCTGACGATCGCTTACTGACGTCCTCAAGCAATGAGGATTCAATTCGCACGTGGCAAGTTCAAACCTCCGCATCAGAAAACCTCGAACAATTGCTCGATCGAGGGTGTCACTGGCTGACGCATTACTTTGACAACCACCCGCAAAAAACGTTGAGGTTTTGCAAGCGCTAAACCAAAAAGCTGTAGAAGACAAGTCCCCACAACTTTTTAGATTTAACTTTTTAGATGTAACGCCGTCGAAACGGACTCAGAAAATAAACCACGGAACTGCGCTAGTTCTGGATGCGGTCTGACTATCTTAAATTGACAGGCCGACCTGCTTGAAATAGCTGCATAGAGTTGAGTTGAGCATTTGCAAGAAAACCTAAGCTAACAAAGACTAAAAGATAAACGCCTATAGCTAGACTTGTTTTAGAGCAAATGAGTGAGGGAAGTGAGTTCATCTTGCACCTTTCGGATTCAGATCGAGTGTGTCTCTATAATAGGGTCAAACCCTCTCAAAATCCCTAAAATCAATTGATTTTATTTCAATGCCGTGAGTTTTAATAAACAAGATCGAAGATATATGTAGTTTTGTGTCAAGACGGTCTGAGCCCGCATTAGATGCAGGTCCCGATGAGGTGGGCACTTTTTGAGTCTCCAATGCGTCTCTGAAGGAGTTACCGTTTAAATTCAAACAACTTATCTCAGCAGTATCTGCAACTGTCACATTCCCTGTTGTGAGATGCCAAAAGGCTGCTAGTATTGGCAGCGAGACACAAAATCTCAATAAAAATTTACAAAGTCATGCTTATGTCTTTCCCTAGGTTTTCGATTCGTCGTTGGGGTTCGTCCTTGTTTGTGGTGGGCTTTCTGCTCGCGGGATCCCTGTAGTTACCTGGGCGCAGCAGAATCAAGGGCTTACTTTTACTTGGGGAGGGGATGGCCCAACGGGTAAGCAGCAACTGGGTTATGTTCTTCAGTACGGTACGCCAGGGCATCCGAGCGATCGCTATCGTTTGAAGATCAAAGCCCAGAAAGTAGCCATTGATGGCATCAATATTTCTTACCCAGATTACTACGATGGGGAAATTAACGAAAAGGAAATTACCCTTCAAGAGGCTCCAAAAAGTAAAATTTTAGGCTTTGGGAAAACAGTGAAGATCCCCATCGCTTCGGCAAAGGTGGATAAGGACAGTCGGATGATTGACATTGTGCCTGAGGTTCCCATTCCTGCGGGTAAGTCATTTGAAGTGGTCTTATCTGGCGTTCAAAATCCTCGATCTGGGGGAATGTATTACTTTAACTGTCGGATTTCTTCCCCTGGAGATCTGCCGATCAAGAAATATTTGGGTACTTGGACTGTGAGTATTTTCCGCAGTTAATGGCCTCACAATGCTTAACTTTAGGGTCAGGTGGCAGAGTCTGTGGCCTGACTTTTTTGCCTGTAAAAAACCTGTGGCGACCGTCCGTCTGTGGTTGGAGATGCGATCGCTCGAAGACAGACCTATTCAAGATGTAAGGATTTGAGGCGGTTTAGAGTATGCTCAAGTTATCTCCGTGCAAAGAATAATCTTTGTGCGGAGAATAATCAGAGCTTTTGGTTTGTAAGACCGTTAATCCTCGTTCGTTTGAGTGGTTTAGCGTATGCCTCTGTCTGTTGAGCAACTGGTTTATACGAGTTTTTCGGGTTTAGGAAGTAGGACACTGACCAGTGAAAAGATGCCAGAGAGCATCGAGCAAGCCTTTGTAAAGGCTGTCGTGCATCCTTTCTGGAAGAATCCGGCTTACGTCGGGCTGAAAATGACGGCTGCTTACCTCCATCAACTGTCAACGGATGGATTTTTATTTGGGTGGCTGTATTGCGATGAAATCCCGCAAGAAACAGAAGAATTAACAGCTCGGTTTGTTTGCTATTATTCAACGCAAGTTATTGACGACGCTCAACTGGAACTTATTTTTAACTGTTTAGAGAAAGGCCCCGTTACCTCTTTTGAAGACCTAGACAATCTGACAGAACTAGAAGCGATCGTCCTTCCAGACTCTGGCAACTATGAGCCCACCCGACCTGGCGTTCCCATTCCCTCTAGTGTTAGAGCTCTGAATCGCTTGCTGCTCTACAAACAAAAACTATTGCATTGTTTTGTTCCGCTTGAAGTGCCACAACCCACTGCGGAAGTTCAAGAGCAACCACCCGATAAATCGGCGTTAGAGGTTGTCGAGCCATCTGTATCACTAGAGTTGCCTCAGTTGCCGCGCCGATTGGAGAAGACTCCCAAAATGGAGTTGTCCGCTGAGATGGAAGTCGAACCTCAGATCGAACTTTCTTCTCCTGTTTCTATCCCAAAATTTGCGTTGTTGATTGGGGTCAGTCAATCTAATTTGGGCGTTCAGCGACTTCCTGGTGTGGAGAAAGACCTGGACTCTCTCCGGCGGGTTTTAGAGGATCCCAGCATTGGTAACTTTTCAAAAGTTGAAACCCTACTCAATCCAGACAGCCAAGCGATGGCTGAGAATATTGAAAGTTTTCTGTCCGGTTGTCCTTCAGATGGTCTTGCACTGCTTTATTTTTCCGGTTATGGCGTGTTAGACCGTCAAGGAACGCTTTGTTTGAGTGCGGCCTCAAGTCGCAAAAATTCCCAGGGAAAAATCATTCGATCGACCTTTGTTTCGACGGATTTTTTAGGGGCCGTGATGCGGGATAGTCCCTCTCGGCAACAGGTGGTGATTCTAGATATTGGTCTGAGTGAAGACGATCCGCTCCAGAGCGTAGCCCGGAAAAACATTTAGAGACGGTTAGAGATCAATTAAGCAGTGCCGAACACAGCATTTTAGTCTCTTCAACCGCAATCCATCATACAAACGTTCAGAAGGGAAATTTTCAATCGCTCTATACCTTTTTCCTGGTTGAAGGTCTGGCAACAGGAATTGCGGATGCCAGGGGGAATGGTGTGATTACCTTAGGAGAATGGCATAACTACGCCAAACATAAAGTTCAACTCATCAGTCCGGCATTGCGTCCAGCACTGTATGGAGAACTAGATCGAGAACAATTGCCCATTGCACGGGCACCCTTGAACGATCCAAAGCTTCACTATCGTCGCGAAGTGGAATATTTTTCTCGGAACGGTCAAATATCGCTCGTTAATGAGTTGATTTTAAATGACCTTCAGAAGCGGCTGGGTCTGAGCGCTTCTGAATCCGCCAAAATCAAGGCCGAAGTGCTTAAGCCCCATAAAGATTACCAAGGCAAATTGAGAAAATACGCCCGTAATTTTTTGAATCACGTCCACCGCGAATTTCCGGTCAAACAACGCGCGGGAAGTCAAATCCTCTATCTACAGGATTCTCTTGGGCTGACGGATGATGATATAGAACCTATCAAGGCTGAGATTTTTCAGCAGGTCAATACGATTCACATTCCGGGCGTGACAGCCACACTCCTTTCAGTAGAAGGGTTTATCCAAGACCAGCAAACAAAATTAGGAACCCAGTTTCAGCTTCCTCCCGTTGTTTATTCTTCTCTAAATCGATTTGCCACGCAATCCGATCGCCTGACTCGAGAAATTCAGAACCGGATACCTTCTGCTTGGAAGTTGAATCGGAATGAGTGGAGTGCCAAACAACCCAAACGATTTGGTTTGAGCCGAGGGCAATGGTCTGTTGGAGTGCTTTTGGGTTTGGTGGGAATCGGCGTTGCTTCGGCCAATCTTTTACGATCGCAACAAGAGCGGGAACAACAACGATCGCTTCAGCAATTAGAAACGTTTGTCCAACAACAAAAATACGATAAGTGCGAGGCAGTAGGACAATCGTTACCGCAGTCTTTCAAACGGTTTGCACCCATTCAAAGGCAGTTAGAGCAATGTCAAGTGGGTTTGCAGTGGCAAAAGGCTAAAGTCCAGTCCCTCCCTCCAGTCCCGAGTTCGGTAGGGTCAATCGCATTTAATTCCAATGCTTCAATCCTGGCCGCTGGCAGCGAGGATGGCAAAATTCGGCTGTCAGATCTGCAAAAACAGGCTGTAATCCGTACCCTTGGGGGACGACCCAATCGGCTGAGAAGTCTTGCGTTTAGCAAAGATGGAAAGATGCTAGCCAGTGGTGGTGGAGATCGCACGGTTGACCTTTGGAATGTTTCGACGGGTAAGCTTTTGCGTAAGCTCAAGGGCCATCAGAATACGATTTGGTCTGTCGCTTGGATGCCTAAAAGTGATGTCGTCGCCAGTGGGAGTGAAGATGGCACAATTAAACTTTGGCATGGGTCGATGGGGACCTTACGCCAAACGATAAACCCCAGTGAAGGGGCTGTTCGTGCGATCGTCTTTCATCCCGATGGGAAAAACTAGTCAGCGCAGGTGTTGCTAAGAGAATTACGGTTTGGGATGTAGATAAAGGCAAAGCGACCCTAGACCTTGAGGGTCATACCAATCGGGTGCTTGCGTTGGCAATTAGCAAAATGGAGAGCTTTTAGCCAGCGGCAGTGCGGATAAAACCATTAAGATCTGGAATTTCCAGGATGGTAAGTTGCTTCGCACGCTATCGCAGACCTTGGATAGCGTGCAAGCGCTCTCCTTTAGACCGGACAATCGGACTTTGGTGAGTGGGACTGGAGCTTCTGCTCAGCTCTGGGATATTCAGACAGGACAATCGATCCGTCAATTTTCGGGTTCACCTAGTACTGTGACGGCAACCGTTTTTAGTGACGATGGGAAGAATTTGGCGATCGCTCGGGAGAACGGATTGTTAAGTTTGTTAAAACCTTAAAACCTTAATCTATGATTCGGGCCAGCGTCCGACGGCGTGACCCATGACGCTTAATTCTTTCATCAGTTGGTCAAACTGAGTGGGAGTCAAAGATTGAGGGCCATCGGAGAGTGCTTTGGCTGGATTGGGGTGGACTTCAATCATGAGGGAATCCGTGCCTGCTGCGATCGCCGCTTTAGCCATTGAGGGCACGTAGCTAGACCATCCGGTGCCGTGGCTGGGGTCAATCATGATGGGAAGGTGGGTGAGGGTTCGCAGAACGGGAATGACGGCTAGGTCAATCGTGTTGCGTAAATATTGGCGATCGAAGGTTCTAATACCGCGTTCGCACAGGATGACGTTGGTATTGCCCTCTGACAAGATATATTCTGCCGCCATCAACCAGTCATCAATGGTTGCGGCCATCCCACGCTTGAGCAGCACGGGTTTTGCTTGGGCACCCACTTTTTTCAGCAACGGAAAATTTTGCATGTTGCGGGCACCAATCTGCACCACATCTGCGACCTCGGCCACTTTTTCTAAATCTGCGGTGTCCATGACTTCCGTAATAATGCCGAGTCCCGTCGCTTCACGGGCAGCAGCTAGGAGGTCTAAGCCACTTTCGCCGTGACCTTGGAAATCGTAAGGAGACGTGCGGGGTTTATAGGCTCCGCCTCTCAAAAATGAGGCCCCTGCTGCCTTGACCCGTCTGGCGGTCTCAACGATCATTTCTTCGTTTTCCACTGAGCAAGGCCCAGCCACTACAGTCAAGGGGTACTTTTCGCCAATGACGACCACCCCATTGAGTGTCGGAATTTTAACTTCGCTGGCTTCGCCGTGGCGATACTCTCGACTGACGCGCTTAAAAGGTTTCTCAACCCGCAGGACTTTTTCCACCCACGGACTGACATCTTGCATCGCATCAGGATCTAGGGCGCGGGTTTCACCCACGAGACCAATGACTACCTTATGACTCCCCACAATTTTCTCTGGCGTAAATCCCCGACCGCGCATCTCCTCACAGATTTGCTCGATCTCATCGGTCGGGGCACCACTTTTCATGACGATAATCATCAGATGCTTCCTTTTGAGAACGTTCAGCGTTACATAAGTCCGGGCTTAGCCCTTATCTATGCTATTTCCCATGATAGTGCGGTTGTTCTTTGAGAGGCTCAATCAATTGAGTTGCAATCTTGACCCCTGCATTCAAGAGATCGGGATAATCTTCAAGGTGATAAGAAGACTGTGGGATGGCTTCTAGTTGTGCTTGGATATCAGTCAACAGCGATCGCGCATAACTCCCATAGGCAACTCCTGCAATCGCAAGCCCTATTTCCTTTAGCTTTGGCACCGTATGGCGATTGGTCCCACCCGCCAACTGTACAAATCCTGGGAGGTCCGATCGCAACACTCGTTCCCCATATCTAATCGTCGCTCGCGTCGCACCATCCCCAATATCTCCACTCATCGGACGACCGTCGGTTTGCCAGATTAAGGGACAGGGTAGGGGTGTCATGATGTCATAGAGCGTTGTTAGGTACTCTAAAACTCCCTCCTCATCGGGGCAACTCACCGCCAGAATGTCTAAGTCACGGATGATGGGCTGAAGTTGAATCCATAGGGCTCGAAATTCTGCTTCATGGCCAACTTGAGTGTGCAGTTCTAAAGCATTCACCAGTCCCGACTGTACGAGGGGTTGAATGGCGGCTGGAGTGGCAATCTGCGATCGCGTTTCAATCAGTCCCACCGGACAAATGGGCAAACAACGTCCGCAGCCATAGCACCGCTCTTCGATAACACCGGAATGGAGGGAATCTGAAAATGCGATCGCCTGAGCGGGACAAATTGCAATGCAAGGTTGGGAGCAATTTGTAGGGCACTGGTGCGGATCGAATACTGCTTTGCGAAAGTGCGGGTCCTCCCCATCATTAAGGCTCACCATCAACCAAACTTGAGGAATGGGTTCCGATGAATTGGCTTTTAGTAGATTTTGAGCCGCCTCAATCCCCGATCGCGCTGCACGAACGACGGCTGGATCGGCAGCGACATCAATGCAATCCGCTCCAGCTAGGGTATAGACCAAAGAGAGCGATCGAATGGCAGCAAGGTGTTGAAAGCTAGCCCCACAGATGAACTTGAACCAATGGCCATTCTGCAAGGACGCTAGGGGAGAACATTGAAGAGTCACAAAGAATAAAAACGTTATGCAGCAGTATCGTTTGGAGCAGATTTACGACGAACACGCTCCGTAAATTCAGGATCAATTTTCCAAGTCTTCTAACGATTCTAAATAAGGCATTTCAACCCACTGGCCCTCTGCATTCAGCTTGTCTACATAGGCATAGAAAGCATCTTGGTTATCTCTATTTGTGAAGAAATAGTCTCTTAGCTCTTTTAGACTCATGACCTTAAAGTCAGGATTAGTCATCCTACGTACCTCCATTTGCCATTGGGGTATATTTCTATGATATTTTCTTCACCAGCCAACACGAAAATGTTGCCTGTTCGATTGTCAAACCGAACAATGTGGATAGGTAAGTAGAGCTTAGTAAGCCAGCACGCAAGCACGTAGCATTGCGTTTTTTGTTCTGAGGTTGGGATGACGGATTCTCCTTTAATGTAGCCTAAGCCGCAGCCACCAGCGATCGCAACGGTTTCCAGGTCACATCCCGCGCCCCGCCTAACTCCACCACCACTTTCAGGCGAGGTTCAGATTGGGTTAGGTCGCATAAATAAGCGAGTTCCTGCTGAGACAGCCAGCTGTCCGTCGTACATCCACAACACTAAACCCTTAGCGCCGGGGGGCAGATTCTCAAGTTGATAGCTGACAAAGGGCGGCAAAAAGAAAGTCCGAATATTGTTTTGCCCACATGAGCGGGTCTGACCCCGTGAATTTGGGTGAAATAAGACGCCAAATCGCCGATACCGGGGGCAGAAACAAACAGCGTCACATAGCCCGCTGCCCGGATTCGACGCTTGTAGCGCCCTTCAAATCCGCCTTCTAGGGGGATATAAACACCCACAGCTCCAGAAGATTCCACTTCGCGAATAAACTTTTTACCAGTGACGATCAGCGCCATTACGTCTCTCACCTAAACCGCTCGACTTCCGCCCTAACTGGGCTTGTCGTAACTGATTCTATCGTGATTACCTCTCAAATTGTAACTTTTCATCATGTTTCAGTTACGCTTCACCCGTTCAGACCGTCAAATTTGCCATGATCTCAGAAGGATAGGCAAGATTACCTTGCAAAGCGAGGTTCAGCAATGGGTATTGCCAGCATTAATCCAGCTACGGGTGAATTTTTACAGTCCTTTGAGGCGCTGGATGAGGACACGCTAGGGGTCAAACTCCAACGGGCCGATCGCGCCTTTCAATCCTATCGAGAAACTTCTTTTACCGAACGCAGCCATTGGTTGCACAAAGCCGCATCTATCCTGCGTAACGAGCATCAATCATTAGAGTTTGCCAAGCTCATGGTACTGGAAATGGGCAAACCCCTGACCCAGCGATCGCAGAGGTCGAAAAGTGCGCTCTAGTGTGCGACTTCTATGCGGAACACGCTATTGAGTTCCTGGCCGATGAGTTTGTGGCGACAGATGCCAGCCAATCCTGGGTTAAATATCAACCGCTGGGAGCCATTCTAGCGGTGATGCCCTGGAACTTTCCGTTTTGGCAGGTGTTTCGGTTTGCAGCTCCAGCCCTGATGGCGGGGAATGTGGCTCTCCTGAAGCACGCCTCTAATGTACCCCAATGCGCCCTTGCCATTGAGTCCATTTTTGCAGCGGCGGGGTTCCCAGAGGGGGTGTTTCAAACGCTACTGATTGCTGCATCTCAGGTGAAGTCTGTGGTGGACGCTCCTCAGGTCAAAGCGGCTACCTTAACGGGAAGCGAACCTGCGGGGGTCAGTTTAGCTCAAACGGCAGGAGCGGCCCTCAAAAAAACGGTCCTGGAATTGGGAGGCAGCGATCCCTTTATTGTGACCCCAAGTGCCGATTTAGAAGAAGCCGTAGCAGTGGGGGTTAAAGCCCGTCTGCTCAACAACGGTCAATCCTGCATTGCTGCCAAGCGTTTTATTGTGGTGGATTCGATCGCAGAGGCATTTACTGCGAAATTTGTGCAAGCATTCCGCAATTTGAACGTTGGCGATCCAATGGAGCAAACCACCGATCTGGGTCCCCTTGCCACCCTAGATATTCGGGACCAGCTTCACGCTCAAGTCCAAGTCTCTATGGCAGGCGGTGCCGAACTTCTGACAGGCGGTCATCCCAAAACCGACGTGCCAGGAAATTTTTACGAGCCTACCATTCTCAAAAATATTCCAGAATCCTGCGCCACCTATCGGGATGAATTTTTTGGCCCCGTGGCCCTCTTGTTTACAGTTCCTGACATCAATGCCGCGATCGCCCTAGCCAATGACTCGCCTTTTGGGTTGGGGGCCAGTGCTTGGACCAACGAGCCTCACGAACGCGATCGCTTTATTGTCGAGCTAGAAGCGGGAGCCGTTTTTATTAACGGAATGGTTAAATCTGACCCACGCTTACCCTTTGGGGGCATCAAGCACTCTGGTTACGGTCGCGAATTGGGGCGGCCCGGAATTTTGGAATTTGTTAACGTCAAAACGGTTTGGATCAAGTGAGGAGTTTATGAATACAGCAGAGCTACTCGTCCAATGCCTAGAAAATGAAGGTGTAAAGTATATCTTTGGTCTTCCTGGCGAAGAAAATCTCCATATCCTCGAAGCCCTCAAAGGGTCTTCCATTCAGTTTGTAACCTGCCGCCACGAGCAAGGTGCAGCCTTCATGGCCGATGTTTATGGAAGACTCACGGGACAAGCGGGTGTTTGCCTCTCAACCCTTGGGCCGGGGGCCACAAACTTGATGACAGGGGTTGCCGATGCCAACCTGGATGGGGCACCCCTCATTGCCATCACAGGCCAGGTGGGCACGGATCGGATGCATATTGAGTCTCATCAATACCTAGATCTAGTGGCGATGTTTGCACCTGTCACCAAATGGGGCAAACAAATCGTGCGGCCAGACAATACTCCAGAAATCGTCCGTAAAGCCTTCAAAACAGCCCAAACCGAAAAGCCCGGAGCCGTCCATATCGACGTCCCCGAAAATATTGCAGCGATGCCTGCAATGGGCAAACCCCTCCATAAAAACACTTTAGATAAAACCTACGCCGCCTTCCACAATCTAGAACAAGCCGCTGCCTTAATTTCTCAGGCCGAAAATCCTATTGTTCTAGTGGGGAATGGAGCCATTCGCGCCCAGGCCAGCGAGTCCCTCACGGAGTTTGCAACTCAGCTTAATCTGCCCGTGGCCAATACCTTTATGGGCAAAGGTGTGATTCGCTATACCCATCCCTTAGCGCTCTGGAGCGTGGGTCTCCAACTGCGAGATTATATTAGCTGCGGCTTCGATCGCACCGATTTGGTGATTGCTGTCGGCTACGACTTGGTTGAGTACTCTCCCAAAAAATGGAACGCCACGGGAGAGATTCCCATTATCCATGTCAACTCAACCTCCGCTGAAATCGACAGCAGCTATATCCCCGCAGTCGAGGTGGTGGGTGATATTTCAGACTCACTCCAAGAACTCACGCGACGCTGCAACCGTAGCGGCAAACCAGCCCCCTACGCGCTCTCTCTGAGAGATGAAATCCATGCCGACTACGAGCAATACGCAAAAGATGATGGATTTCCCCTTCGGCCCCAAAAACTCATTTACGACCTTCGCCATGCCTTAAAAGACGAAGATATTCTCATCTCCGATGTGGGAGCCCATAAAATGTGGATTGCCCGTCATTACCACTGCGCTCGCCCTAATACCTGCCTTATCTCCAACGGATTTGCCGCTATGGGCATTGCCATCCCAGGCGCGATCGCAGCCAAGTTGGTCTATCCAGACCGCCATATCGTCGCTGCGACTGGGGATGGTGGGTTCATGATGAACATGCAAGAGTTAGAGACCGCATTGCGTCTCAAAACCCCCTTTGTGACGCTCATCTTTAATGATGGCGGCTATGGGCTGATTGAATGGAAACAACTTCAGCACTTCGGGACCTCGTCGTTTATTAAGTTCGGAAATCCTGACTTTGTAAAGCTTGCCGAAAGCATGGGACTCAAAGGCTACCGAATCACGGACTGCTCAGAGTTTTTGCCTACCCTCAAAGAAGCGCTTGCCCAAGAGGTGCCCTGTGTGATCGATTGCCCTGTGGATTATCGTGAGAACATTCTGTTTAGCCAGAAATCTGGTGCGATCGCCTGTCAAACGTAAATAACCCTTGAGATTTTAGATCGGATTAGATACCTTCTAGTCGTTCTTCTAACGATGGGATAGATTAGAAGTCCTAGACCTTAGGGGAACAGTGATATAACTATATATCTCCTGTCCTGATGCAATCCAACTTTGGGTCATCAATGACTAAATCTCTTGCCGCTGTAAAGTCCTACTGTTTCTCGATCGAGCTGTTTAGATTTTATTAAGAAAGGATTGGTTTAAAATCGAAAAATTGTATAAATAACCCAAAATCGTTGAAATGTCGTCCATAAAGCTGTTAATTTAGATTGCCGACTGTAGTGACTCTTTGGACGTTTTCTGAAATGATACCTCCAAATAATCCACGGACATTCTTATCTGAATGTGTTTGCCTGAATCTCTCTCAGTGCTACGCTGAAACCCACCGTTTCTTATCTTCAATCCAATTGCATCCACCAAAGCCAGTTGGATGAGCTTAAAATTCAAATAGCTAGCCCTTCCACAATCGATGAAAACCTCACTGACCTCAAATTCCTAAGCCCATGATTAAACCGAGTGCTTCCCGTGCTGTGTCTGACTCAGATACTCCCCCCGCTTCAGTGGATGCCTCCGCAGAACATATCCCTATGGAAAACGCTGAAAACGCGACCGTGAATCGGCAACAGCCCATCCCCCCCCCTAGCGAACCGATGCAGTTCCGTGCGATCGGCTTAGTGCAAGGTAAGTATCAACCCTCAGAAGAGCGTTTCAACCGTGGCACGCTGGAGGTTGATGGTGGGGTGCAATTGGATGCTGTGTTGCTGGGACAAGTGATGAGCCTGGTCAAAAAGTATGTCGATCTAGAACAGTCTTACCTGTGGGTGGTCTATCCACGTACCCGCGAAAAAGAGCAAACCCTTCAT
>JAAURS010000100.1 GCA_012032135.1 Acaryochloridaceae cyanobacterium RU_4_10 | reverse complement strand
TGACGATCTCATTAAAATCTCTGGCCCTCTTGCCTTCGAGAAAGCGGATCGCGATGCCAAGCCTATCGAGAGTACGGCGAATATCCATTACCGGACTGAGTACAACAGAATCGCTAATCAAGTTCGCAAAGATATCCCAGATCTTGCGCCCGAATATCTAGATGTTGAGGTTTACCTACGAGCTATTAGTAAGGGTGAGATAAAGGATGGCGATCGTATCTTAAGCCAATCCGACCATGCCCGAACTCTCAAAGATCCCGACCAGGTTCAGCAGTATATTGAACAGGTGAAGGCAAAAGTCCCTGGGTATCGACAGTACAAGCAGGACATTGCGACGGCTAAAGCCCAAAACACCAAAGACCGAAAAGCTTACGAGGGGTTAGCTCAATCTGTGAGAACAGAAATGGGCGATCTGAAGCCAGGGCCATTAGATGTGGAAATCTGCATCAGACTCACTCTCGATAATCCAAACCTAGAAGGAATTCTGGCTCAAAGCGATTGGGTAAAGAGTCGCCCCACATCAGAAGATAAAACCATTTACATCCAATCGATTCAAAATGCAGCTTCGCAAGTGATACAAACTCGTGAAGCCATTCAAGCTCAACAAGCTCAAGACCGTTCTGATTATGAAACTTTAGCCAAACGGGTCAGAAATACACCCGTTCAACTATCAACTGAACTCGTTGATGCTCAAATTCATTGGATTGCAGACCATGAGGGTAAGCCAGGGGACGGTGATCGGTTCTTATCCCAGAGCGACCGGGTGCGGACCCTCAAAGACCCCGAACAGGTTGCAGCCTATATCGAACACATCAAAACCCAAGCACCGCAATACCAACAGCAACGCATAGATGCAGCCAAAGCTCAAGCTCAAGCCCAGGAACAGGCAATCGCTCAAGCCGCTGAAGGAGCGCAACGCGATGGCGATCAAGTCATGTATCAAAACTTCGCAACCAAAGTCAAAAAGAAGTAGGCAACCTGACCCCAGAACAACTTGACTTTGAAATCTATCGGAGAATTAGCAAAACAGGTCAAGATCCAGAACGCATCCTCGCGCAAAGCGATCGTGTCCGTACCCTCGATGGCACAATTCAGGAGTACGTCGCACAGGTGAAAGAATCATTTGATAAATCCATAGCAAGAGAGAAATACCAAGAAATCTCAAAGTATCTTCAGTCAAACTTTGATGTCCCAGAAAACATGTTCGATACAGCCGTTTACAAGGTCTGTCAAGAAAGGGGATTCGATGGAAAAGCAGTTTTGGCGCAAGGTGATATCGGTCGAAAGCTGAAGCAGCATGAAGTAGAGCCATACATGAAAAGATGCTCATACTTAGCTCCAAGGCTTAAGCTTGAGCCTAAGAAAGTAGAAGTCGAAAAAGCAAAAGTAGAGAGAGCAAGAGTCCAACAAAAAACAGTTAATATCGAAATCATTCCATAGATTTGAGATAGAATGTCTTCTGAGGCAGACGGAGAAGCAAACAATATGCTGACTAAAAACCCAACAGATATCGCAAAGCTCAACGACGAACTCAGAGAGTTCGCTGAGGACATGCCCGTGATTGTGGTCAGACCGCCACACGAAGATCTGATCGCAGCCGTGGAGCCTTATTTTCCAAAACTGGTGGAAGATGCGACATATCTACATGAGTTTTTGGACCCTGTTGGAATAGTGGTAATTGTACGAATCGGGAAAGACATCTTTATTTCTTGGTCTGTTGCTGATAGCGACGAAGAAGCTTCAGAGCAGGTTGAAAAGTATAGCCAACCTGTCTATTGCGAGATTCGTAAGGCACTTGGCATTCAATATCACTGGGTTGTTAAAGTGCGACCTGACTTTTGGGGGTATGACGATAATGAATTGATTGAGGGATATGGAGATTTCAGAGTAGACAATAAGCCTGAATGCTGGATTCTGGACTTATCTTGAGCAGATCGCAAAAGCTCTGTGTTGCCATAAGGTAACGTAGGGAAACATCCTAACTTTTGAGGCAATGGCTGACAGATTATCTGGAACAGAAGTCGAAGAGTGGTTTAGAAAATTTGCCAGAGAAACATCTATCATTTCAAACCTAGACTGCTCACCTGAAATTCTTGTGAGAATCTTAAATAAAGAAGTCAAAGACCGTTTCGATGATGCCTTAGTATTTGTCGATGCTAGGATTCCGAATGGAACTACTTGGATTAATGAGATTTTGAATGGAAGAATAACTGGAGACTACTCAGATTCTGAAAGAAAGTTTCTCTCAGATTACTTATTAGACAAAGTTTTTGCAACTGATGTTCTAATTGATATTAAAGATAATCAGGGTATAATTCAAAAGCTTGCAGTTGATGTTACGGCTAACACTCCAAAAGAGACAAGAAAATTAGACAAGATTCAGGGTAAGCCAAACAAAAAGATGCCTATGCCGGATTGAATCGAAACGCTAATATGCCTGCTGTTAGAAAATTATTAGGCATAGACAAGCATATCGTTGTAACCCTAAGTGATGTACGTAGTAAACTACCAAGCTATAACTATTTACTAAGTCAACTTCAGTCCGTAACGAATGCAAAGGCAAGAACTTTAACATTAAATCTAGAAGTTGTACCCGAATCAGAAAGACTTGGCCAAACTCGAAATCTTGACTCTCAGCAGATGTGGGATAAATACAGCAGGGGCGTTCGAGGCGAAACTCAAATCGAAATTTCAAAACAAGCGGCTTTGAGAGCTATTCGTGCAGGATACGATCGCTCATCTGTCATCGAAATGCTGAAGTACGATCCACAGTATCTGCATCTTCTCAAAAACAACCCTAAGATTGCCGACAATCACCCGAAGACCATCTATGACAGTGCGAGAGAACGGTTTGAACTCGCTAAGGCCAAAAAACCAATCCACCATGAAACCAACATTCAAGCTCTGAAGGCGGGAAGATTTATTGTGCGACAGATTGGCAAAGAGAATGCCAAAGGCGAGAGGGTTGCTCTTGGGAAAGTCTTAACGATCGAGGAAAAGGGAGACGACCTCAGAATTGAAGCTACCAGCGACAAAAGAGTGGTGGTTGAATTCAAAGATAGGTCGTTAAAGGGAAGCCCGACATCAGCCGAGTTGGAATGGCTTAAGGGCTGGTCGAAAGCGATTCAAGCCGACCAGCAGCGGAGTGTCCAGAAAAACAAAGATCCTGGTCTTGATATGATACGCTAGCTTTGACATCCCATAGGTAGGTGCTGGAAGAAAAACTGAAGAATGAAGGTCAGGCATTTGCAAGCACTTATCACCTACCTAGTCCTCGATACCATCGATCGTTAGCTTCTCTTTCTGCGTTGAGTTTCCGCTCCCATTCTATATCTGCTTCCAGATCTCTTTTAGATTGCGCTTGCATCCTATCCCATTTCTTCCAGTCCCAAGGGACATGGAGCGTGTTGATAACGGGCTTAAGAATTGGTCTAGGAATGCTAGCAAGCGCGCCAACAACGAGAGGGAAAGCGCACACCAAAAGGAACACAAGCAATGCTTTTTTCCACCTACACAAAAGCCAGTAAAGAGCGTATGCTTGTGGGCTGATTGGAACAACATAAATGATTCTTCTGTTTTCGTCGTTCATTTATATTCTCCCCAAAACCACTTTGAAATCATTAATCTCTTCAAGTCTGAAGACTGAATTATCTTCTGAAGCCGCTTTCTCATAGTGCTTCGAGTGTAGGCGAATATTGGAAATTTGCATAGGGTCGGCAACATTAGCTGGAACAAATAACTCCCGTTCGTCAAGCAAAGCTTGAACGGTTATTACTCCAGGTTCCCCACGCTTAAAGGCATTGCTAGCAGCCTGTCCGATCGCTTTGGCAATCTCATCCGGCGTACATTCGTTGTACGCCATGATGACACGTTTCCAATCGTAATCGCTCCATTCTGGGACTGTTCCACAAAAATGGGCAAGGTGGATCTTCATAATTTCATGTCGAGATCCTTCATGCGGCAAATCTACGCAAATCTTCCACTCAAAGCGCCGCTTAAGTTCTGGCGGCAACTGATTGATGCGATTACAGGTGATGATACAGAATACCTTCGAGGTACGCTCTTGAAGCCAGATGAGCAAAGATCCAGCAATTCGTTTCTCTGTCGAATTTTCGCCTGAGAGATCTGCCGAAGCGTAAGCTTTGTCGAAATCATCAAAGAAGAGGATTGACGGACTAGCGGCTTCTGTAAGGCGTATTAAATATTTGAGATTTGCTTCCGAGCGTCCTGGTTCTGGACTGATTAATCCAGACCAATCAGCACAGATGAGCGGTACCCCTAATCGTTTGGCTGCCGTCTTAGCGGCAAGAGATTTTCCGGTACCAGGAATACCGAGCAAGATCATACCCTTTTGCAATTTCAACCCAGCGGCTTCCGCTTGGGGCGTGAGGTGCATCGCAACCCGATCGAGCTTGGTCAAGATATTGTCAATCCCAACAGCGTCCACATCTGGGACTGGGATATGCAAAATGCCCTTTGCACTGAGCTTGCGTTGCTTGTATTCAGCAATAGCCTGCTCGCTGCGCTCTCCATCAATGAGCATCTTCAACTCATTGCGGTACAGGCCCATCGACAACCGAAGCAAACGATCGCTATAAATCTGATGCTCCATGAGTATTTCGGAGACTTCCAGAGTGCTGAGCATGGGCCAGACTTTTGATTGCACGAAAGGAGCAAGATCCGATGGAATTTCACCAAGCCCTTGCACGATAATCCAATGCTGGTCGAGACCTTGAAGATGTGCCTCTACGATCTGATAGACGAGTTGAGGAGATATCCCTTTATCGCACAATCCGTTAAAGAGGATGGGTCCAGGGACTTGCATTTTGAGCAAAGATTCCAGGGGGTCAGACCCGATCGGCTGGCCCGAGTCTTGCCAGCCATTATCCCAAAGCTTCAATTCGCTAGCACCCAATCGCCAATAATACGAACGGCCTAGTTGCTGCAAAAGATCGGGGATTTCAGAGCTTGGAATTTCATAAAAAATGGTTTTCAAGGTTTAATCCTCCTTTTTTAAATAAATGGACCTTGATTGGATGCAACTGCTACAGGCGATGGCTTTGGTTGGGTAGATTGTTGACTTTTCTGGAAATTCTCGACGAACTGGTGAAGCTGGTAAACGAACGATCCGTCAAGTTTTGGATTGAGTTTGCCGTTCTCAAAAACGGGCGAACCATCTTTTTTAAGACGAATCTCAAGATCGCCCCTTGAATTATCAAAGTCAAAGGTTTCTCCTGAATATTGACCATTCACGCCCCTTTTCTCAATCACAAAGTTTGCCGCCGATTTAATCGAATTGGCATGGATGGGTTCTGCGTTGAGATCGTTAATAACACCTTTGCCAAACTTCACAGCGCCGACCGCCGCAGTAACCGCCATATCACGAACGACTGGAGCCGCAGCAACAGTAAAATCTTTGGTTCGGTCGGCTGCAATTTTAGTTCCGTGAAACACCACATCGCGAACGACGGGAGCTTGCTCTATTACATGGTTTTTGAGTTTTGTACCTTGTTCTGATGCGATTTCAATGGCCTTTTGCTTGAGGATGGGGATCTGTTGCTTGGCCCACGCTTTGAGTCCCAAATGCTTAACATCCTTGGCAAACACAGTTAAATTCTCTTGAGCGAGCTTAAGCGTTTCCACTGCTGCAATTGCCTTATCTTGAACCGTTCCCGCACCTTGAGCGATCGTGCTTTTGAGGTTAGTGGCAGGATCTAGGGTTTGGGTTGCCTGAGGATAGCGAAGGATTGCTTCATCCGTGGGGCCAAAGTTTTTGTCGATCGCTGCCCTTGAATACTCATCAGACATCTTTGCAAGATATTTGAGGCTGTCGGTCATCTTCTGAGTTGCTGGGCCACTGGACAACTCGACGGACGGGGAACCTTGAGCCAGAATCTGAGTGTATTCCTCCGGTTGAATACCTTTCGCTTGAGCGACTTCAGCGACCATTTGATCGGGATTTTCAACTGTGGACTCATAATCTGGATGTTGTTCGAGCAAGCGTTGGTACTCGGAAGAGCGATCCGATAGATATCGTAGATTCTCAGCCAGACTGGACGTGCCTTGAGCTTGCCCATTCGTACCCTGAGAAACATAAGCATCAAGCTGTTTCAAGGTTTCTGGGGATGGCTCAATAACATTCACAGGAGAAGGACTATGTCCTATAATTTCATTGGCCGCGATCGTGTTTGCCGCATTTTCAGCCAATCTTCCAAAAGGTGAATCATGCTCAAGAGCAGCATTACGAACACCATCCATGATGAACGCTTCGTTCTTGTCTCGGGTAGATTGCTCTTGAATTGAAGTTTGTGGCAGATCGTTTAGTTCAAGCAAAACAATTTCGCGATCCATCTGACGTTCAACCGCGTCTTCATAATCTCCAAGTGAAGCAAAACTATCATCGGGGGATGGCCTTGAGTATGGGCCATAAAAATCAATCTCGCCTGCCAGATGAGCATGATATTCTTCCATCTCCGCCTCATGTTCTGCAAGTTGAGCATCAAAATATTCTTCAAATTCTTTCATCTCAGCTTCATTGTCCGATCGCTGAGCTTCGGCAACGGCAGGAAGAATAGCATCTAATACAGCCTTCTCATTGCGTTCGGTCTGAGAAACGGGTTTCTCCATAGTAACTGGAACTGCTTGCGCCATAGTATTAGCATCGGCAACTGGAGTATCAATTTGATTCGCTTGTAGCGCGGGTATCTCTAACCCTTTTCTGAGTGCCGCAGCCTCATTCAAAAACTCTGCATTGAGATTGGCAATTTCAGTCTCAACAGACTGTGGCTCTACAATACTTAGTTTCTCCCTAAGCCTTGCAGCCTCATCCTGCAACATTTTATAGCCCTGGTTTTGTTCTGGGTCTGCTATACCAGTCAGTCCAGATACAGCAGCCCGACGATCTAGTTCGGCAATCTGACCCTCTATATCAAAAAGTTTGTTTCTATCCGCTTTTTGGGAAGTCGTTTCGAGTTTTTGCCCAAACTCAGTAGCGAGATCTGCCACTTCAATATCGTTCAGCGGCTGTCCCAAAGCTTTGGCATTCTGGAAAAGCTCGAGATTTTGGGATACGATCGTCGCATCTTCAACAACCTCAGACGTCTCCAATACTGGGTCAATCGGATCGGGCTGGGCATCCTGCCAGCGTTGCAGATCGGCCTCATATTGAGATCGTGCTTCAGCAACTTGCGTCTCCATTTGTTGATATTTAGCCGATCTCTGTGGGTCTTCACCGAGATGAATGAGTGTTGTTTTCATCTCATCCAAATGCTCTTCAGCAACGCTCAACATACCAACCGAGAACAAAAGATCGTCCATTGCAATACCCTGCGACACTTGTTCGACAGGGATTGGTTCGACGGCTTGAATGGCTTGTTTGTCAAGCTTTTCTTGAGAGAGCGGAACTTTGACCTTGCCCCCAAGCGCCGAAAAAATCAATTCATCGTCGCGCCTTACATTGACGGCCATCTTTGAAGGATTGCCTTGGAGGGCAAGCAACACAGCATCTACACTAGCTTTGTCTGGTGTAACTCCCTTACGAGTCGGCCAAACAGTTGTACGACCTGACTTGATAGTAGTCCCTTGCAATTCGTATTCCCGAACAATTCTTTCTATCTTTCTCATGGCCTTCACCGATTTGTTATTGCTTCTTCTTAAAGCTTAAATTCTTGCAAAAAGTCGCAATCCACACGACTCGCCAAGATTCGATCCGAGACTTGGACATAGCCGCATTCACCATTAAAAAATACAGTCCATGCCGTGGGTCTTCTTTTGATAGGGTTTGCGTATTTTCGTCCGTTTACGTCTTTTCCAAGCACGGGAAAGACTCCATCATCTGCATAAATCTCAAGCGTTTCAAACGGCCCTTTTATCGGCCCAAGATCTAGCACTTCTAAAGCATTCAAAATGACAACCCATATTCTTGCATCAACCCTCTTAAGCTTGGAGGAATTTTAGCGGTTTCTTGTTCGGTATATTCGATCATGTTTTTACCTTTAAAATTGACTAGACTGAACCAAAAACGGCTTCTTCGTACTCCGCTCGACAGGCCGCATCGTCCCTGTCTAACTTTTCCCGATCGCTCATTGGAGAGGGCAAGAATTCTTCAGCCGCCAGACGAGTGACTTCTAAAATGTCATCGACGGGCATTTGGGGTGATCGGTTGACAAAGTATTTTTGGACTTGCGGCCATTGAGTTTTAGCCCACTCGCACATCTCAACGTAAAGTGGTTCAACCTTTACTTTGGTATGCCACGGAATATTACTTTCAGTGCCAGATCCGATACAATCTGCGAAAATAATCGCTTCTTGTTTTTTCATTTTCAAGACCCTAGCAGCAGAAAATAAGGGACGTTCTTTCTCTTCATAAGACGAGGACGATCCTCCTCTCGTTTGATAGGTTGTTTTTCGCTGTGAAATAATTTCAGTGCCAATCACAGATTCTAAATACTTGGCACTTTCTAATTCTCCAGGATTAAACCAAACTTTTGCACCAAAACCCGTCATCAACGACCTAAGTTTTTCGATACCAAATTTCTCTTGAACTTGCGAAAAGTTTTGGCAGTCAATATTAAAGTAGATCCCATACTTTCTGTTTTCGTTTACATCTCCGACCAGTCGCTTGTAATTGACCGAAAAGGCTTCAGCCATTGCGACTTGAAGTGAATCTTTGCGACCCGGTTGACCGTACTCATCAACAATCAAATTTTGGTCAACCACTTGGCTCAACAGTGCCGTAATCAATGGCGCAACCGTGACGCGATTGGACGGACGACAGCCCAGTACTAAAAGTTTTTCCCTTCCAGTCTGAGGGGAAATGAAGTCTTTCCAACGATCGCAGGGGCTAGGGTCTTGTCACCGTAAATGCTCAAGAATGCCAATGCCGAAGCTGCTAGGGATGCAGCCGTCTGGGGACTTCCTGCACTAGCACGATATTGATCGAAAAAGCCTAAGGCCCAAGGATCGATCTTTGCTAACCTTTCACGGTGCTCGTCCAATCTTGCTAGGAGGTCGGGAAAGGTAAATAGAGCGCGGCATCCGAGCAGATTGTCAAGGTTTTTGATGTGTCTGACCAGGGACATCGAGCCAGCTAAGAGCAGCCTGACCCCTGGTGTAAAGAACTGATCTTCTTGGCGGTGAGCGCCTTCTCTCGCAGCATTATCTTGCATGAGTGCGGCGCGTTCTTGGGCTGCTGCACCCTCAACCCCTTCGGTGATGTTCCAGACCTCGGACTCCCGTTCGCCAGGAGCAAAGATATAAATATCCTCTGGTTTGTATTCAAAAGATGCGGCGATCGAGACTATTTGAGAGGTTTGAACTGGATATTGCAGATCCACCAGACACAAAGGTCCGCCATCTTTTAGCTGTTGGAAGATAAGGTTTTGCTGAATCCCAAACGTTTTGCCGGATTCTGGCTTACCAAATGTGATTAAGCTGGTGATTACGTTGACTAGCGGTATGTTGCCACACATAAAAGATGGCTTGAGAGGATGCCCGTTAATCGCATCCTCTTTCACACGTTTTTTTGCAGCGTCAATATGTTTTGGCTGCGCCCAGGACGCAGAGCCTTTAGGGGCTTTACGTCCTTTGAACGATTGCCAAGTGAGAATGAGACAGCACACGGCAATGATGGTAAATGGTTGGGCATAACGAGCCATATCAATGTGCGGCAGGTGTAGCACAGGGCTAGGACTAGTCGTGTGAGTTTGTTGCTTCATGAGATTTAGTAACAATAAGAACGAGAAATGTTGCGAGTGCTAAATAAACTGAAGTGGCAAAGGGAGGGCCGGACGGAGGGATGCTATTTCGACAAACGACGCTCTTCATGCAACTGGGACGTGCGAGTTGTTCGGTGAAAACACTAGCAAACCCGATCGCACCCATCATTGAAGAGAAAAAAGCAAGGGCAACTAGAGATCGAATCTGACGGTTGAGCGGTATAGGTTTCAGCATTTTTGGAGAATTCCAGTATTGGCGGCGACGGATTGTTTTTGTTTTGAAATGGTAGAAACTTGTTGAGCCTTAACACTTTCAACTGCATTGGAGACATTTTTTACATCCGCAGCCGTAGCAGAACCCGTCACGGTTTTACCCTCTACCTTCAAGATCTCCCCCCGATTCTTATCAGATACGGTAAGGTTTCCACCAACCTCCTTGAATTGATAATCGCCTCTAGCGCATTCGCGTGTTTCACCTCGCTTTTTGCCTGTAGAAAACCTCAACAAACTATTGGAGGCAAGGGCAAGCTCCTTATTCATCTCTGACTGAGGCAATTGAGAGGCTTGCTTTGAAGGAGTTGGGCTACCTGATGGAACTTTATATTTTCCTTCACCGATCAGTGTTTGCAGCCGACGATCTAGTTCGGGAAGTCGATCGTTTATCTGAGTCCTCAAGCTTTCAATCCTTGGCTGCAAATATTCGTGCCCTGGATGCTTTGCCCGATCAATATCTGTGTTGAGGTCGCTTCGCAGGGCTTCAACGGCAAGATACTGTTGAATTAATGCTCGATCGCCAGAAGCCACTACCGCATCTTGACTGATATTCTTAGCGGAGGCCAAACCAAAATCAGCAGGGAATTCACCTAGATTTAGTTCGGGCGGTCGGGGGGGATTGGTCAATAATTCATCATCAAGCGATGGTGGGGCAACGGGCTGATGAGGTTTTAGAACCGGATCGACGATTGGTTCCGGCGAGCGTTCGGCACCATTAACCGCCTCTGGTGTTGTATCTAGCTCGGAATCTATAAGAGCGTTAGAGTCTGTTGCAACTGGAACGGGATCGACAAGCGAATAGGGAACATCGATCGCAGGCTCCTGTGTTGTAACACTTGAGGGCGGTCGATCCGCTACTGGTGGAGCAGTTGGGGCGGTTGATACTGATGTTGTTGTCGCTGTTGCCTGAGCGGGTGCTGTTGCTGGTGCTTCAGTTGGGGCGGTTGATACTGCTGGTGACGGGGTTGCTGAGGATGAAGTTGGTGGGGTGGGTTGAGAAGTGTGAGGGTAATAATCATCCAGGAAACGATCTACGTAAACTGGCGAAGAAAATGGCTCCTGAGTTGGTTTTGCTTGCGATGATGTTGGTGCGCTTGACTCTGGGTTAGGCGATCGCTGTTTGGTAACTTGCCCATCAACGGTTTGAAACACAGTGCCGCCATTCACCAAGACTTGGAAATCATCAGGTTTGATGGGTGGGTTTGGAATGTTGGAAAAATAATTCCGCAAGACTTGAATTTCTTGAGCGGTCATCTTGTTAACTGATGGCGTAAAAACACCATCTTTAACAACCCCTTTGAGCTTTGTCTTTCCATTAACTTTGATTTCAATAGTCTGCTGTTTTTTATGCTTTCTTTTGTACAACTCAACAAGTAAAAGGACGAGTCCCTGAGCGGCTGCGGTAGTCTGGGTATGGGCATCAGAAACGCTATTGGCAGCGTGTTCTATATTACGAGCGTCCATGTTCAACCTCTTTTTACAACTGACTTGAATCTTTAATGAGTTTCCAGTTTTTTATTTGATTTGGATTGACCCCTAAATCGCTTAGGGCTTCAACTTCTTCGGGGAAGAAAATCGTAGGCTCAATTTCTGAGCCAGAGAAGAAATTTTCAAGATACGTTATGCAAGATTTTTGGGGGTCTTTGGCTTTCAATTTTTTTGCAGCTTCAATACAACGATCCGATAACGATTTGTACCGCTGTTTTGGGAACTCTAAGGCTACGCTTTTGGGTAGATAATCCAACCGAAAGGTAGAACGGTTCCGGTTGAGCCAGGTGCATTCATTTTGGGCTGTCTTCAGATGAACGAAGTCGCTTTTATGTTTGCCTGGTAATGGTTTTGTGCGAATCTCCCAGTAGGTCGCACCATCGAAATCAACCTTTTCCTCTTCAACGGGTCTTCCTCTCGTGCTGGGGTAGCAGCGATCGTATGCCTTACGCAATGGCGATTGAACCGCATAGGTCGGCTTCATTTCTTCTCGCAGGAGACTCCAAGAGGCATAGCCGAGAATGCCACTAGCGAAAATTGATGAAAGGGTGACGATTGCGATCGGGTAGTTTATTTTCATGAATGTTCTCCGAGAGACACCAGCTATATTGCTGTTAACCTCCTGTAGTCGTTATGGAAATTCAGATTCAAAAGCGAACATTTTTCTGAAATTATTTTCCGGCCCAATAACCGCAAGCATTTCAGGCATTGGGGTCTTCTTTGGTTCGAGGTTGTCTTTTATTCGTTATGTCTGTTGGCGAACGAGACCGAACTTTTTGTTTGAAATGTAGTGATAGAAAGCTTTTTGAGGATCGAAAGAATTGCAGCAGGGCCGCAATGTTAAACTTTGGTTAGCCGCACTCTAAGGCCGTTCTATGACTGCTGTAACGCTAAACCTGAACGCCATTACAACCCTGACACACGATCAGTTTTGGGAGCTTTCTCTGACCAACCGCGATGTCAGGCTTGAACTCACAGCACAAGGAGAACTTATTGTTATGCCGCCAACGGGATGGGAATCGGGAAAACGAAATTCCTCTTTGAACGGACAGCTTTGGAACTGGAACGAACGGACTCGAGTTGGCATATCGTTTGACTCCTCAACGGGCTTCATTCTGCCAAATGGTGCCGTCCGCTCTCCTGATACCGCTTGGGTTGCTTCAGAACGGCTCATTGCACTTAACCCTAATCCAGAAGGATTCTTGCCGCTGGCTCCAGACTTCGTAATCGAACTCCGCTCTGCAACGGATCGCCTCAAGCCCCTTCAGGAGAAAATGAGAGAATACCATGCCAACGGCGTTCGTTTGGGTTGGCTCCTGAATCCACAAGACCAAACGGTTGAAATTTATCGGGCAGGGAAAGAAGTGGAGGTGATGCGATCGCCGACCGAGCTATCCGGCGAGGATGTATTACCTGGTTTTGTACTGAGTCTAAAGGGGATTTTCTAACATGACAGAACGAGAGGCTTTTCATAATGCATGGGAATGTGCGTATGTCGCCCTTGATAATCTCTCCTATGAATCGCCAGATCTGGGATCTTTATCTAGTGATGAAATTAATGAACTTACTGACTGTTTAAAAAATATTGCCAACTGGTTTGACTCCCAAGAAGAGAAATGCTGGCAAGAAAAGGGACTTACTAAATCGGCACCCAACTGACTTTGATTTTGATTCCGGTGCTAAAGCAACAGATAAAACGAGAGCGAAACAATCAGTTATTTGACTTCTTGCCATTTCTTCGGCATTGTGAAGCCAAGTTCTTTAAAAATAACGTATTCATCTCTTGTCAAATTAACCACTTTTGCATCCAGACGTTTTTGAGTATATTTTCGATAGTCTGGCACATTTTTTAACTGAAAGTTCACCCAGGTTCTCTGGATCTCAATCGCCTGTTCTGGGGCTACATATTGTCCAAGCGGAACTATCGACTCTTCATTGCCACTAGCATAGATTGCGTGACATCGACCTTTTCGAGTGCCAAGTATTTGCATGACGAACAAAGGGTCGTTTGGTGGGTTGTGAGTAATTGCAACAGCTTCTAGCAACCACGGGACACCTTTAGGCGATATTCCGCGAATTGACTTGAGTAAAAATACTGCATCAATTTTAGATTTATCAGGCGAAGAGACACAACTCAGATTCTTATAAGGTATACCTTTTTTCTCACCGTACATTGTTTTATACCTTGAAGCAAAAGATGTAGATTCAGATTGCCTCACTGGGAAAAAATGAACAATTGCCAACGTTGTAATCATGAGAGAGGCAATGGATACGGCAAACATGATTTTTCTTTGCATGAAAAACTCTACTTTTTCAAATAGCTCATTGGATCTACGGGTTGACCATTTTTCTTCACTCCAAAGTGAAGGTGGGGGCCAGTTGAATCCCCTGTGCTGCCCACTTTACCGATCATTTGGCCCTTACTTACAGCTTGACCCACCGCAACGTTGATCGTGGATTGGTGACAATAGGTTGTGGTCATTCCACCACCGTGCTGGATAATAGTCGTTTTTCCGCAGCCGCGATCATCCCAACCAGCAAAGGTGACTTTTCCTCCATCCGCAGCCTGAATCGGGGTGCCCATATCAACACCAAAATCGACGCCACTATGAAAACGGCTATCACCATGTATTGGGTGAATCCGCCACCCAAAGGGTGAAGTGATTGAGCCATTAACAGGATAGGTCAACTTACCTGTTGATACACCACTTCCGCTAACACACCCACCTTTTTTGTAGTCTGTGACGACACTTCCTGAATAATCTGGATCTATACCATTGCGAACACCTTCACCCCCTCATGCATTTCTGCCATACGCTTAATTAACGCATCACCTTGAAACCCCTGAGTCATGCCTACATCAACTAGGCGCTGTATCTGCTTATCCATCAGTGACTCTTGTTCCTGGTTCGTAAAAAACTGAGTGAGCTGAGCACCCATAGCCGATGTATTGATTGAAC
>JAAURS010000438.1 GCA_012032135.1 Acaryochloridaceae cyanobacterium RU_4_10 | reverse complement strand
AGATCCGTTCGTTTTCAATTCAATAGCTTGATATTGACCCTGCACAAGCCGATAAGCTCTCAATATGTCTTTGTAACGGTCATATACAACGTAATTGGGTACTTTGAGGATCTGCTCATACACGTCCCATTTTGTGGGAGCTTTTCCTAGTTGAGCCTTGGTTAGCCCCAAATCTTCTTTGTCCGTCCCTTCAGAAAGGAGTTCTACGATTACTGATGGACTAACGCCTTCATCCCAAACAACAAAACTCATCCGCATATCCCGTTCGTCATACAGTCGGGGTACGCCAATGGCCACGAACCAATCTGGACGTTTGTACCATTTGTGTTCGGGATCGTAGTAAAGATTGAGGTCGGTTCCAGTGAAAATACGATCGCTCTTTACATCAACCAGTCGCAATGTTGCGCTTAATAATTGAGGTTGTAAATCGTGAAACTCGTCAGGCAAACCAGGTTCCTCAGGATCTTCACTGGGCAGATCGTACATTGTCGGCAACGTTGTGTTCGTTGGTTTTAATTGCTCCGCGTTTTCTGTGAAAAGATTCGATAGGGTCATGCAGAATTCCCTCTATCTCAAAAGTGCAACTAACCCAAGTTTAACAAAATCATGAAAACCAATCACATCATTGTCAGCATCGCCACAGTTTCAGTCCTGGCTTGCGCCACTTTAGCTGTTGCAACTTACCGCACGATCGCAGAAAACAACGCACCACTATATGCACCCGATCCAGTATTGATCAAGGATTACTCTCGCTGTTATCCCAGCACGTATGGGGCTCCAGAAGATGTGAAGACGGTTAACGTTGATGGGGCAACCTATTGGGAGATGCAGGCCAAGTCGTTGTCCTCTAGCAAGAAGGGATTTCAGTTTCTGCATCTCAGGACAGAGGGTAAGAAATGTAAGTGGCTTAACCGGAACAGAGCGACAGTCAGGCTTGATTACATGCCAAAATCAGTTGCAGTCAATTTTGTAACCCAGCAATATAAGCCTACGTTTGACAGGTGCAAGGTTGCGGCGAAGATGTTGAAAATTGAAAAAATAGACACTTACTGCGCGGTAGATCTACAGAAAACCTTGGCTGGTACTTATACAGACCCAACCATTTTTTTCCCAGAAGAGCGATCGCACTTAAAACCTTTGGCGTCAGGGCGGGTGACATAACACAATCCAAAATTGTCGATAGACCTCCAAATCCTTGAAATTCTTGTATATCAACGAGAGCGGCGATCTTTTGATCGCCGCTCTTTTTTTGTGCTCAAAATTTTCGTCAGTTTTTCTGACTAGGTAGCGATAAGTAGATGGATATTTGGCTTAGGTTATATATGGATCCCAAAAATTCTGAACAAGCAACCACTAACGTCCAGAATGCCCACACGCAGGCTCAGATCGGTCTTGCGATGATGATCGCTGCGCTAGTTCGGGCATTTGGCAAGAAGGGCAAGAAAGAATCAACCATCGAAATTAAGGTCGATGGTAAAACAAAGCTGAAGGGGAAGGTTGTTAATGGGCAATTCAAGCCGTCTATTAACAAGCTGACTCCAGAGGAAGTGAGATTGCTTCAGGACTATTTGAAGACTGTTCCCAACCCGCCCATCAAGCCTCAAGATTTTCAGGTGATGGTTGATGGTGAGACTGTTTGCAGACCAAGGACGGAAATGTCGTAAAGCGGTCAACCGTTAAAGAGGATTTGTTTAACGAGGCAAAATGGGTTTCAGCGCCAAAAGTAGAACCTGCACCAACGCATTTTGAGAAAACACATGCCGTGCCACCTCCTGCGGCTACTCCTGTCTCGCAACAGACTGAACCTGTATCAACGCCAGAAAGATTGTTTTCTCCTGTTGTTGAGCCAGTATCCCAGCAGGCTGAATCGCCAAAAGCAGAGCCATCTCCTTCTCCTGTTGTTGAACCTACCCCAAAAAATCTCAACACGGCAAACGACAAGGTTTCCGCAGAAAACTGAAAAAGTTGAAAAACCCTCTGCCCGTAGATATTCCTCAACCTAATCTCGCTTCAGATTTGCCCAGTGAGAAGCCACTTCCTGAGCTTTCTGTTGAGTCCCAAAAGACCCTCGCAACTGGCGAAATCCCCCCAGATTTTGGATTGCCAGCAGCCAAAAATATCAATCGTGAAGCTGTTCTAGCGACGGGCGACCAAACGCTAATCATGCAGCACTCTAGGCTTGAGGGTGAGCGAACTAAGCTTAATCGCGAATTAATTCGATCTAAGGATCCAGGGATGCAGCATCTAGCATCTTATGTTAGTGAGTTGCGATCGGGGATTGAGGCAGATCTACCCGAGTTTGAGCGGAGATTGAAAAACTTGACCCAGGAAGGCAAATACAAAATCCCTGCGGTTGCAGCAGTTGAACCAGTCCAGCCTAGTTCATCCCCTCAGCTATCACAGGAAGAAACTAATAGAGATCTTGTAAATAGTTCAAGGCTTTTACTCAAGACCACAAACGGTAAACCTAAGGGAGAACGAGAGTTTGCAACAGGGGATTACAAGTTTAAGGAGACCAATGGCGATCTGAGCGTGACCCATAAATCACGCGGGGTCATTCTGGAGACTAAAGGCAATAAATTTAGTGGATCTGCAACGCTTGAGGATCTTAGACAGGTCACTGGATTTTTGGCCACGGCTCAAACCCAAAAGGTAAAAAGGCTTGAATCAAAACCCGTCAAAACGCCTACTCCCAGATTAGCGAGGGTGCGGTAGTGCTGCGAAAAGTTCTTCTGCCTGAGTCTGTGCGCTCCAGCATTGCGATCGCATTCTTCATCTCAATCGTTTCCACGATTACGCTCTCTTCTGTTTTTGGCGAACAAGCGATAAGCCCCAAGTGCCACAAGGGGATTGTGTGCAAAAACGGTGTTCCAAACGCTGGCATTCCGCTTGCTGTGTCCTGGTTGTCATTGCTGTCGAGCACAGTTTTTCTGTCTTCTACCTGTAGTAAATATGCCAACAACAAATGTACTCAAGTCAATCGATCCGAATCGTCCTGAGACTATTATTCCGGCGATCGCGCATTCCCAGTACGCTCAACCAGCCGCAATCCTCCTC
>JAAURS010000099.1 GCA_012032135.1 Acaryochloridaceae cyanobacterium RU_4_10 | reverse complement strand
GGGCCTCCTGGGACAGGTAAAACACTACTGGCCAAGGCCGTAGCAGGGGAAGCAGGAGTTCCTTTCTTCTCCATTTCTGGCTCCGAGTTTGTGGAAATGTTCGTGGGGGTTGGTGCCTCACGGGTTCGGGACTTATTCGAACAAGCCAAAGCCAATGCACCTTGCATCGTGTTCATTGATGAAATTGACGCCGTAGGTCGCCAGCGCGGTGCTGGACTCGGGGGTGGAAACGACGAACGGGAACAAACGCTCAACCAGCTCTTAACGGAAATGGATGGGTTTGAAGGGAACACGGGCATCATCATCATTGCTGCGACCAACCGTCCCGATGTGTTGGATTCAGCGTTGTTGCGTCCGGGTCGTTTTGACCGTCAGGTGGTCGTCGATCGCCCCGATTACAAGGGCCGTCTAGAAATTATGAACGTTCACGCTCGTGGCAAAACACTTAGCAAAGACGTGGATTTAGAAAAGATTGCCCGTCGGACGCCTGGCTTTACAGGTGCAGATCTGTCTAACTTGCTGAACGAGGCTGCAATTTTAGCGGCTCGTCGCAGTTTGACTGAAATTTCGATGGATGAAGTCAATGACGCCATCGATCGCGTTTTGGCCGGACCAGAGAAGAAAGATCGCGTCATGAGCGAGAAGCGCAAAACTCTGGTGGCCTATCACGAAGCGGGCCATGCTTTGGTGGGTGCGCTGATGCCAGATTACGATCCAGTCCAAAAAATCAGCATTATCCCTCGGGGTCGTGCGGGGGGCTGACTTGGTTTACGCCGAGTGAAGATCAGATGGATTCTGGGTTGTATAGCCGTGCCTATCTCCAAAATCAAATGGCGGTTGCCTTGGGCGGACGCATTGCTGAAGAAATTATCTTTGGCGAAGATGAGGTTACGACAGGTGCTTCCAATGACTTGCAGCAGGTGGCGCGGGTGCTCGTCAAATGGTGACTCGCTTCGGCATGAGCGATCGCCTCGGTCCCGTTGCGTTAGGTCGCCAGCAAGGCAATCCTTTCATGGGTCGCGATGTGATGGCCGAACGGGATTTCTCCGATGAAACCGCAGCGGCGATCGATGATGAGGTCCGTAATCTGGTGGACCAAGCCTATCGTCGGGCCAAGGATGTTCTGGTAAAGAACAAACATGTTTTGGATGCGATTGCCAATCAATTGGTGGATAAAGAAACCGTTGATTCTGAGGAGCTACAGGCCATTTTGAATATCAATGATGTGACGATGGCTGCGATCGCTTAAATATCGATTTCTTTATCGCTTAGAGTTCTGGTTGGGGTAGTACGGTTTCGTATTACCCCAATTTTTTATAGGCTCATTTTGGCAGTGCAAGGGCAATTTTTTGAGGTCTAGTCAGGGTATTGATGGCCAGGGCTATTTCATTCTAAACAAAGCCTTGAGGAGGTTCAGGTTAAAGCCGTCTAGACATTGAGCTTGAGCCATATTCTCAAATCCACGATCGCGATATAAATTGAGTGCTAAATTGCGCGCTATGGCCCAAATTTGGATTAAAGGCGAGGTTCGAATTCTAGAAGCATCTTCCCCTTGGGTCACATCTCGAACATAATGCACCTTATTCTCGACCCCCAATATCCTCGAATCCGGTCTGCTAAGGCTTGAAGTGGCTCAATTAAGGAACAAACGTAGTAGCGTGTTTCGGTAGAGCATTCAATAATAAAGGCTCGATAGACTTGGCGTTTTGAGACGACGCGGGTTACCGTGCGTATGCCTGGGAAATCAGGAATGTTATTGAGATCGTGAGTCATGCTAATGGTGAGTTTTTCAATGCGACCATGCCCTTTATTGAGCTGTACGATGGTCTGTTAGGGTTGAAAATGGACTTGTACGGCGCTCAATAATCCAGACTGGTTACCCTTGAGTGCGCCGAGGTCGCCATTCTCACTCTCGATAATGGTCTGAGCTGTTTTTTTGGGTGCTAATCGCATCAAAAGCAAACACAACTCCCTTGAGAGCCATTTGGGTTATGAATGCAGGTAAGGCAGTGATTTCATTGGTTTTCGAATCTACTTCGTAGGGGTCTAGAATCAGTCCACGCTCCACGATGTAGGCACTGACGAGCATAATGGCAGGATGGGAGTCGATGTTGGGGTCATCGCTGATGGCTTCATAAGACCCACGGAGCCCTTTGCCATGGGTGGCAATGGTTTCTCCAGCCCTGGGCTGAATTTCGAAAAACTGAGATAGACATGCTCCATAACGGGCATACTCTGTCCTTAAAAGCGTTCGTCGAATCGTGCTATAGGACGGTAATCGACCCTTAGGAGGCTTAAACAAGACCACTAACTCATCATGATAAGCTTTGACCCAATCCCCAATGGCTAGAAATCCACGATTCCCTGCGGCCACTGCAAGGGTGAAAAGGGCTAGGCACAAAGATTGTGTATGGCGTTGACCTGCTGAGCGGCGAGTGTCAGGGAGTTCGGCAAATGCGTCAAGAATTGAAAGTTCAGACATTTAGGGGGCTCGCTAGACTGACTCGGTCCAGTGTGATTGCTTACCATACCAACACTTCAACTAGGCTGAAATAGCCCTGCGAACCACTAGCGGTGTCATGGAAGGAATTAATAAAGCCATAAGCTGACTAAACGCCAAGCTTATGGCTTTATTAATTTTGAACATCTACGGATGAGATTTATTGCCTGTTTCTCTAATAAATCAGGGTTGTTTTGACATCGCGAACAAGAAGTTGAGCCTGAGCAAAATCAATGCCTTTCACTCGCAACCGTAATGCTTCGGATAGACGAAGTCCGCTGCCACATAACAGTTTTGCGACCATTTGGTGCACGTCAGAAAGCTGGTTCAGAACGGCGATCGCTTTTGAGTTATGCTGCCTCAAGCTATCGTAGGGACTTCGCAACTAAATCCCTAGCTAAGCCATTAGAATAAGGTCGGCATTCTATGTTGGTGTGAGGAAGATTCATGCAAGGCTCATACATCGATAGCGTTATCGCGGCAACTCGTGGCAGGAGCAGGCAAGAAAGTAGTCTCAAATCAGAGTGCATGAAACTATTGCAGACTCAAGCCGGAATATTGCGGGTGCTAGATACAGGCAGTCGTAAACCACCCTTGCTGATCGTGCCTGATGGACCTTGCGTCATTGAACATTATGCTGACTTGATTGAGTTACTTGCGCTAGATTTCCGCGTTGTCTGCTTTGACCTACCCGGTTTTGGGTTCTCATATCCAGCTTCGAGCTTCGATTTTAGTGTTTCTCAAACTGCTGAAACTGTAGTAGAAGTGATGGATCTACTGGAAATTCCTTTTGCTGTCTTGGCGTTTACCTGTGCAAACGGCTTTTTTGCTCTACATGTGGCTCAACATCACCCCCATCGAGTATCCCATTTGGTGCTAGGGCAAACACCATCCTTTCAGTCGATGCGTCAATGGAACGATCGGATCATTCCCAAAATTTTGCACGTTCCCTATATCCATAAATACTGGCTTATTGATTGCGGTGAAGGATGGAGATTTGGACTCAAAACCGCAAACCTAAGGTATCGGCTAGCCAACCATAAGGACACCGCTATACAGCGGCATACCAAAGTGCAAGGACAGCGAAGTCCTTATGATGCGGACTGGGTTTACTGGAGTTCAAGAATGGGGCGATATTCCCAGGTCTCTCCTCGGGTCGCTCGACTTTTGAAGAGACAAAAGGGGAGTTGTCCATTCTGTCAACTCTATTTTCGAGATGCAGATGTGCTGGAAATCGACCACATCATTCCCCGCATTCAAGGCGGCAAGGATGATTACAATAATCTCCAGTTACTCCATCGACATTGTCACGATGTCAAATCTGCCCGTGACGGCAGGCTCAGGTGTGCATGATAAGCACCAAGACGTTGAGGAGCCGGATGAAGGGAAAGCTTTCATGTCCGATTCTGCAGACCAGCAGGTGGGGTGACCTACCTGCTGAGTTTAATTTAGAGTACAAGTAAATGGTGATAGCGAAATGGCGATCGCTAAAGCCCCCATCAAAATTCTTAACCTATCTTCTACTGCAATCAAGTTTGTTGGAGACACCTTGCCCAAATCTGTTCAATGTACATAAACCACCGAGAAATCGACCGGAAGTCGATCGCAGCCCTCTATACTGAGAGAGGATCATTTACAGACTGACAAAAGGACCTGCGGCATGGCCTTCATTCGGGAGTTGCATCAACAATTAGTCAGCAAGGCACGTTCTGCCACTGAAATACCCAAGAAGCCCTAGAGCGCGTCCATCAACTCGAACCCACGCTCCATAGTTTCCTCAGCATCACCGCCGATCGGGCGATCTCCCAAGCAAAGCATGTGGATGCTCAAATTGCCGCTGGGTCAGACATTGGCTTATTAGCTGGAATCCCAGTGGGCATCAAAGATAATCTCTGTACGAAAGGAATTCCGACAACCTGCGGATCCCATATTCTAGAAAATTTTCTACCGCCCTATGAATCAACCGTAACGCAGAAACTGGCTGAAGCTGGTGCCGTCATGGTGGGTAAAACCAACATGGATGAGTTTGCAATGGGTAGCTCTACGGAAAATTCTGCCTATCAAGTGACGGCAAACCCTTGGGATGTCGCGCGAGTGCCGGGTGGGTCATCCGGCGGATCGGCGGCGGCAGTGGCGGCGGATGAATGCGTGGTGTCCCTCGGATCCGATACGGGCGGGTCTATTCGTCAACCTGCTTCCTTTTGCGGGGTAGTGGGACTGAAGCCGACTTATGGACTGGTGTCGCGGTTTGGGTTGGTGGCCTATGCGTCGTCGCTGGATCAAATTGGACCCTTTGGCCGATCGGTAGAAGATGCAGCCATTTTATTGGGGGCGATCGCAGGGTACGATCCCAAGGATTCCACCAGTCTGAAGGTTGAGGTGCCAGACTATACCCAGTATTTGATTCCCGATCTGAAAGGGAAACGAGTGGGGGTCATTACAGAAACCTTTGGCGAAGGTCTGGATGGTGTGGTGGCGGATGCAGTGCATAAAGCCATTCAGCAGTTGAAGGATTTAGGGGCAACGGTTCGGGAAATCTCCTGTCCCCGTTTCCGGTATGGACTGCCAACTTACTACGTAATTGCGCCTTCAGAAGCCTCAGCAAACTTGGCCCGTTACGATGGCGTGAAGTATGGCTTCCGGTCTAAGGATGCGGAAAATCTGATCTCAATGTATACTCAGACCGCGCGAAGGGGTTTGGGGCAGAAGTGAAGCGTCGGATTATGATTGGTACCTATGCGCTTTCAGCGGGGTATTACGATGCCTATTATCTGAAGGCACAAAAGGTCAGAACGCTGATCAAGCAAGACTTTGAAAAGGCATTTGAGTCAGTAGACGTATTGGTCTGTCCCACGGCTCCCACTACGGCATTCAAGGCTGGGGAGAAAACAGCCGACCCGTTAAGCATGTATCTCTCGGATTTGATGACGATTCCAGTTAATTTGGCGGGGTTACCGGGATTGAGTTTGCCCTGCGGATTTGACGATCGCGGTTTGCCGATTGGGTTGCAGATCGTTGCGAATGTTTTGCGGGAAGACCAGATGTTCCAGGTTGCCTATGCCTACGAGCAAGCAACGGAGTGGCATCAGCAAGCACCTAAGATTGGTTAAAGGACCGTTTGGAGCGTTTTCAGTGCGGCTTGTGCCTCACGGCGCAGTCCGGCGGATTTGCGAAACATTTCTTTGCCTGAGGCAATATAGCTATCTTCATAGCATTGGGTAAACCAATCGAATTCATTGAGGCCGTCCTCAATATGGTTCAGGCAGTAGTAAAGATGGGCCGCTACTCCAGCCACATTGGCAGGGTTCGGCATGGAACGAAACACCTGCTGCGCTTTGCCCAGTGTCTCTCGGCATTCTTCGAGATAAAGTTGAAACCCCTCCATCAATTCATCATCGTAGGGATCGGCAGATAGGGCTGTAATTTCTGGTTGTAAGCGCTTGACCATTTTGGTCAGCTCTCGATTGATGGGCGTATATACCCGTTTGACCCATTCTTCAAACTGAACGTCAGCCTCTCGTCGGGTTTGACGATCTTGGCGATATCGATCTTGAGTGGCTTGGGTGCGCTGGTGGCGGACGGTTGGATCGGTGCTCGAACCCTCTGTAACGCCGTATTGTTGGTAGAGATCGTAGCTTTGGCGGCGCTCGGAATCTTTGAGGAGTGCGTAAGCTGCGTTGACCCTTGTGATACGGTCATGGTGGGCCATTTCATGTTGGCTATCTGGATGAAATTGTTTGGCTAACCGTCGATAGGCTTGCTTGATTTCAACAAGGGTTGCGGTGGGGCCAATCTCTAAGGTTTTGTAGGGGTCAAACTCAATCATGAAGGCTCTTGTAATGAAATGCTTTTGTGCAAACTGTGGAAGTGGCCACACCTTAACAATTTAAACGCTATAGCCTGAGATGATGGCTGTACTAAAATTTTCCCAGAAGCCCTTGCAGTTCTCTGAAGGGTACCGATGGCATCACCTTTAAACTCAGCTCGACAGATCCAGAAACCCGACGATATGACTTTACCTCCATCACTCCTAGAGCGTGCGAAACAGGGCAACCTAGAGGCGATCGCAGCCATCCTACAGGATCTGGGTCAACCCTATGGCGTGACGGTCAAAGTAGCAATGAATCGCACCTGTCTCCAGATTTTACTGGAAGCCGCTGCCCCCCCCAACCCAACCACACCCACCCTAGCCATTATTGATGCCATTCACCAATTAAATCTAACCGCCGTTGAAACCCTTAAGGTTTACGGCAAAGCTGAAAACTCCGAACTGCCCGCCTGGGATGCAGAATATCCCGCCACTCCTAGTCCTTTTGCGAATACAGAGCAAAACGGAGCGATCGCGCCCTCTCCCGCCGGAGATTTTTGGCAAACCCTACAAACCTTTCAGGTTGCTTCCGTTTTTCCTTACGCAGAGGTATTTAAAGCCAGCCTTTATAAAAGTCCAGTAGTTCAAGGACTCTTGTTCTTTGGATTATTTCCAGTGCTTTTGGGCTACTTGGCCCAAGGAACAGACTTTTCTCAAATTGCCTGGGTCTTGGGCATCTATTACGCTTCATTTTGGGGCGTGTTTTTATTTAATCTAATTCAACCCACCGCATTCTCTTGGCGAAAAACCCTTACTTGTGTTTTGTTTACCGCCTTTGTCGGGATTCCATTACTGTTGTTCGTCCAACAGGTTCCACCCTTCAATATTTTGTATGCTGCAACCAATTGGGGGTTAATTCCCCGTTTGTTAGGGTTTATATTGGGCGTTGGGATACTTGAAGAAGTCTGTAAAGCTCTGAGTCTGTATTTCTTTCTGCTGAGGCCAAACCGTCTGAACAATCCCTTAACTGCTGCGTTCTATGGCACGATGTCTGGATTGGGATTTGCCGTTGCAGAAGGGGCCACCTACTCCTTAGGATATGCCACAACGTTAGTGAGAGGAGAACTTCCCCTAGAGTCTTACGAATTAGTCAAAACCATTCGTTTTATTTCGCTCCCTTTGTTTCATGCCGTGCTGGCGGGGATTGTCGGCTATTTTATAGGGCTAGCTGCTATCAATCCCTCCCGAAAAAGCCACTGATCTTTATTGGAATTGCAATCGCAGCCATCCTTCACGGTCTCTACGATACCTTTGCTGGTGGGATGCTGGGGCTGATCGTTTTGACCTTTGCTATCCTACTCTTTGTGGTTTATTTGCGTCGCTCTCAGCAGATGATGGTAGATATGCATCAAGCGGAAGAACAGTATCAAGCCATTCAGGGAGGGCGGCGGTGAACGCTCAAGATCCCTCAAATCAGTCTCCAAAGGACTGGTCCTGGCCCTTTTGGCCCATTGTCCCATTATATCCCTACGGCAAGCGGAGAACCCTTCGCAAGGAAGTGGTCAAGGATAGTATTTGGACTTTTGACCAGCTTCAGGGCGTTCTCTATGTCGTAACGCCCATTCGGATGACTGCGATCAAGCTGGATGCGGGAGGATTGTTGGTGTATGCGCCCGTTGCACCCACCCCAGAATGTATCCGTCTGGTGTGGGAATTGGTGGCAGAACACGGCGAGGTTAAATATATTATTCTCCCCACTGTTTCTGGGATCGAGCATAAAGTTTTCGTCGGTCCCTTTGCGAGATGTTTTCCAGAGGCACAGGTGTTTGTCGCACCCCATCAGTGGAGTTTCCCTTTCAACTTACCCCTCAGTTGGCTGGGGTTGCCTAGAAACCGCACTCACGTTCTCCCCGCAGAGCCTTCCAAAGCACCTTTTACGGATGAGTTTGACTATGCAATGCTTGGTCCTATCGATTTGGGGCTGGGGGCATTTGAAGAAGTTGTGTTTTTCCATCGACGATCGCGCACGTTACTGGTAACAGATGCAGTGATATCGGTCCCCGAAGACCCACCGGATATTGTTTTGTTAGACCCTTATCCGTTGTTGTTTCATGCCAAAGATGATGGATTTGATGTGGTAGAGGATCGGACTGCGACTCGACGAAAAGGTTGGCAGCGGATCGTGTTGTTTACGCTTTATTTTCGCCCTAGTGCTTTAGCTGTCATTCCCTTTGGGCAGGCTATTCGAAATGCTTTAAATGCCCCAGAACGTTTCCGTAAAACCTACTTCGGGTTGTTTCCGTTCAAGTGGCAAAAGGACTGGAAACGATCGTTTGAGGTGCTAGTCGGCGATCGCCCATTGTTTGTGGCTCCTATTTTACAAACGCTCATTTTAAACCGAGCGCCGCGTGAAACTTTGGATTGGGCCTATCAGGTGGCAAGCTGGGATTTTCAGCGCATTATTCCTTGCCATTTTGCTGCGCCAATTGAAGCGAGTCCCTATCAATTCCAACAAGCCTTTCAATTTCTCAAGCAAAAATCCTCTGGAAGTGCGGATGGGGAGACTCATCAGACTCCATGTTTAGCAGATTACACGCTCCTGCAGGAGATCGAACAAGAACTCAACCGTCGGGGAATCTTACCGCCATCTCAGGGGATTGAAGAGGAAAAATAGGGCCAACATCCCCAGAAACCTCTGGTGGATGGGAAATACCAATTACAGCAGGGAGAGCCTTACTGAATACCTGAAGTAGGATTGGGCATCAGGCGTTGTGAGGTGATGTCAGATAATGAGCTTCAGGAGCAGTTAGCCTGGTTTGCCCAGCGGGGCGATCGCTACCGGACCGCAGAGGAACGGACATTTGTGAATAATGCAGCATTGAGCAACTCCCATCACGATTAATACTTCGAAGAATTTGCATAAAAACCTAGGTCAGAATAGTCCCTCCCATAAGTCGCTGATAGCGATACTCTAATTCCTTCTGCATCAACGGCCATCCGTCCAAAAGCGGATCCTGCTCGATCGTCCGTTTAGCCGCCTCACGGGCTAGCTCCAGACAATCTTGATCCTCTACCAAACTCGCCAGCGCAAAATCCGGCAATCCCGACTGTCGCGTCCCCAAAACCTCCCCCGGTCCCCGAAACCGCATATCCATTTCAGAAATAAAGAACCCATCCTGGGACTGTACTAGAACCGTCAAACGCTGACGCGCAGCTTCCGTTTTAGAACTATTCATCAGCAAACAATAGGACTGATGTGCCCCCCGTCCAACCCGCCCACGAAGCTGGTGTAACTGAGCCAACCCAAACCGCTCCGCATGTTCGATTAACATCACCGTCGCGTTCGGGATATCTACCCCCACCTCAATCACCGTTGTTGAAACCAAAATCTGAAGTTCGGCCCTGCGGAATTGATTAATCACATCATCCTTCTCAGCAGAACTCATGCGGCCATGTAGCAAGCCCACCTGAAAATTTGGGAAAATACTTTCCTGCAAATGCTGATGTTCTTCCACAGCCGATCGCAAGTCCAACTTCTCCGATTCTTCCACCAACGGCAACACTACATATACCTGCCGTCCCAACGCCACCTCCCGACGGATCAGATCGTAGCCGTGAGTGCGATCGCGGGGTGTCAGCATTGTCGTTTGAATTGCCTGTCGTCCTGGCGGTAGTTCGTCAATCTGGCTCACATCTAAATCTCCATGCAGCGTCAGCGCCAGCGTTCGAGGGATGGGCGTTGCGGTCATCGTCAACACATGGGGATGCTGTCCCTTTTGTTGCAGGAGTGCCCGTTGCTGCACCCCAAACCGATGCTGCTCGTCAATGACAACCAACCCCAACCGCTGAAACTCTACAGAATCTTGAATGAGCGCGTGGGTACCTACCAGCAACGGAAGTTCTCCCGTTTGAAGTTGACGCGCGATTTGCTTGCGCTTCGCCGCCTTTGTAGAGCCCGTAAGCAGTTCTACTGGAAGGTGAAGTTGAGTAAACCATTCCACCATCTTGCGGTAGTGCTGTTCTGCCAGAACTTCCGTAGGAGCCATCATTGCAGTTTGATAGCCAGACTGAATTGCAGAGAGAAGCGCTACTACTGCCACCACCGTTTTACCAGATCCCACATCTCCCTGAACTAAGCGATTCATCGGGGCCGTATTTTGCAGGTCACCCAGAATATCCTGTACTACTCGCTGTTGTGCGCCCGTGAATTGAAACGGAATGACCCCATAAAACCGATCGATCAACTCGCCCCGTGGATTGAGTGGCACACTCTGTTGAACCTTTCGCTGCTCCATCCGTCGCTTTAACATGCCAAGCTGAAGGTAGAAAAATTCATCGAACACTAAACGCCGCCGCGCTCGGTCCAACCATTCTGCCGTCTCAGGGAAATGAATGTGGGCGATCGCCTCGGGCAACGTCACCAAGTTATACTGCGATCTCAACTTATCCGGCAGAGGATCTTCCAGTTGTTTCGCCGTGGGAATCGCTGCCACTACTGCTCGGCGTACCAGATCTGGCGGTACTCCCTCCGTGAGAGGATAAATGGGTACGACTCGCCCAATCTTGAGCGAATCAATCGAATCGCGAGTATGTTCTAAAACCTCAATCTCAGGTTCTTCCAGGGTTAGACCGTACTTATTCTCCTTTACCAACCCCGATGCCGCCACCACCGCACCAGGCACAAACTGCTGCTTTTGTTTTTCCTGCCACCCCTTATTTCGGAAGCGATCGCCTGCATAAAACCGACTCAGTTTGATCTGTCCCGTCATATCCCCCACCGTCAGCTCAAAGATGCTGAGCTTTGGATTTTTGGGACTATTGAAGAAATTGCATCGCCGCACGGTAGCCACAATCGTCACGGTTTCGCCCGGTTCTAAGTCCTCAATTTTGACCTGTCGGGCGTAGTCAATGTGGTCGCGGGGATAGTAGAACAATAAATCTCGGACACTGTACAAGCCAAGCTTGGCAAGGCGATCGGCATTGTGGGGACCAATGCCTTTTAGATACATCAAAGACTGGTCCAGAGCCGCAACGGGAGTAGATGAATCGGTTTTGGTGGGTGACTTCACTGCAGGCTGACGCACTTTCTTTTCCGTCCGGGCTTCTTCCGTCCGTATTTGTTCGCGCTGGACTTGGTAGAGCAAACGGCGAGTTTCGGCGACCAAATGCTGCCGTTGTGGAATCGGTAATTCAGCGTATCCCTCAAACCGTTGCACGATCGCTCGATACCTGGACTGTTCCTGAGCGGTGTTGACGATCGCTTGGGCTTGCACCAAACTCAAGTGCAAAAACTCGCTAAAGCGAAATTGATTCCCCTGAACATCGCAAAAACCGCGTTCCGCTTCCACCGATAGCGCCCGTTGCAGTCTTGCCCATTCCAGAGAGACGGGTGCGGGATCTTGGCGTGTCGTAGCGTACTCCGCCATTAGTCCGTTCCAATCAGGGGAGAGCCCTCCGCAATCCAAGTGGATTTCCAGGCTGCGATCGCTTCTGCGGTCAGTTTCTCCTCTTGTTTTTGGGCGTAGGCTTGTTGGAGCTGAGAAAGCTTTTGTAGAATTGGGCGCAACTTTTGCCGCCAACCCATCAATTCTGGATTCGTAAACTCCAGATCGCCAATTTGCAGATAAACCGCTACCACCGGATCTAGATCGTCATCGTTAGACTCTTTGGGGTCAATCAACGCCTTCAGTAAATGGGGGGGATTCGTAACCGTACGCCCTTGTTCTTCAGCCTTTTCCGCCATCTCTAAAAGCTTATCTAGAGATTTAATTTCCATCACATGGGCATCTTGAAGGAGTTGATTCAGTTGCCGCGACCCGCAACGAATTTGTTCGATCATCTCATCCTCAATCATTTCCCAAAGTTCCAGCAGTACCGTAGGGTCTAATTTGTCTTGAAATTCCAGTTCCTGAAGCGGTTGTTGGGTGTTGGATAAAGATCCGACCAACTGCTGCCCCAGTTGCCGAATGTTACGCTGTAAAGTCTCCCGCTCTGACACCGATCGCTGAAGAAAGTCTTCTGGATAAACCTGAGTACACAGGTGATATCCAGACAAAATCAATTGCTTTTCCGTTGATTGGCCCAATACCTTCAAATACTCCGCTAGAACTTGGCGCAGATCGTGTGTAAGATCGGCGGTCTTTTTTTGGAGATCGCCGATCGCTTGGTGCAGTTGTTCTAGGGTTGCAACCATAGGGGTGTCTTGTTTAGCTTAATGGTTTATCCTTGAAAGGGGCGAGTCAGTCCACCCCAACGACTATTTTATCAACTGACCCCCGCTGTTAACTTTGCTTCCTCTTCCCTTGAGATGACGCGACCTTCCTCTTCAAACCCAGCAATTTGGTCAAAATTCAGGTAACGGTAAAGGTCCGCCGCAAAAGGATCGATCTTATGCCGAACGATATCCATATATTCCTTAACCGTTGGCATCTTACCCAACAACGCACAAACCGCCGCCAGCTCTGCCGAACCCAAATATACTTGAGCCCCCTTCCCCATGCGGTTGTTAAAGTTCCGCGTTGAAGTTGAAAATACCGTTACCCCGTCTTCCACACGGGCCTGATTGCCCATGCAAAGACTGCATCCCGGCACTTCAGTACGGGCATTGGCCGCCACAAAAATGTCATAGATCCCTTCTTTGCGGAGTTGTTCTTCATCCATCCGGGTAGGCGGTGCAATCCAGAGACGAACCTTAACAGGACCTGCACCATCCAAGATTTTGGCTGCCGCGCGATAGTGCCCGATGTTGGTCATACAAGATCCAATAAACACCTCCTGGATGGGATCGCCAGCACAGTCTGACATTAACTTAATGTTGTCTGGGTCGTTGGGAGCCGCCACGAGGGGTTCGTTGATGCGATCCAGATCTACTTCAACGATCGCAGCGTATTCCGCATTAGAGTCTGCTTTCATAAGGTGAGGATCGGCCAGCCACTCTTCCATCTTGCGGATGCGTCTCAGAATGGTACGGGCATCACCATAGCCACGGGCTACCATGTTTTTCAACAACGCCACGTTCGATTGCAGATATTCAGAGACGGTTTCCGTGCTTAAAGCGATCGTACATCCCGCCGCCGAACGCTCGGCAGTGGCATCGGTCAGTTCAAAGGCTTGCTCTAGCTTGAGGTCCGGCAACCCTTCCATCTCAATAATTTTGCCGGAGTAGATATTTTTCTTGTTTTCTTTGGCCACGGTCAGAGTGCCTTGCTGAATGGCCACGTAGGGAATCGCATTCACAATATCGCGGAGGGTAACGCCGGGTTGGAGGTTCCCCTTAAATCGAACCAGCACCGATTCCGGCATATCCAGAGGCATGACACCTAAAGCCGCAGCAAAAGCGACCAAACCAGAGCCTGCGGGGAAAGAAATCCCCAGCGGAAAACGAGTATGGGAGTCCCCACCCGTTCCCACGGTATCCGGCAGCAGCATCCGGTTGAGCCAGGAGTGGATGATGCCATCCCCTGGATGGAGAGACACGCCACCACGGGAATTGATGAAGTCGGGTAATTCGTGGTGGGTTTTGAGATCTACGGGTTTGGGATAGGCAGCAGTGTGGCAAAAACTTTGCATCACTAAATCCGCGCTAAATCCCAGACAAGCCAGTTCTTTCAGTTCGTCGCGAGTCATGGGGCCAGTAGTATCTTGGGAGCCCACGGTGGTCATGATGGGTTCGCAGGAAGTACCAGGGCGCACGCCAGGAAGTCCGCAGGCTTTGCCCACTATCTTTTGAGCCAGAGTAAACCCTTTCCCCGTATCGACGGGAGCTTTGGGACGCACGAACAACGTGCTGGGGACTAGTCCCAGGGCAACCCGAGTCTTATCGGTCAAGGTACGGCCAATCAACAGGGGAATTCGACCCCCAGCCCGCACTTCATCCAGGATCGTTTCGGGTTTGAGGGTGAAGGTAGAAACAACAGCTCCCGCTTCGTTCGTAATTTCACCTTTGTAAGGATAAATCGTAATCACATCGCCAGTTTCGAGGTGGGTGACATCGCATTCAATCGGCAAGGCACCGGAGTCTTCAGCGGTGTTAAAGAAAATGGGCGCAATTTTACTGCCCAATACGAACCCGCCACCCCGTTTGTTGGGAACAAAGGGAATATCGTGGCCGATATGCCACAGCACGGAGTTAATGGCGGACTTGCGCGAAGAACCCGTCCCCCACTACATCTCCCACATAGGCAACGGGATGTCCTTTTTTCTT
>JAAURS010000098.1 GCA_012032135.1 Acaryochloridaceae cyanobacterium RU_4_10 | reverse complement strand
GAATATGTAAGCGATTCCCAAATCGATGCCCTCAATTCAATGGTTGGCGACGGTCTCAAGAGAATTGATACCGTCAACCGTATCACTGGAAACGCTTCCTCCATCGTAGCCAGTGCTGCTCGGGCCTTGTTTGCAGAACAGCCTCAACTCATTGCCCCTGGTGGAAATGCTTACACCAACCGTCGCATGGCTGCTTGCCTGCGCGACATGGAAATCATCCTCCGCTATGTGACCTACGCCATCTTCACAGGCGATGCCAGCATCCTCGACGATCGCTGCCTGAATGGCCTACGCGAAACCTACCTCGCTTTGGGCGTTCCCGGTGGTTCCGTTGCTGCTGGTGTGAGCAAAATGAAAGATGCCGCTATTGCCATTGCCAACGACAAAGCAGGCATCACTCAAGGGGATTGCAGTGCATTGATGTCTGAAGTTGCAACCTACTTCGACCGTGCGGCATCTGCTGTCGGCTAAGCCAGCGCACCCTTTTAATAATCACAAATCAAGAATTAGGGAGATACGTATCCAATGAAGACACCATTAACCGAAGCCGTCGCAGCAGCAGATTCCCAAGGCCGTTTCTTGAGCACCAGCGAACTCCAAGTCGCCTTTGGTCGTTTGCGTCAAGCTCCTGCTGGATTGCAAGCTGCCAAAGCGCTATCTGCCAAAGCATCGAGCTTGGCTGAAGGTGCGGCCAATGCCGTGTACCAAAAATTCCCTTACACCACCCAAATGCAAGGGAACAACTATGCTTCTACCCCCACAGGTAAGGCAAAGTGCGTTCGTGACATCGGGTACTACCTGCGCATGGTGACCTACTGCTTGATTGCAGGGGGCACGGGTCCCATGGATGACTATCTAGTTGCAGGGGTTGCTGAAATCAACAGCACGTTTGAGTTGTCTCCAAGCTGGTATGTAGAAGCGCTGAAGTACATCAAAGCCAACCACGGTTTGAGCGGTGATTCTGCTTCTGAGGCCAATTGCTACATTGACTATGCGATCAATACTCTAAGCTAAGGGTTACTTTCGCCCAGAGCAATGAAAAATGGTTGGTGCGTTTGTCCGTATTAACTGTGCTTCATTGCTCTGGGTCTGTTTTGCTCTCACGCGCGATTGAGGATTTTAAACAATGACGAGTTCCATGGCCGCAAGGCAATTAGGGTTTGAACCATACGCTAGCTCATCTCCCGTCGAACTTCGCAAACACCGGAGCGAAGGCGATGTGCAAGCTGCTATGTGGGCAGCCTATCGGCAAGTATTTGGCAATGACCATATTTTAGTATCCGAACGCTTGAGCGGTGCTGAGTCGCTTCTGCGTCAAGGTGATATCACCGTTCGTGACTTTGTGCGAGCACTGGCTCAATCAGAGCTTTATCGACAAAAGTTTTTTTACTCAACTCCTCAAGTTCGTTTTATTGAGCTGAATTACAAACATCTTTTGGGTCGGGCTCCCTACAACGAAGCGGAGATTGCGTATCATGTCAATCTCTACGTCAATGAAGGATATGAAGCAGAGATAAATTCCTATATTGATTCCACAGAATATCAAGAAAATTTTGGTGAAGATATCGTTCCCTGGAATCGAGGGTTTGAGACCCAGCGCGGTCAGCAAGCTGTAGGGTTTAACCGCATGTTTCAGCTTCATCGCGGACGCGCCAATAGTTCTCGCGCTCAAGGCAATAATAAATCCTCTGCTTTGATTGCAGATTTAGCGGGCAAGGGTGCTTCTTCAGTCAGAACTGCTTCTTTTGGTGGGAAGTCTCTAAGTGGCAATACTAGAGCGATCGCGAAAAACTCTACCGAGTCAAAGTAACCCAAGGAAGTAGCAGTCGCACCACTCAAGTCCGCCGTAGCGTGAGCGATTACTTGGTCAGCTATGAAAATCTCACCCCCACCCTTCAGCGACTGAACCAACGGGGTTGTCGTGTGGTGGATGTGTCCCCTGCTTGATCGAATTTATCCATCCTTGCACCCCATAAAGGAGAATTATCCGTGGCTATTACAACTGGAGCTTCCCGTTTAGGAACGAGTGCCTTCAGCACCAAGGGCGTCGAGCTACGTCCGGGCTGGACCGCAGAAGAGTCTAAAGCCGCCATTCACGCCGTCTATCGGCATGTCTTGGGCAATGCTCACCTTATGGCATCAGATCGGCTTTCCGCGCTGGAATCTTTACTCAACAATGGGCAACTCAGCGTCCGCGAGTTTGTCCGCGCAGTCGCAAAGTCTGAGCTATATAAAAACAAATTTTTATACCCTCATTTTCATACTCGGGTGATCGAACTAAACTTCAAACATCTTTTGGGCCGTGCGCCCTATGATGAGTCTGAAGTGATAGAACACCTCGATCGGTACCAAAACGAAGGGTATGAAGCAGATATCGACTCTTATATCGACTCTGCGGAATATGATGAGAAGTTTGGCGATTGGAATGTTCCATCCTATCAAGGGTTTGAATACCAAGTCGGACAACAAACCACAGGGTTTACCAATTTGTTCCGTTTGTATCGGGGGTATGCCAATAGCGATACATCCCAGATTAGTGGTGAGGACTCCTGCCTCGCTGCCGATCTCGCCAAAAATAGCGCTTCGGCCATTGTTGCGCCTTCCGGCGGTGGTGCTGGGTTTGCCTATCAACCTTCTGAGAAAGGAACCATGCCTACTCGCGTCTTCGGTCGCTCTTCCGTGGGCTCAACCGATCGCCTTTACCGAATTGAAGTTTCAGGCGTCAGCTTGCCCAGATATCCTAAAGTGCGCCGTAGCAATCAAGAGTTCATCGTTCCTTATTCAGAACTCACCAATACGCTAGGGCAAATCAATCGGATGGGTGGAAAGATTGCAAGTGTTACTGTTGCCCAGTAGCTAACTCTAGCAAAATATTCAGTCGCATTCAGCTTATTTTTGCGTGGAGATGTTGTACCCATGTTAGGACAATCTGCATTCTCAAGAACTTCGAGTTCAGCATCAGACTCCCGGATCTTTGTCTATGAAGTAACCGGGTTACAGCAGAACGATCGAACAGACCTGACGAATTTTCCAGTTCGTAACAGCAGCAATCTGTTTTTTCAGGTGCCCCACAGCCGCATGAACGACGAAATGCGTCGCATCACCCGTTTGGGCGGCAAAATTGTAGGCATCAGTACGCTCGGCCAAAAAGCCAGCGCACCTGCTGCGCCCAAAGTGGCCAGCCCGTCTACTGAAGGATAAACATTAAAATTGTTGAAGACCCCACGGTCTCTTTCCTTTAGCCACCAACCCCTACTCTTGTCAGCAATGGAAACAGTGGGGGTTTTGTATATGGAGGCCAAACACAACGTTATTTTTCAGATATCTCAGATTTCGATCGGGGGATGAATGCAAATTTCTCAAAAGAAAGGGTATCCTATATCGATGGAACTGCTTTAGTGGCAACAAACATGAATCAAATCTCACAGTCGTTGCGTCATTCTTCGGTCTTTTGCTTTGGGCGGGTTGGTTACAACCAGCATCGTACTCTTGCCTCGCCATCCTGGGTGTAGTACGCCTAAAAATTCTGGTTGGAGATAGTCCTAAAAGCCATCGTGGACGAAGTTTGGCAGATTGTGAATGATTCCTATGTAGATGGAACCTTTCACCACACAGACTGGAAGGCGACTCGGCAGAAACTTCTAAGCAAAAACTATACCTCTAAAGCACAAGCCTATGATGCAATTCGAGTGGCGCTCAAAACGCTAGACGATCCGTACACGCGGTTTTTAGACCCTCAAAATTTTGCAGATCTCAATACTCAAACCTCTGGCGAACTCTCTGGTATTGGAGCCAAGCTGGGCGTCGATAAAGCGACAAAAGCCTTGACCATTGTGGGTACCATTGACGACTCGCCTGCCTTGAAGGCAGGGCTGAAGTCTGGCGACAAAATTCTGGCGATTGACGGTAAATCCACAAGAAACCTCGATACCGCTAAAGCAGCTAGCTTAATCCGCGGCAAAGCAAACACGGTCGTCAAGCTAAAAATTTCTCGGCCCGGACAGAAACAATTTGATGTTGCCATTACCCGCCAACTGATTCAGGTTTCTTCTGTAACGTCCTCCGTCAAGAAAGAAGGGAATCATCGCATCGGTTATATTCGGTTGGCAGAATTTGATGCCCATTCTGATGAAGGAATGCGTAAGGCAATTCTATCCCTCAACAAACAGAAAGTTGACGGGTATATCCTTGACCTCCGTGACAATCCAGGTGGCTTATTAACTGCTGCGATCGGCATTTCTAGACTTTGGTTGAATACGGGCGATATTGTCCGTACCGTAGATCGTGACGAACATGATGAAAAAATAGCTGCTGATAACAGTGCCATCACTCAATTACCCCTAACAGTCTTAGTGGATAGCGGTTCGGCCAGCTCTAGCGAAATTTTGACAGGGGCGCTCAAGGATAACAAACGAGCGATCGTCGTCGGCACCAAAACCTTTGGGAAGGCCCTAGTTCAACGGGTGAATCCCCTGTCCGATGGCTCGGGGGTCAATGTCACCATTGCCAAATATTTCACGCCCAATGGTGTGGATATTAATCACAAAGGCATTCTTCCCGATGTGCCGATCGCACTGACCAAGGAACAAATCAAAAAGATCTCCGAGAACCCTAAGCTCTTGGCATCCTCCTCAGACCCTCAGTACGTCCAAGCGGTTAAAAGTCTCACCAAACAGATTCAAGCGTCTAGGGGCACTCCAGAGAAGTCTTCCGTGTCTAGCACTGCACCGACCCAACTGGAATCAAAATAAACGACCTAAAAGCGCCTTGTGATTCAATTTCCTTCCACTTCCTCAACGGTTCACCCTGTTGCGATCGCCCCAGAACGAGCCAGCGCCATTCGCTTGCTTGTTTTAGATATTGATGGCACTATTTCTGGGATTAACAACACCATCAATCCTGCCGTCCAAGCTGTGGTTCAGGCCGCGCAGCGCAAAGGGATTCAGGTGCGATCGCAACGGGTCGGATGTTCCACTCTGCGGAGCGGTTCTATGAAACCCTCAACTTAGATCTGCCCCTGATGGCCTACCAAGGGGCACTAATCCAAGAACCTAAAACAGGTAAAGTTCACCGTCATTGGACCTTAGCCCAATCCACCACCCTGCAACTCTTGGATTACTTCGAGCAAGTGGAGTTTCAACAACACCTCTCCGTTCATGCCTATGTCCACGATCGGCTTTACGTGCGCCAAATCACCCCAGAATCCGAACTATACAGCGAACGAACGGGCGTGACGTTGTTTCCCATAGGTGACTTACGGTCTCTGGTGCAAGAACGCGAACCCACTAAATTGTTAGCCCTGAGCCAAGATGCAACTCATATTGATTCTTTGTACACCCATCTGAGAACCCAATATTCCCCAGCCGAACTCTACCTCACTAAATCGATCGCAACCTTTTTTGAGGCTACCAATCCCTTGGTCAACAAAGGAACAGCAGTTCAGTACATTGCTGAAGAATTGTTAGGATTGCAACCCCACCAAGTCATGACCATCGGAGATAACTTCAACGACGTTGAAATGCTGCAATACGCAGGCATCGGGGTTGCAATGGGGAACGCACCCGATGGCGTCAAAGCGATCGCGGATTGGGTGGCCCCGGATGTGGAATCGGACGGTGCTGCGATCGCCGTAGAGAAAATCTTGCTGAGCGAAATTTAAAATCAGAAAAGGCACCGACGACTGGCCGTGTTTCGTCTCGGTGCCTTTAACTGGTTCATTCCTCACACTTGAAAATTATATCGAACGATGTCTAACTTGTCACCCGCTTAAAAAGAATTTACAAAGTAACAAGGGCTTCGGCCTGTAAAGCTGTTTCCAAAACAAATGCCAATACCCTTCTCAAAATGAAGACCAGTGCCAGACGTGCCGTAACTAAGTCGGGTGCGGCCTGTCGAACGTCCCCAAAGATTCTGCAATCACGATAGAAATTGAGAAATAAATGACTCCACTGTTGGGCCTGAAGCTGGAGATAAGGTTTTGGCGGGGGCCACTCTATCCTAGTTTGATGGCCTGGTAAAGCGGCCTGGGAGTACCCATAGATTATTTTCTGAGGAGAAAGAGAGTGGGGAAATTGCATTAGGGCCAGGAGGAGTTGGTGCTCAGCTAAGGTCTGGAATTGCAACTCACCTGTGGGAGTTTGCCAGATGACGGGTGATTCCAACTGGACCAGTCGAACATCGCCAGGGGTCAGGTGAATGAGATTTTCCTGCTGCGCCAATCTCAGCAAACTACAGCAACGGGCGTGGGCATATTGCAATTGAAACATTACTGGATCTGAACTCACCCCAGACGAAATCCTTAGGGGTTGTGGCTCCGTTTGAAAAGGGGGCGCTAATAGAAGACTTTGCAACCATTTTGACAATTCCAATCCTGAAAAGCGAGCGTATAACCATCCCTCAGAATGCAGAGATAGATCGGGCACAAGCCAAGGACTTTCAGATTGCCGAGCAATTTGAGTCATGAGTGCGGTCCCCATTTCTTGAGGAGATGTTCCAACGGTCTGCGATCGCTTCCATTGACTCGCTAATTTCAAGGGCAAGGGTGAGGCTAAGGTGCCAAACCGGTGGGGGTCTACCACAAACAGGGGCAGAGGTATCCAGGGGTTTTGGCGGGAAGGGTTCCGGGTTGGAGAGGCGATCGCTAAAAGACGATGGCTCAGCATCGCCACTACTAAAGTATCAGCGAGCCACTGCACGGGCGAAGGATAGTGAATAATGGTAGTCAAGGTCTAGGCTAGACAAAGCTTTTGCCCTCCTATGATAAGGGTACGCTTTCCTCTCTGTGCACTCCATCACGAGGGAATTGTGATGCCTACCACAGCAAAATTTTAAGACCTTCTCTATTGTGAGACTTATCCTCAAGTATCGTCACCCAATGCAATGGGATTTCGTCGAGCGCAAGTTCCTAGGAGCATAGAGATGAATAATTTCCCCCGTCAGCAACTTGTCACAATCATTGCAAAACACGGTCATACACTCTGCCAAGATCCCGCGCGCTGTGAAGCTTTGTTACGGGAGTCCTGTGACGAAAGCTTGCCTGAAGTTTCCCTATTAGTGAATGCACTGAAAGAACAAGTGCCATTGGAATTGCTGTCATCTCCTAACCATGTCCCTCGCCGCATTTTACAAGCAAGACTCGTCAGAAGATTGGAAGAGAATTTTTGCCTTAAAAAGGATGCAGCTCGATGGGCTGTTGATTCTTGGGCATTAGCTCTGGGTTTGTTAGAAACACCAACTGTTTTGCAGTTTGGAGAAATTCAAGAACGAAAAGTCAACTCCAATATCAGTATGCAATCAGCACCCTCTCATACCGAAATCAAACATCACTTAGAAAATATTTTTCAACTTGAAGCCCCTTCAAATGCTTCAAACCCTTCAAACAATGTTGGCACAAAACAATCCAACACAATTGAATCTTCTCTATCATCCGATCGAGACTTTAGACCCACACTTTCGATCGTTAAGGCTAATCGTAAAATCAGAACGGCCTGTATTGGAGGTTTTTTTTATGGACTGATGACGATCATACATCTGGTTTGGCATCAATATAGCAACATACTACCCGATAACTTCTCTTATAACGCTTGGTATATTCTTACTTTTCATGATGTCCACCTAAACCTAACTGCCTATATTGGAACATTCGTACTATTCTTTATTCCTTTAGTGGGATGGGCTGCAGGAATGGTTTCCCAAAACTTTTACTATTTGTCTATTTTGGATATCATTTTTGTTTTACTTCTTAGTTTTATTATATTTGGTGAAAAAAGCAACAAATTTTCGATTGCTTTGTTTGTTTATTTTTGCGCCAGTCAACTTGTCAACCCTATGCTGACAAGCACTAATTTTATCGATCGCATGGGATGGCTCATTTTGTTTGTTGGCTTTGGTTACCTTTTTATTCAAGGTATTCAAGGAACCTTGATTTACCAAAGAGCAGTAAAGGCACAAAAATAGCTGGTAATGAAAGTCTAAAATAGATCGGTCCAAAGGATGATAAATCAATCTTCCTATCGAGAGCCGTAACGACTAGAATTTCTAGTAGGGGCATTTTTTAGATCTGGGCTGGCTGGCAGAGATCTAAAGCCTTTGGCTTAGGTCGTTATACTGTAATGCGTATGGCTGTTTTGTCTCCTTCAGAGACCATTGAACGGTTTAGGGTGCTCCAGGCGCAATTAGGCGATCGCTGGTTATCGATAGAAGCTGACGAACAGGGCGATGCCGATATTCTGGTCGTCCCTTCTTTTAGTGTGGATCAGCAGGAGTTACAAAAAGTCGATGGTTTTTTGCATTATGAAGAGCGTTTGTTATTCTCGTTGATTCGCCTGCGGAATCCGCGCACTCGGCTCATCTATGTAACCTCTCAGCCGCTCCCGCCCATTGTCATAGATTATTATCTGCAACTCCTTCCTGGCATTCCCTTTTCTCATGCCCGCGATCGCCTTCTCCTCATTCCCATCTACGATCAGTCTCTGAAGCCTCTGAGTCAAAAGATTCTGGAGCGCCCCCGGCTGATGGAACGCATCCGCAACGCACTTCGCCCCAACCACGCCTATATGGTTTGCTATAACTCCACTACCCTGGAGCGGGAATTATCCGTTCAATTGGGGGTTCCCCTGTTGGCCGCAGACCCCGAGCTACTACATTGGGGAACCAAAGCGGTAGCCGTCAAATTTTTGCAGAATGCGGCATACCCCACCCAGATGGCAGTGGTTTAGTGACTGATGTTGAGAATTTAGCAAAAGAAGCTTCTCTCCTGTGGGAGCGTCAGCCTAACCTGCGCAGAATGGTCGTTAAGCTGAATGAAGGGTTTTCTGGTGAAGGGAACGGTCTTTTAGACTTAACACCCCTCTATCCAAAACTGAGTCCCAAACCCTCCTTTGCAGAACGCATGGCTCTGATCCAGGCTCATCTCCCCTCCATCGTCTTTGAATCCGCGACGGAATCCTGGACAAATTACTCCAATAGAATCCCTATTTTGGGGGCGATCGTAGAGAGTTACATTGAAGGTAAGCCCAAGCATTCACCCAGTTTTCAGGGACGAATTACCCCAAACCTCCAGATTGAAGCCCTTTCCACCCACGATCAAATTTTAGGCGGACCCAACAATCAAGTTTATCTAGGGTGTCGCTTCCCAGCCCAGGAATCCTATCGCTTGCATTTACAGGAAATCGGGCTCAAAATCGGTCAAAATCTTGCCGCTAAGGGCGTAATTGAGCGGTTTGGCGTTGATTTTGTAGCAGTTCCCGATCCCTATCATGTTGACATGTGGGATATTCAAGCCATTGAAATTAACCTGCGCAAAGGGGGAACGACCCATCCTTTTATGACGCTCAAGCTACTGACCAATGGCGAATACGACATCCAGACAGGGTTATTTTCTGGGCCAAAAGGCACACCCAAATATTACGTTGCCTCAGACAACCTCCAAAAAAGCTCTTACTGCGGATTGCTCCCCAACGATTTGATGGATATTATTGCCCACCACCATCTTCATTTTGAATCCAGTAGTGAAACTGGAACAGTATTTCACTTAATGGGATGTGTGTCTGAGTTTGGGAAAGTAGGACTCACCAGTATTGGCAATTCCCCAGAAGAAGCGGATACCATCTATCGTCATGTTGTGGAAGTATTGAATCTAGAGACCCAAGTCAAGGACGAAAGCCGACCCGCAATGCCTTTGGCTTGGTGCTTATCCGGCTATCGATGACTTGTAGCGAAACTCATGAATAAACAAAAAGTGCAACCTCCCAGTTGGGATGTTGCACTTGATGTTCAGAATAAGGGCGAACGACGGGTTCGAACCCGCGAATGGTGGTACCACAAACCACTGCCTTAACCACTTGGCTACGCTCGCCATTGTTTTGCTTAATATAGCACTTGAGTCTATTTTAGATCTAGTCCCTCTGCATTAGGCGTGAAGCCAAGTTTATGACCGTTCATTTATGACACAGCCTCCCACCCATGAGCCACTACCCATGAAGGCCCATCGTTCCCGTCGCGTTGCTCAATGGAGCGGTTGTGCAATTTTAGTTGGCTTGGGAGTCATATTAGCTGTAACAAACCCCAGCCAAGAGCGTTATACAGAATTTGCAACGCAAACAGTCTCACGCTTTTTGATTAAAGATCTGTGTGGGGCAAATGCACAATCTCCAAAATTGTTTGATGATTGGATCAAAGATGGGTGTCATGCTTTTATGAATAAGGGGGAAACAGAAATTAGATCTTTCATCCAACACAACACGGAACGCCAAGATTTTATTCTTTTCTCGCTATACACCACGGAATTTCCAATCCGACCTTTACGGGTCTTGGGGATGTGCAACCAGTTTTTCTTGATCTAGCAGACGAGAGCAAAGCATCTTATGATGAATGCCTGGGTGGGTCATGGATCTTGTGTCGCTCCATACCCTCGCGCTGAACTTCATCTGTCTTAAACCCAACCTATGACTCAGGAATACCGCATCACTTTGCTCCCTGGCGACGGCATTGGCCCGGAAATTATGGCCGTCACGGTCGAGATTTTGAAAACCATTGAAGCGCAACACCATATTAACTTTACGTTTCAAGAAGCCCTTATTGGCGGTGCTGCCCTAGATGCAGCAGGCCATCCCCTGCCAGATGAAACCTTGGAGAAATGTCGCAATAGCGACGCGGTGTTACTGGCAGCCATTGGCGGTTACAAATGGGACACCTTACCGCGCAACCTCCGTCCAGAAACTGGGCTGTTAGGGCTCCGATCTGGCTTGGAACTCTTTGCAAATCTCCGTCCCGCCACCATTCTGCCCCAATTAATTGATGCCTCCAGTCTCAAACGAGAGGTGGTGGAAGGGGTAGATCTGATGGTAGTGCGGGAACTTACGGGTGGGATCTATTTTGGTCAACCTAGGGGCGTGTTTGCTACAGAATCTGGCGAACAACGCGGGGTCAATACAATGGCTTACCGTGAGTCTGAGATCGATCGCATTGGGCGGGTTGCATTTGAAGCGGCACGCAAACGCAATCGGAAACTATGTTCTGTGGATAAGGCCAATGTGTTGGAAGTCTCTCAACTTTGGCGCGATCGCATCACGGCCCTCTCCGCAGAATATCCCGATGTGGAACTCACCCACCTCTATGTGGATAACGCGGCCATGCAGTTGGTGAGAGCGCCGAAGCAGTTTGACACCATTGTGACAGGGAACCTGTTTGGAGACATTTTGTCCGATATTGCTGCCATGCTCACGGGCAGTATTGGGATGTTGCCATCCGCGAGTTTAGGGGCATCGGGACCAGGAGTCTTCGAACCCGTGCATGGTTCGGCTCCTGACATTGCCGGACAGGATAAAGCCAATCCTTTGGCGATGGTTTTAAGTGCTGCAATGATGTTGCGCTATGGCCTCAACCAAGCGGAAGCGGCTGACCGAATTGAAGCGGCAGTCCTTCAAGTATTGGAAAATGGGTGTCGAACCACGGATATCCAATCTCCTGGAACGACGGTCCTGGGATGTCAAGCGATGGGAGAGGCGTTAATGAAGGCGTTGTCCGTTTCAGCAAAATGACTGCATCGTTGATTTTAGGGTTCGATCCAGGGCGTGACAAGTGCGGTGTTGCCATTGTGGGGACAGACCGCAAGGTGGTTTGGCATGAAGTTGTGGCCGCAGGAGAGGCGATCGCACAGATCCAGCAGTTACAACAGCAGTACGATTTGCAAACGATCGTCATGGGCAACCAAACCACCGCTCAACAATGGCAACTCAAGCTAGAAGAAAACCTCGACTTGCCTATTGTGCAGGTGGATGAGCGTTACAGCACGTTGGAAGCCCGCGATCGATTTTGGCAAATGTATCCGCCCAAGGGTTTGACGAGACTTGTCCCTCAAGGAATGAGAGACGTCCCGCGCCCCATCGATGACATTGTGGCAATTCTGTTGGTAGAGCGTTACTTAGACAAGAACGCCATTGCGTAGTTTGTGGAGGCGTAATGCATCAGTTCCTAGGAATTGTGCGTCCAAATCACCATCATGGCTAAGGCCACCTGTTCTCTTACTCGCTGGTTTTATCTAATTCACAATCCTAAGCGCGCTCAATTCGGATGACATGTTCTGTTACCGTTTCAAACGTATCATCGTGGCTAATCACAATAAGCTGCCGAAACGCCTTAAAGATTGCTAACCGCCTCAGCTAACTGTCGCCGTCGCACTCGATCCATATTGGTTGTCGGCTCATCAAAAAAGGCAACATTAATACCTGCAAGTACCCGCAACAATGCCAAACGAACAGCCAGTGCAGCGCACATTTGTTCTCCACCCGATAAACTTCTAAAACTGCGAGTATATCCCCTTTCTTTCACGCGGATATCATAATCTTCCGTCCACTCCAGAGACGCTTCATCTCGGTTTAGCAATTCCCGAAATAACTTATCTGCCTCTAAAGAAACTTCCGCCAAGTAATACTTGGTAATGCGCGGACCGCTTTGGTTGTAAATATGACGGGTGTCCGATACAAATTGAAGCACCTTTTGCTTGTGTTCCAACATGAGGCGATCGCGGACCAGTTGTTCGGCCATTTCTGCCCGTGCTTGTAACCGTTGTTCCAGATCTTGGTATTGCAATCGCTTGGGTTGCAAGCCTCCCTGGAGCTGGTCTTTTTGTTGCTTGATCTGGCCCAGAGAGGTGTTCAGTTGTGGCAACTGTTCGGAGTTATAGGTGGATTGTGTTTGTTGCAGTTGTGTCTGCATTTCTTGGAGAGAGAGTTGTAGTGCAGCTAATTCTGCCTGCACCTCAGCCCGTTGGGGATGCAGCGTTCTAAATGCATTGGCTTCATTCCGATGGCGCAGATACGCTTGGTAGTCATTTTGATGCGTTTTCAGAAGCTGTTGCTGGGCTTCAAATTGGACATCTAACTCAGAAAACGTCGCAATTTCTGCGTCTAACTGAGCTATTCTTTGCTGCTGCTGCGTCAACCCTGCCTGGAGCTGAGCCAATTGCTGTTGAATTTTAGTCCCCTGCTGAAGTTGTTGCTGGAGCAACCGTATATTTCCCTTAGGGTCGTAGAGCTGCTGGAGTTCTGTCTCAAGCTGAGCCAACTGAACTTGTAATGAGGCTTCTTGGGTGAGTTGGCGATCGCACGTTTCAATCTGTTGGCTCAACTCCTTTAACTCGCGCTGGTAGTCTGTCCGTTGTTGCTGTTTGAGCGGTAGTACCGCCAACTGCTGTTGAAGGGTCTGCATGGATTGAATAGACTCACTGAGATAGATGAGTTTGTCTTCCAATGCAGCAATAGCGGCTGAATCTGTTAATGCCTGGAGCAAATCCTGAAGCGATCGCAGAACCGTGCCATTCAAAACAAGACCTGCCTCCAAGACCTGATTTACAAACACCAGATCGGGATTTTGGGGCAACATCTGACTCAACATCCGTTTAGCTGTCAAAACTTGCTGGGCGTGGCGATCGCCATTTGCCTGGGCTTGGGTGGCAATGATTTGTAATTCATCTGCAAAGGCTTGACCTGCCTGCGATCGACTGAGTTGCACTTGGAACCGCTGCCGCTCTTCCTCCCTCTGGGGAAGTTGCTCAACTTCGCTCACCGTTGACTCAAGGGCAGTTATTTCAGCCTGCAAACGGTCTATCTGAGATTGCCGCAGCGTCAATTGCGTGTGGTAGGTTTGACGCTGTGTTTTGATAGGCTCTAAAGCTTGGAGCCTTTCTTGAAACTGTTTAACCTGCCCTTCTAGTTTCTCCTGCTGCGGGACGAGTGCCTGCCAACCCTCTAAATCTTGACGAAGCTTGGCAAAGGTTGCAAGCTGCCCCCGTAACTGGGAAACCTCCCCCTCGCGATCGCGCAGGCGTTGGCGCAGTTCCTCCCGTTGCTGGAGCGCTGTTTGTTGCTGGCGACGCTGCTGGGATAATTGTTGTAGTGAGGCTTGGGCAGCTTCATACGCCTGAAAATTTTCCCGTTTGGCTCGGCATAGCTCTACTGCGGCCTGAGCGCTCAAACATCTCTCTTCTAAGAGTTGGAGGGTTTCAGTTTTGCTGGCTAGCTGCATTTCTAACTGACGCACCTGAGCTTCTAGCGTCTGAACCTGTTGGGCAACTCCAGCCAGTCGATCGACCTCTGCCTGAAGTTGAAGCACCTCTTGGGTTAGACCCTCAATTTGAACTTCATCCTGGGCGATCGCGGCCTTGAGAACAGCCGCTTGTTGTTGAAGTTCATCCCAATCGGCAAGTTGTTGTTCGTAGTTTGCTAACTGTTGCGTCAGTGTGGAAACCTGAGCTTTTGCGTAGGTTTCTAAATCCCGCATTTGGTCGTAGGCTTGCTTGTACTCCTCAACTCCTAAAATGGGGTCAAAGATTTTTTTGCGCTCGACCGGACGCTTCAGAAAATCCGATGTAAACGTCCCTTGGGGAATGCCAATGGTTTCCGCAAATAAACGGGCGAGGTCGGTGTGAGGCGGAACGCCAATATGCTCCCGCATCCATGCCTGTACGTCTTCGAGTTTTCTCAACCCAAATTAATATTGAGCTGCGGGTCAAACAGATCGTAGCCTCG
>JAAURS010000097.1 GCA_012032135.1 Acaryochloridaceae cyanobacterium RU_4_10 | reverse complement strand
CGCTCTTGCCCATCATAGCGGCCTTGCCAGAGGCCCAGACCAAGCCCGGCCTCAGCAATCCAGAACCGCCCATCGTGGCCGGCGACTACTTCATAACGATCCCCAGCCAACTGAAAGATCCTCAGTTCCGTGCTTTCACCGCTGAAAACCACGTAATAGGGGACCCGTAAAATCCGCTCATAGACTTCCCACTTTCCCGGAGGTTGGTTGATTTCTCTTAACGTTTGTCCTAAATCTTCTGCTTCTGTACCAGGGGATAGCAGTTCTACCATTAAAAAGGGCGTCACGCTTTCTTGCCAGATGACATAACTCAAACGTAAGTCTTGCTGAAGACCCGAACGCTCTACACCTAAGACCGCGAACCAATCAGGACGCTTATACCAGAGTGGATGGCGAGAGTCATAGTAAAGATTGAGGTCGGTCCCCACAAAAATTTGATCGGGAGGATAACTTAAAGGCTGAAAGGTTTCGCGCAATAACTGCGGTTGAAAATCGTGAAACTCGTCGGGCAAACCGGGCTCCTTTGGATCTTCACTCGGAAGATCGTACATGGTGGGTAAGGTTTCGTGAGGGGGACGAGGCGGATCGATCTGATACATGACTCAGCACGGGTTGATGGCCTATGTGTAGCTTAGCAATGCTGTCTTACTCCCGTTAGGGTTCAAAAATTGCATATCGTCCTTTGCCATTTTCCTTCGCTTGGTAAAGGGCAATATCCGCATCTCTCAAGACATCTTCGGCTCGACTATATCGGGCATCGCATTGGACAATTCCAATACTGGCTCCAGACAAAATCGAATGTTCGGCAATGAGAATGGGAGCCTTTAATGCATTGAGAATGCGCTCTGCAACAATTTTTGCTTCAATAAGGCTCGGATTTCTATCGGAACTTTCTCTAGGTGGGTCGAGCAAAATCGTAAATTCGTCGCCCCCCAAACGAGCGACAGTATCGTTCCCACGTACGGAGTCATGAAGTATGTGGGAAATCGCGATTAATAATCGATCGCCGACTCCATGTCCAAACGTATCGTTAACGTTCTTAAAGCCGTCTAGATCGATAAAGAGCAATTCAAAATGGGTTTTTGGAAATCGGTGAAAGCGACGGATGGCCATCTCAATCCGGTCCATTAAGAGACTGCGATTGGGCAAACCTGTTAAGGGGTCGTGGAGAGCATCATGAAGAAGCTGTATCTCAAGTTGTTTGCGATCGCTGATATTGCGAATGATAGCGATCGCCTGATTTTCTTCCACCGGAATGACCCGCGCTTCAAAGTATTTTCTTTGCAGATTGAGTGAAAGTGAATATTCTAGGCTGCTTGGGGTTTGGGTGTGCAACACTTGCAGCAGGGTATTTTCAAACAATGTCCCCACCCGTTCTGGCAAAATTTCGTACAGTGACTTTCCCTGCCATACCTCGGGGGCAACAAGATAAAACTCTGAGGTGGAGGGGACCTTGTGGTCTAGAATTTTGCCGTCTGACCCCAGCAGAATCAATACATCAGGGAAAACCTCAAAGATAGAAGCTATTTTGGAATGAAGTGCCATCAAGATAAGGCCACGCTTAGCCTGTGGAAAGAACAAAACATAGCTTTTAAGTGAGGGGTCTCAAAATTTCACCCCTGTTCTCCACCATCCTTTATACCTCAGACGCCAGAAATTATTTATCATAAACAGAAAATCCCACAAAACAATTCACAACTCCAAAATCTATCCATTAACGTTCGGAAAAGAGACCTCAAATGAAAGCATGGGTTGCAGGGGCGACAGGTGAAACGGGACAGCGAATTGTCCGGCAATTGGTTGAGCGAAATATTGCGGTGAGGGCATTTGTGCGCGATCGCACCCGCGCCCAAGCATTATTCCCCGAGTCAGTAGAGATTGCGGTGGGCGATGTATTGCAGCCAGAGATCCTGAAAGCGTCTATGGAAGACTGTGACATTGTCTTTTGTGCCACCGGGGCAAGACCGAGCTGGAACCCGTTGGGTCCTTATCAAGTCGATTGCGAAGGTACCAAGAATATTATCGATGCCGCCAAGTCCCTTCAAGTGAAGCACTTTGTCCTCGTGTCATCCCTGTGCGCCTCGCAATTCTTTCATCCTTTAAATCTGTTCTGGTTGATTTTGGTCTGGAAACAACAAGCCGAACAATACCTTCAGCAAAGCGGTTTGACCTACACGATCGTTCGACCCGGTGGGCTCCGCAGCACGGAAGACCAAAACGCTATCACAATGTCCGGCGCAGATACCTTGTTTGAAGGTAGCATTTCACGAACTCAAGTCGCTCAAGTCTGTATTGAGGCACTGTTTCACTCCTCCGCTCAGAACAAAATCGTCGAAATTGTTTCTAAGCCCGATGCAACCCAACGCCCTTTTGAAGATCTTTTTACAAGTGTTGCAATTCAATGACAAAGTCAAAATCGTTTCATTCCTCCCTGCCTGATGCTAAAGACTCAGATGCTTTACCGCTTGGGGAATCGCTTCACCAGCAAGGTCAGGCATTGAGCAACACCGCGATCGAGCAAGCTAATGGTTTTGCAAATTTAGGGTTTCGGCGCTTTCAGAACTTCAGGTGGCGCAATCCCTTCGCGATCGCAGGGTTATTGGTTTTCGCGATCGCCCTGAAACCAATCCTGCTTCCGTCCTTTACTTCATCCTTTCGGCAATTGAATACCCCCTATCCACCCCTCGCCATGACGGGCGGGGACCCCTACGTACGGGCGCTGATGCGAACCATCTCAGCCAGCGAATCCAATGACTCCAACCCCTATGGATTGCTCTACGGTGGAGAGCATTTTTCAGACTTGAGCGATCATCCCGATCGCTGTATTCCAATTGACAATGGCCCTAACCAAGGATCTTGTAGCACCGCCGCAGGACGCTATCAATTTATTACCTCTACTTGGGAAGAAAAAGCCCAGCTCTACCATCCCAAACCAGATGGCTGGTTGTTTTGGCAGCACGATCCTTACGATCCGGTCAGCCAAGATACGGTTGTTTATAAATGGTTAACCGATTCAACCGCTTGGGAAATTGATATTCCCGCCCGGTTGCGAGAAGGAAAATTAGATGAGGTGCTCTACAAACTTTCTGGCACTTGGACGAGTCTGGGGTATGGGATTGAAACCAATGACATGACCCCGTATTTAGATGAAATGTATCAGAAATTTTTACACGAGGAACGCAAACAACCCAATCGTTCTGGCGCGCGGGCAAATTCAGAAGCGCAACGGAATGTTCGAGCTGCTATTTTTAGTAAGGAGTCTGGATCTTAAATGACATTCATTGACGTTGTTTAAGATGACTGAGTCAATCGAATCTACATGATCTGTATCACAGACTCAACCTTAATTTCGTGAAATTCTATAGCTAAGCCTGCCATAAATCTGCTTAAATCCCGAAAACAGAATGACAAGCCGCACAGACAAGAGGTCAATATGAAATCCCCAATTTTGATGTCCATTTCCGTCCTACCTTTACTCGCCAGTTCGATGATGGTGGGTGCGATCGCTCCCGCCCAGGCAGCCGAAGTAAAAGACGCTGCTAAATTCATGTGCGGTATCAGCAAAGGCTACCCAACCACTATGGCAATGACCAGTCGGGGGCCTGTGCCCGTGATTCGATGGACCTCAAACTATTTTGGAAGTGGTGGATATTCCCCCCGCTATCGTTGCAATATTGTTTCCAGTAAATTTCAGCAATATTACAAAGCAGGCACCTTGAATTATCTCACCACAGGAACAGCCAATAAGATGCCTGTGGTTTGCGTTGCAGCAAGTAAAGGTGGTCCTTGCGATGGAGTCTTATTTACCCTCAAGCCCGGTAGCGATCCGTGGACAACCTTGACAAAATTAATGAATGTCCGAGCACAAGCTAGCCCAGTTGTCTTAAATGAAAGTGCGTCTAGCGCGCCTCCCGCCGCAAACATTGTGGAAGACAAATACGTAGACATGAATGCCTTTTTGGATGCTGCTCCCGTAGAGACCGTTGCAACTCCTACAACACCCAAAAACTATATGAGCCAGCCTGACTCACAGCCTCGCAGAGGATTATGGTAAGGTTTTTCCCTCATTTGCCGATCGCCACACACAGGACCTGTATGAACCCCTCATCTTTTGTTTCTACTGCTTCGCTTTCTTTATTTACGGGTGTAACTGCACTCTCTGTGCTTGTTGCTATTCCTGCCCGTGCAGACGATGTTAAGTTCACCTGTGGTGTGCATCAAGGGGTTCCAGCAACGCTAGCCCAAACCACTCGAGGGAATATTCCAGTTATTCGTTGGGTCTCCGATGCCTTTGGCGGAGAATATCCACCCCAGTATCGCTGTCAGGTCGTTTCTCCTAAATTTCAGCAGTATTACAAGGAGGGCAAGCTCAATTACTTGACCACAGGGGTAGCCAACAATCAACCCATCGTTTGTGGGACAAATGAAAAAGGGGGGCCTTGCACCGGAGTTTTATTTACCCTCAAGCACGGCAGCGATCCCTGGTTAACCCTTACTCGATTAATGGATGTCAGGGCACAGGCAGGTCCACCGTTGAATGAAAGCGCCTCCAGTTCCAGCACGAGTAATGCCGAGCACTATATTGATATGAATGACTATCTCAATACCGCTTCAGTGACAGATTCAGTTACAGACTCAGTGGCAAAACCCACCCTGCCTGAAGCCTCTCCACCTCCTAGCGATGCTCCCGGACAGCCTATTTTTTAAAACTCGATGAAGGGACTTTGGCTCGCAGACCGACAACTGCAACTGCGTCGTGACTTGCCTATCCCCGAACCGATCGCAGGAGAGGCGCGGGTCAGGGTACTTCAAGCTGGCATTTGCAACACAGATCTCGAACTCCTGCGGGGGTATTACCCCTATGCCGGAGTTTTGGGGCATGAGTTTGTAGGGGTAGTCGATCGAGGACCCGAGCATCTGATTGGGCAACGGGTGGTAGGAGAAATCAATGCCACCTGCGGACAATGTCGCTTTTGTTTGAGCGACAACTCAACCCACTGTGAAAACCGGACGGTTTTGGGAATCGTGAATCGGGATGGGGCGTTTGCGGACTATCTTTGTTTGCCAGAGAAAAATCTATATCTAGTCCCTGAAACGGTTTCCACAGATGCGGCAACGTTTACAGAACCGTTAGCAGCAGCCTTAGAGATTCAGCAGCAAGTGCAACTGCACGGGGGCGATCGCGTTCTAGTGATTGGAGACGGCAAACTAGGACAACTCGTAGCGCAAACCCTTGCTTTGACGGGATGCGATCTGTTGGCCGTAGGGCGGCATTCAGAAAAGTTGGCAAACTTAGAAGCTAGGGGAATTAGGACTGGATTTGCAGACGCAGTTCAAGACCGGACTTTCGATGTATCGGTGGAATGTACTGGAAACCCAGAAGGCTTTGCGATCGCCCTTCGCGCCCTGCGTCCGCGCAGTACTTTGGTCCTCAAAAGTACTTATGCGGGGAAACTCAGTATCGATGCTTCGGCCTTAGTGGTGGATGAAATTACCTTGGTCGGTTCGCGCTGCGGCCCTTTTCCAGAAGCACTCAAGCTATTAGCAGAAAACAAAGTAGATGTTTCGCCTCTGATTCAGGCAAGGTATCCTCTTTCTGAAGGACTGAAGGCTTTTGCCCACGCTCAGCGGAAAGGTGTTTTGAAGGTATTGTTGGCGATGGGGGATGAAAACGCTCAACAATCCTAAACAATAGGGATGTGTATGTATTCCCTTTTTGATAGAGAAGGACGATCGCGTTGAAGAGAGACGTTTCACGAGCTTTCAGCCCAAAAGAGTTTTGCATCAAGCGTTTTGCGTGTCAGGTCGAATAGAGTCTGAGGAGGTGTATCGAGAAATTGTATTGCTCGATACAAAAATCTGGTTTTCTTCTTTGTTCTAATGCCTTAATCTAAGGGAATTTAATTTTCAATCCTCAAGATTTCTCAGACGAAAAGGAACTGAACAGTGTACCGAAGACTGTTAACTGTGGGCTTATTAGCCCCTCTTCTTCTTGTGCTTTTCTCAGGTATGGCTTGGGCCGATGCGCCTAAGAGTCCTCAGGATACCGGAGATACAGCCTTTATGCTTGTCTCAGCAGCCCTTGTGTTGTTGATGACGCCCGGTCTTGCATTTTTCTATGGTGGTTTTGTTCGCTCCCGCAACGTTCTCAACACCTTCATGATGAGCTTTGTGCTCATGGCTATTGTGGGTGTGACGTGGATTTTGTGGGGATACAGTCTAGCCTTCTCACCAGGTAATAGTTTTATTGGCGGCTTACAGTGGCTCGGTTTAAATGGCGTTACAGGTGATGCAGGGTACTACATTCCCAAAGCAGCCATTGATGCCATTGGAAATGTGGGTGCGCTCTTTGTGGATGCAACAAAAGGAGCCCCTACAGAAGGTGCGGGTTCTTACTCTCCAACCATTCCGCACATGGCCTTCATGATTTATCAGGCCATGTTTGCCATTATCACTCCAGCACTGATTTCTGGAGCGATTGTGGAGCGGATTAGTTTCAAAGCCTACTTTTGGTTTGTGATTCTTTGGTCGACGTTTATTTATGCGCCGCTTGCCCATATGGTGTGGGGGATAGGCGGTCTAATTGGCCTTAATGGCGGTCTAGGTGCCCTCGACTTTGCAGGGGGTACGGTGGTACACATTAGCTCAGGGGTTTCTGCACTGGTTGCCGCCTGGGTGATTGGCCCCCGGAAAACATTTCCCAATCAACTCAAACCCCCCCACAATGTGCCCTTTATTTTATTGGGTGCGGGGTTGCTGTGGTTTGGATGGTTTGGATTTAATGCAGGAAGCGCTCTAGCTGTTTCAGGCCCGTTGGCAACGGTTGCCTTTGTGAATACCAACACGGCTACTGCAGGTGCTGCGCTAGCGTGGATTGTTCTGGAATGGGTTTTGAAAGGCAAGCCTACAGCAGTGGGTATTGCAACGGGGGCAGTGGCAGGGCTAGTGGGTATTACGCCAGCGGCTGGTTTTGTAACGGTTTTAGGCGCTTTGTTAATTGGTGCGCTGACGGCAACGGCCTGTTTCTTTGCGGTGAGTTTAAAATCAAAACTCCAGTTTGACGACTCCCTTGATACCTTCCCCGTTCACGGGGTTGGCGGAACTTGCGGTGCTATTTTGGCTGGGGTTTTTGCGACGAAGTTTGCTAACTCTGCTGGAGCCAATGGTCTTCTATTTGGTGAAACGGGTCAGCTCTTTGTTGGGAACGATCCCGGTCAATTGGTCAAACAACTTGCGGGAATTGGGATTACTTACGTTTTTGCAGGAGTTGGAACGTTTATTTTGCTGAAGATTTTGGATGCAACGATTGGCCTGCGGGTCAAGCCCGAGCAAGAGTATCAAGGTCTAGATATTAACGAGCACGGAGAAGAAGGATACAACGACTTAGCTGGATAAGTCGTCTTTTCTTTGCATCCATTTATTTCAGTTTTCGTCACTTTCAGGGGGATTGAAGAGTGGCAAATTTAAAGGAGCGCTGCGGTTTTGTAGCGCTCTTTCTTTTGAAGAAATGCATTGCTCTGTCAGGGTTTATTTTTAAGTTGAACCAGGGTGTAGACGCTAGACTGCTGGAGGGTTTGATAGCGATCGGGTAGCAGTCCGGTCCGTTCTAGAAGTGCGGGCGTTGTAATAATAAACGGCGTTCTTAGTTTGGATTGCTTGAGGTAAGGTTGCAACTGTTTTGGGTCTTCTATATATTCCACATGCTTTTGGGTGTAGAAAACGAGGCTGGGTTTGCGAAACCCAATCATGATGAGTTCTTCGTTGGCTTTTCGTTCGGCAACAGCAGTTTGGGCGAGTTCGCGCAGGGGAAGCTGGCGCTCTCGATCCGCAATGGATACGGCAGGGTGCAACACAACCCCAATGAAGAATAAAAATGCGATCGCATTCACCAACCACAGCCCATTACTGCGCCGCAGAATGCAAAGGATAGAGGCAACGAGGGCGATCGCCCACAAAGTTCCCCCTACTGCCGGGATATGAGCGGCAGCAATTTTCTCGCCCAGTTTGGGCATCCAAGGATCGCTGTGCAACCAGCCAGGACAATTAAATAAGGCCCAAGACATCACGCCCATTAACGCAAGATTGAACCCACGACTGAGATTCCATCTTTGAGGAGGGTGAGTAGATTGCTCTGAAATATCCTCTGTCCATAGGAGCCCGACCAAAATAGCGGCGGCGGGCATGAGGGGTAAGGTGTAGCTGAAGTATTTTGTGACTGAAACGGTAAAAAAGCCTAGAATCACTGCAAACCAAATTGTTGCGTATAGACCCAGTTGTTCTGAACGCGATCGCTGTTGCCATTGTTTGCGCTGCCAGGGTTGGGTTCTAAACATTGCGGCGGGGAGGTAAGCGGACCAAGGTAGAAATCCGACTAAGATGACCAGGAAATGAAAGTACCAAGGGCCGGAATGGGCGTTGACGACGCTCGAAAAGCGAGTGAGGTTGTGGTAGCCGAAGAAGTTGCCAAGAAAGGCTTCACCGTTGGCTAGGGTTACTAAAATAAACCAAGGCAACGCGATAAGCAGAACGATCGACGTACCCCGCAGGATCTGCATTTCTTGGAGCACTTGACGCAGATTCCCGACATACAGGGTAAATCCGCCAATAATAAGGGCTGGCAATAGGATTGCAACGGGGCCTTTGGTTAGGATCGCTAATGCCAACAATACATAGAATGCACCATACCATCGCTGTTGTAGGCTGAGTTTGGTCTGGGCATATCCCAGAAAAAAAGCAAGGAGCGCGCCTCCCATACAAGTCATAAGGAGCATGTCCGCATAGCCTGTTCTTCCCCAAAAGTAGGTATTGAGGTTGAGCATGAGCATGGTTGCTCCCAGCCAAGCGGCTAACCAAGGACGTTGGGAATGATGGCTCGGTGATGGTTTGGCGGGACTGAGAAGGGGACTATGTTGCTGGAGGGTATAGAAGCTCAACAGTACAATGGCTAGAGCGGCGACCGCAGAAGGAATTCGAGCGGCCCATTCGTTAATGCCAAAAACTTTAAAAGAAAGCGCCATGAGCCAGTAAATTAGCGGGGGCTTATCGAAGCGGGTGACGTTATCAAAGTAGGGGGTGATCCAATCTCCCGTCACTAGCATTTGACGGGACGCCTCGACAAATAAAGGTTCGGTTTCGTCAATCAGGCCAATGTCTCCGATGCCCCAGAAGAGGGTGACGACGGCGATCGCGCAAAGCCACCCCAAGCACAAAATCCATAAAGTTTGAGGTTGAGATAATAGCTTGATGCGGGGGTCTACCCAATTGGGCATGGTGATTCTCTCCAAGCGTCAATGAAACGTCCGTCTGTCATTTTGACGCATAGGCGATCGTCATGAACCATTACGGGTTGGTGAGCGCTTGGGAAATGTTCTGAATCTGGGGTTAGAGTTTTACTCCACACTGCATTCAAACAACGCTGCTTTGAACTGACGCTCCAACCCCCGCTTCGACCATTGTTCCTGACGGTAAGTCTCATAAAATTGGCGCATCCGAAACAGGTTGGGTCGGGTAAATCCGCGCAATCTCGGCTGGGCTCGGGCCAAATACTCAGCCAACTGGGCACCACCCCATCGCCCCATTCTGCTTGCTCCAGCACCCAGTCATGGGCACAGGAGCGATTGAAGTGAAGGTTGGTGGAGAAAGGACGACCGAAGAAAGGAAGCAGAAGATAGGCGATCGCAGACCCAATTGTGCAATTGTAGGGCTGGGTTATCGTCCACCAACAGTGATGGAATCAACCTTGATGTGGGGCTGTCCAACTGTGACATAGATACTTCCACTGATAGAGCCACAATTCCCAGCAGCCAAACCCAGATCGTTAGAACACATCGAAATCTTGTGCATGATTTCGGTGGCTTCTCCAATCAGGGTTGCGCCCTTAAGAGGTTTTGTCACTTTGCCATTTTCAATGAGATAGGCTTCATCTACGGCAAAGTTGAATTGTCCCGTTGGCCCAACGCTGCCACCCCCCATTTTTTTGCAGTAAATTCCTTTGTCAATAGAAGCAAAAATATCTGCCGTGGTGTAGTTCCCCGCCGCAATATAAGTGTTTCGCATTCGGCTGGCTGCAGCAAAGGCATAACTTTGTCGTCGTCCGCTTCCGGTGCGAGGATTGCCCGTGCGTAACGCTCCAGCGCGATCGCTAAGGAAATTCTTCAAGATGCCATTTTCAATCAGAAGGGTGCGCTGGACGGGCATCCCTTCATCGTCCATGTCGATGGTCCCAAAAGCGCGATCGGTGAGTCCTTCATCCCAGGCCGTCAAGCTTTCGTGGGCAATTTTTTTCGCCTTTTTTCTCGGCAAAGGGGGTTGTTTTGCGTTCGATTTGAGTGGTTTCCAGTAAGTGACCGCAGGCTTCATGGAAAATAACACCGCCAAAATTCGTTGGCCATCACAACGGGATACGTTCCAGATTCAATGTAGTCGGCGTGCAGCATTTGGGCTGCGGAATGAGATACGTCTTCCGCGTCGGCAGCATAATCCCAAGTTCGGAGGAATTCTGGGCTGTAGGTTGCCCCTACTCGTTTGCCGATGGAGGTCCGATCTTCTCCGTCTTGGCACAAGAGGTTATAACCCACGGACTGAGTGAGTCGAATATCACGGGCAAAGATGCCGTCGCTGGCAGCCACGAGGACTTCTTGCCAATCTCTAAAATAAGTGGCTCGACGCGATCGAATGTGTTGAGCTTTTTGTTGGAGATGGGCGTTGGCTGCTAGCAGGACTTCACTCATTTCCTGCATGGAGCTACAGCCGGAGAGCCAGCCATTTTTGTTGCGAACTGTAGCGTAGTCTCGCAACAGTTCTAGATTGATTTCAGGAACGAAGGATGCGGGACCAGGGAGCGTGAGGCCCATGATGGACAAGGCTTTTTCCAGCGATCGCTTCAACCCAGCAAAACTGAGGTCATTGGTGCTGACGTAACAGTCTGCATTGCCACGGAACACCCTTACCCCCGCCCCCGTTGAAAGGCGTGGCGAGAGGCTGGTGATGGAATCATCTTCTGCGAGACAACTGATATAGTTGACCCGTTCCAAAAAAAACTCGACCAGGTCCGCACCTGCGGCTCGACCCAGCCCCAAAAGTGTGGAGAGGGGCGCGCGCCAGCTTTCATCAAAGCGATCGCGGCTGACGGAATAATCCAGTTTGGGAAGTTCTTGAGACAGCAGTGCAGCGCTTGGAGACATGCTAAACCTTGATGATGGTGAGACAATTGTTCGGGTGCCTTTATAGTTTAGCAAACTCCTAGAAATACTTTTGCAACAGAGTTGGAGTACAGTTTTGCGGTATATCAATCTTTTGATTCAATGCTTTTTGGGTTGTGAATAAGGTTCTCAAAAATACAATCTGACCACTCTATATGGCACAGGGCAACATGAGTTGAGGGTTGGCAGTTTAGTAGGCAATGGAAAAGACGACGAAAAAATTTTGCCTGCTTCCATGCAATGACTTCCATGCAATGATTATGAGGACGAAATGAACAACAATCTATCGCTGAGTGATTTCAGATGCGCTGTTCGTCCTGCTCCGTAGGCATGTTGTCAGCTCTTTTGATGAAACGTTTGCTCCACCAATTCATCCCACCAGGCGTTCTATTCTTTAATAAAGGTTTAAAACTTTCTCCTCTTTAACAATTAGTTTATCCTGAGCTGTGTAGTCTATTGCTTGTGTCTTTGAAGAATAGATTGAATTTCTTGATAGAGCAACGGGTTATCCTGTAGCTGAAGGAGTGAAGCAGCCTTGTGAAAGTTATTTATTGCGCCCTGCACATCACCAGACTGATACTGAGCATTCCCACAATTGTAATAAGCAAGACCATGATTTGGATTGAGTTGAATCGCTTGGGTATAATCCTGAATTGCTCCCCGATAGTCACCCAAATCGCTTCGAACGTTTCCCCGTCCCACATAAGCATCCGCATCATGGGAATTGAGTTGAATCGCTTGGGTATAATCCTGAATTGCTTCCCGATAGTCACCTAATTTGCGATGCACGAGCACCCAGACTTGTAGTAAGCATCCGCATCATTTGGACTGGAGTCGAATCGCTTGGGTATAATCCTGGATTGCTCCCCGATAGTCACCTAGCTTATCGCGAGCAAAACCGCGATCGCTATAAGCAAGCGCATTGTTTGGATGAGTGCGAATGTTTTTCGTAAAATCTGCGATCGCACCTTTGAAATTGCCTGACTTTCTTTTTTCTTTGCCTTGTAAGAAATAATCATATGCCTGTAGATTTGAAGTTCTTGGAATGCTAGCAAGGGAGAATGTTGAGGATTTATTTATTTGAGGCACTATATGAAAAAAAGTGCTTATTGGAATGGCATAAGCCAATCCACTTGTAGGAATAGAGAAATAATTTCCTTTGAGCGGAGCATTCTTAGATATTTTTGCCGTACTGTTACCCAGTCCATTAATGCCAATCAATTCCCCCTTCTCGTTAAGCACTGGTCCGCCGCTCATACCCGATAGTGAAACATTATTGTAGCCCAGTGAATAGCCATCTCCTAAGGAACGAGCTTCATTAACAATAACCTTACCAGAGTTAAAATAAAAGCTTGGTTTAGACAGGTCTGACGTTGTCCCTGCAAAACCTGCCACAAAACTCACAGTGCCCGTTGAACTGTGAGCAGCGTTTCCTGTCTTAGCAACGCTATAAAATTGGGCGCTCCTAAACTGAATCAACGCTAGATCTACGTCTGGGAGAGATCGAACTGACTCTGGGTTGATAGCATAGACTTTTCGATCTGAGGCTACCACCTGAAGCTTCTTTGCAACTTCAATCACATGTCGAGATGTTAGAACAGTATAGACTTGTTGATTGCGTCTAATTATTACCCCAGAACCCCAAATACTTGAGTTTTTGCTACCTTGTATCAAAACTGAAATATTTTGAGCTATCTTTATTATTTCTACCCTAGCTATTGCCTGAGTCTTCTGTATTTGCAATACAGCTATTCCAATCCCTAAAAACGCTACAAAATACGTACAATAATACTTTTTTGTTCGGTTGTTCACTAAATAATTTATTGCACTACAAGAAATTACGCGGTGTAGCACGCTTGCAATGGCCATATACTTTGACCTAAAATCTAACTTTGATAGGTTATTTTGAAAAACACAATCTGAATTCAAATATTTTTCAAATCGAGCTAACATAAAGATAACCACATTCAAATTAACCCGATCAAAAATTATTTCAATCTATCAAACGATGCAAAAAAGATCTATCAAGTTAAATAGTTTCGCGTACAAATTGTAAATAATTTGATAGAGCGAGAAATATGTAAAGATTCTCATTAAATCAGTATGACTATGGGTTCCAGTTCTGCTATTTTGAAACTAAAAAAGGGATCCTTATGCTAGAAAATCCACAAATTGTTGAATTTCAATCGGCTTGCTTGATATTTAATCCTGTTGCAGGTCAAAGCGACCCAGATCGAGATTTGTCTCAAATTCGGGCGATTCTAGAGACTAAACTGGAACTGGATATTTGCTTGACAACGCCAGAGATAGGCGCAGACTTGCTAGCGCATAAGGCCGTTGAGCGTGGTGTAGAGGCCATTCTTGTATCGGGTGGAGATGGCACTTTGTCGGCTGCGGCTGCGGCTGTGATTGGGACTGATATTCCTCTTGGCGTTATTTCACGAGGTACAGCCAATGCTTTTGCAACAGCACTGGGCATCCCAGACACAATTGATGCAGCTTGTCATACAATTTTGCAGAGTGCAATTCGAAAAGTAGATGCTGCTTCTTGCAACGGTCAACCAATGGTTTTACTAGCAGGGATTGGATTTGAGGCAGAAACAGTTGAATTAGCCGATCGCGAAGCAAAAAAATCGCTTTGGGATGCTAGCTTATGTACTAGCAGGTCTCCAGGAACTGCAAAATATGGAGACGTTTGAGGTGAACATTGAAACAGATGATAAGGTCGTGACGGTTTCAGCAGCAGCGGTAACAGTAGCCAATGCAGCACCACCCACCTCAATTTTAGCTCAAGGCTCCGCAGGCATTGTGGTGGATGATGGTCTGCTAGATGTAACCATTGTTGCTCCAGCAAATAAGGTAGGGGCTGTTGCGGCAGCCTATCAACTCTTTCAATCTGCTTCTAGCGGTACTGCAACAGAACGAGACGACATTGGTTATTTAAGGTCTAGTCGTTTTAAAGTTTCTACAAATCCGCCTCAAAAAGTAGTGCTGGATGGCGAGTTGATTGGTACAACTCCAATTGATGTAGTGTGTATTCCACATGGATTAACGCTTTTTGTTCCACTGACAGATGGAATTGAACCGATGGAAAAACTTGAAGGATTGCCTGATTTAGTGGTTCAGGTTAAGGATTCATCAGGTTTTGAAGACTCTTAGTGTATCAAGTCTTTTATGGTTAAAAGATTTATAGATACAAGACTAAATTTTATTTATACAAAAAACCTCTATTCCAAGAGGTTTTTTTACGAAAATTAATGAATCGCTTCAGTTGGCAAAAGAACTCAAAACTCTAGTACTCGAGACCGCTATCGTACCTGCCCAGGCTGAGACTGGACCAAGGCACACGAGGGAATAGG
>JAAURS010000096.1 GCA_012032135.1 Acaryochloridaceae cyanobacterium RU_4_10 | reverse complement strand
GGGGGAGAGCGAAAATAACTGAGACCCCGTCTCAAAACCAATCACGGTCACGGGAGCAATGGGATGGGTAGACTGCTGCCAAACAACGCTCTGAAAAATAAAAGCCTCTGCACGCTCAACCCCCGAAATCTTCTGTGCCCCAGAACGATGCCTATAGGGAATGGGTAACGTTAGGTCTAGGTGTTGCAATTTAGAAGACACCACCCAAAGATCGGCTTGGGAACGATCGACGATGGTGCTGCTGGAGCGAGTAAACCCATAGAACAAACCAATCTGAACTGAGACCAAACTCACTGAAAACACAATTCCAGCCTGAGCCACTAAAAATTGCATCAGATCTTGAAATAGCGTTTTACGAGCAATGGAAACCATGATTGACAAATGACACGAGACAAACAGGACACTGGGATTTAAACTAGCTGAAGCAAAAGATATGTCTTTAGGATGATGATCTTTAACGTAACCTTCATTCAAAAGGCGGAACACTAAAGTTGACCGGAGGGTCTAACGGGTTACCCCTTGATGCCCATTGTTGAGCGCTCGCAGCGCAAGAATTAACAAAGGAACCTGAACCATTAATGATTTTGTTCGCTGGTTTTGAATTTACCTTCCAGAAACCTAACCCTAAGACAGACAGAGGTTTGACACACCGATGATTGTCTTAGTTTTAATTTTATGCATCATAGCTGTTTTCTATTACAGCTATGCCATTTATGCAAGCATTGCGTTTTTTGCCCGCCCCCAAGTTATTAACCCAGCCTTCTATCCTCCCATCTCTATTCTGAAACCCATTTGCGGACTAGATAGCGATTCTTACACAAATCTCGCATCCTTTTGCCAACAAAATTACCCTACTTATCAAATTATCTTTGGTGTCAGGAGCGCTGCCGACCCAGCAATCCCGACCCTCCATCAAATCATCCGTGATTTTCCCAGAATTGATATTTGCCTGGTCGTGGATGAGCGAACCATTGGCACCAATCTAAAAGTCAGTAACCTCGCCAATATAGAGCCTTATGCTCTTTACGACCTGTTACTCATTTCTGACAGTGACATCAAGGTGGGTCCTGATTATCTGCGGCGCATCGTACAGCCCATGCAACATTTGAAGACTGGGGTTGTGACCTGCCTCTATCGATCGCGGGTCCAAAATCCGATCGCAGCCCTAGAAGCCCTCTCCATTTCTACGGACTTCCATGCCAATGTATTAGTTGCCCGTCAGTTAGGTTGGCTCAAGTTTGCGATGGGCTCTAGCATCTTGATCCGGCAAACGGTTTTGCAAAAGATGGGTGGATTGAAGGCGATTTGCGACTATCTAGCAGATGATTTTATGATGGGCAACCTCGCCGCAAAGACCGGATACAAAGTTGTCCTGTCAGACTATGTTGTGGAACATACGCTAGATACAGACAACTGGGTCGATCTCGTTCAACATCAAACGCGATGGAATCGTTGCACCAGAGCTGCTAGCTTCTCTGGATATTTGGGATTGTTTTTAGGTCATGGCATTCCCCTCAGCCTTTTGTTTGTCCTCCTTAACCACGGTTCATCTTTTAGTTGGAGCATTCTAGCCTTCACCTGGCTTGCCAGACTCTTAATGGGCTGGGTCATAGGCGTCAAATCGCTCCAAGACACTGTGGCCAAAAAACTATTCTGGTTGATTCCATTGCGAGATTTGCTCAGCTTTGGACTATGGAGTTATGGACTAATTGGCGATCGCATTTCCTGGCGCGGCAAAACATTTCGGATTGGGAAAGAGGGCAAACTGATTGCCTTAGATGCCGTTCCTCAATCTGAGCCCAAAGATTATCCGCAAGAGCGTGCAAAAGTAGCCCTCGGTCACCGTCAAGGGTGAGTTCTGTTCCAGCGATTGCTCTGCTCGATCGCGTTTTTGAGGGATGCCGTTTTGCGCCTCCTTGAGTACCAGAAACGGATTCAGCGATTTCAAAATACTTATTTTGACCGATGCTGTGTTAAAATTTAGGGTGGAGATTATTTTCGGTATGTGTAAGTCGTTTGATAAGCGTTTCTCCGAATCTAACTTTTAATTTCATCTGATTTTGGAGAATCGTTATGTCCGTTTACGTCGGCAATTTATCCTACGATGTTACGCAGGACGATCTGACCCAAGCCTTTGCGGAATACGGTACGGTCAAAAGTGCTCAGTTGCCTACGATCGGGAAACAGGTCGATTTCGCGGGTTTGCCTTCGTTGAAATGAGTACTGAAGCAGAGGAAACCGCCGCCATTGAAGCACTGGATGGTGCTGAGTGGATGGGTCGTAACTTAAAGGTGAATAAAGCTAAACCCCGTGAAGAGAAAAAATCTTTTGGGGGAGGTTGGGGGAATGACAATCGTTCTGCCAGTCGTCGCTACTAAGAATTGAGACTTAGGACTCAACGCTAAGGTCTTGAGGGCAGGCTTTGTGTCTGCCTTTTTGTTTCTAAGACGGATCTCAATCCGCCGTTTATTGGTTAAACAGTCAATTCAGAAAAGGAGATGGAATGACCCAAGTAATTCCTGGAGAAAGCGAAGGTATTGAATCAGCGCTGCGTCGCTTTAAGCGAGAAGTGTCCAAGGCGGGCATTTTCCCTGACATGAAAAAACATCGTCACTTTGAAACGCCCATTGAAAAACGCAAGCGCAAAGCGATTGCAAAACGGAAGCAACGGAGACGACGGACGCGTCCTTAAGTCAAAGTTTGGCGGTTGAAACCGCAGCTATAGAACCAAGGTCTACCAACGCGAATTAATGCAGACATTAATTCGGATTGGTAGACTTTATTTTTTATGCGCGATTTGCGATCGGAAACTTTGGATACTCAAGTGGGGATCGTGTTATAGGTGAGTTGGTCGAAATTTTTCTTTTAAAGTATTTTGACCTACTCACATCAAAGGATATGCAGATGATTGCAATTGCTCCCTCCCCCTCCAAATTAGAAGAGCTTCGCGCTGGATTGCCTAATATTTCTGGATGGGAATCCGATATTGCTGCGGTAACAAACCACAACGAGCCAGTTTTTCTCCTCAAGACGAACCTACGCCTAGAAGACATTACGGCGGGGTTTGCCTGTGCGCTCCACATGCACCAACCCACAATCCCTGCTGGGGCAATGGTAGCTTGATCTGCAATTTGCAGAATATGTTTGACAACCAAGGCGAAGGCGATAATCACAACGCCAGTGTCTTTGCCTGGTGTTACAGTCGCATGGGCGACTTTGTCCCAGAACTCGTTGACCAAGGCTGTAGCCCGCGAATTATGCTGGATTACTCTGGTAATTTGCTCTGGGGCTTCCAGCAGATGGGCCGGAATGACATTCTGGATAAGCTGAAAATATTACCTGTAATGCCAAATACCAACCCTATGTAGAATGGCTGGGTACCATGTGGAGCCATGCTGTGGTTCCATCCACACCCATTCCCGACGTTAAGCTCCACATTCAGGCTTGGCAGCACCATTTTGCTTCTATTTTTGGTTTTGATGCCCTCAGACGGGTGAAGGGGTTTTCTCCGCCAGAAATGCACATGCCCAATCACCCGGATACGCTTTACGAATATATTAAAGCGCTTAAGGAATGTGGCTATCGCTGGCTAATGGTGCAGGAGCATTCTCTAGAAAATCCAGGTGGGTCTGGCTTGAGTCAAGCGCAAAAATATATCCCAAACCGTTTGGTTGCGCGGAATTCAAAGGGCGAAACCATTAGTATTACGGCCCTGATTAAAACCCAAGGCTCGGATACCAAACTGGTAGCTCAGATGCAGCCCTATTACGAATCTAAGGGATTGGGCAAACAGAAAATCGGGAATGTTATGGTCCCCTCCTGTGTCACCCAAATTGCCGATGGCGAAAATGGTGGCGTCATGATGAATGAGTTTCCCCGCGACTATCCCAGACCTTGGCCGGAAATCCGGGATCAAAGTGCTGTGGCGGGTTTTAATGGGACGGAATACTTGGAACTGATTGAGGCAGCAGGGGTCAGTCCAGATGATTTCCCAGTCTGTCAGGCCGTACAACAACACAAAATCTGGCAGCGGGTCAATCCAGACAACGCAACGCCAGAAGCTGTGGAAAAGGCGATCGCAGAACTCAAAGCCACAGACCACCAATTCCATATGATGGTGCATCCTGGACCAACAATTTGAGTTGGGTCCAAGGTTATGAGAACGTTCTAGAGCCCATGAACCAGCTCAGTGCCAACTTCCATGAAAAATACGATCCCCAGGTTCGGCAAGATCCATCGGTGACCCAGCGACAAGATTATTTAGAGGCATTGCTCTATACCTTGTTAGTCCAGACAAGCTGTTTCCGGTATTGGGGACAAGGTACTTGGACGGATTACGCACGGGAGTTATACCGCAAAGGCGAAGCGTTGATGAAGAGTTAAACTCTTCTTTCTAAAACTCGCATCGGGACTCCTTTCTCTGGAGCGATCGTGAATCCGCGCCGAATCGGATGGATCGGGCGATCGCTCGTGAGTTGGAGTTGCCATTGAGACAGAATTGTGGCTAAGACCAGCTTCATCTCAAACAGTGCAAAAGCCATCCCCAAACAGCGGCGATTTCCGCCCCCAAACGGGATGTATTCATAGAGTAAATATTGTCGCTCTAGAAAGCGGTCTGGGCGGAACTGGTCTGGTTCTGGGTATAGGTCTGGACGATGGTGAAGTAAGTAAATGCAGGGGCTGAATTGGGTCCCTGCTTCAAAATTTTGGCCCATCAATGTCCAAGGAGTTTTGAGCACTCTGAAAAAAGTAAATAGCCCCACGGGATAAATCCGTAAGGTTTCATCGCAGAGGGCGCTCAAGTAGGGTAACCGAGCAATCGCAACGGGGTCGGTATTTTCATCTAGTTCATCCAGTTCTTTGCGGAGTTTTTGGCCCACTTCTGGCTGACGGTGAATCCAGTACATCGCCCATGCGATCGCAGTAGCTGTAGTTTCATGTCCGGCAAAGAGCAGTGTCATCAGCTCGTCACGTAACTCCCAGCCCGTCATGGATTGCCCCTCTTCATCCTTTGCTGTCAGCATCAGGCTGAGGATATCCTCTCCTAGTAGATCGGGTTTTGCTCGTCGTTCCTGAATCTCTGAGAAAAGGAGCTGATTGATAATTTCTCGTTGTCTGACCACTGCACCCCAAGGACTCAACGGCTCCGAGTCTTTTTGCAAAACCGGAATAAATGCAAAAGCTGCATTCAAAGGGCGATCGAAGAATTCTAAGAACTGGTTGAGATGATGTTCTAATTTCTCTGCTTTTTTTCCTTTGTAAACCCTGAACACAGTTCGCATAATGACTTTGAGGGATATTGCTTGAGTTGCGGACCTTATTGACAAAATTTCTCCAGGTTGCCATTGTTCTGTGACCTGACGGGTAATGTCGCAAATCGCCTGACCGTAGGTTTTGAGCCGTTCTCCGTGAAAGGGTGAAGTAAGCAGTTTTCGATACTAACAACATGTGCTTGGATCTTACCCTCAACCACCTGCAAACCAAATCGTTCAGCGATCGCAGTTGCCGCAATATCAGTGGCTTCACCTAACCACGATGCCACTTGACCGAGCGCTTTGTGCCAATTGCAGAGGCTTGGTCCAGCATCGCTTGATTGAGGTCAGTAGCAACAATGGAGACACTTTCGCTGAGTCCAGATGCTAATGCACGAGTCACGTAGCCTCCTGAGTTTGGAAGCCCCGTCGCTTCAGCGCGGGAGGAAAACGACATAGCGGCTTTAGCCGTCCGTAATATTTTATTCAAAGTGCAACTCGCTATCACATGTGACATAATCATGGAATGGAACAAACTCTTACAGTCGTTTGTAAGCTTCAACCTAGTGTTGAGCAAGTCGCCATGATTGAGGCAACACTCAAGGCGTTTGCCGATGGATGCAATTTTGCTAATGAAGCCGTTAAGCCAACCGTAACTAACAAGGCACGGATTCAGGCTGAAATTTATGAGCAATTGCGCGGTCGGTTTGAATTGAGTGCAAACCTGGCTGTAAGAGCTTGTGCCCGTGTTGGCGCTGCCCGTAAAGCAGCTAAGCAGCACAAGAAGCCAGTCCGAGAGTTTAAGCCCACTTCGGTGGACTACGATGCTCGGATTTTTGCGTTTCGGGAGAAGGACTGCACAGTCAGCCTAACCCTGATTGGTGGTCGGGAACATATCCCGTTGATGCTGGCTAATTATCAGATTGGCAAGCTCAAAGGGAGAAAACCGACTGCTGCGGTATTGGCCAAACGCAGAGATGGCAGCTATTACATCAACATTCAGGTCAGCGATGAAGCGCCCGATCCAATCAAAGTGGATAACGTGATTGGGGTTGATTTTGGTCGTACAGATATTGCCGTAACTTCGGAGGGAGAGAAGTTTAGTGGAAAGCAAATAACTCAGGTTCGGGATCGGTTTAGCCGCGTTAGAGCATCGCTGCAATCGAAAGGTACGAAAGGCGCAAAGCGCGTCCTGAAACGACTGTCGGGCAGAGAGCAGAAATTTCAGCGCTGGGTAAACCACAACATTAGTAGACGAATCATTGAGCGAGCCAAAGAACAAAACGCAGCCGTTGCCATTGAAGACCTGACCGGAATCAGGAATCGCACCAACAAGCAGCCCCGAACCAAGACGGAACGTCGTCGCTCTAATAGTTGGGCGTTCTATCAGTTGCGCTGGATGCTGGAATACAAAGGCATACAAGCTGGAATTCCGGTTGTTAAGGTCAACCCAGCCTATACGAGTCAAACTTGCCACCAGTGTTTACATATTGGTCTGAGATCTGGGAAACGCTTTAAGTGCGGTCATTGTGGATGGCATGGCGACGCAGACCTAAACGGTTCGCTGATGGTTCGTATTCTTGGGGGTGTCGTAAGCCACCCTGAAAGCTCCGTGCTCTGTTGTCCTATACAGGCAGCTTAGCTAGAGGGCTAAAGCCCCCGTACTTCAGTCGGGGGATTGCTTACTACGCCAGTTCCGACAGCAATTTTAAGGATGTGGCGATCGCACCAGCTCCATCAGGGGTTCGCTTCAAGAACGAGGTTAAACGGCGTTGCCGTTGAAGGCAACGTCGCTGCATCAACCCAAAATCAAGCCCTTAGCGCACTTCTATTTCTCTATCGCCATGTGCTCAAGCAACCCTTGTCTGAATCCATTGATGCAGTGCGCAAGGCAATCCAAGCATCTGTCCACAGTCCTCACCCCAGAAGAAGTTCAACAGGTACTCAAACGACTAGAAGGTACCCATCAACTGCTAGCCAAGCTTCTCTACAGAGCAGGTCTAGGAGTCAAAGAAAGGGTGCTGACCTTACTTTAAAGCAGTAAATTCTCAAATACGCCAGCCGCCCCCATGCCACCACCCACGCACATTGTCACCATGCCGTAGCGAATACCGCACCGCTGCATTTCATGGAGTAACGTTGCCGTCAGTTTCGCGCCGCTACAACCGAGAGGATGACCCAGTGCGATCGCCCCTCCATTCACATTCACAATATCTTCATTCAGACCCAGCTTGCGAATAACAGCTAAAGCTTGCGCCGCAAAGGCTTCATTGAGTTCAATAAGACCAATATCGTTAAGGGTCAAGCCAACTTGCGCTAACACTTTAGGAATAGCAGTAATCGGGCCAATCCCCATTAGCTCTGGTACAACGCCTGTTACGGTATAGCCCAGCAAACGACCCATCGGGATTAGACCCAGTTCGCGGACCTTGCGATCGCCCATTACAACTGCCGCTGCTGCTCCGTCGGACATTTGGGAGGAGTTCCCTGCCGTAACGCTACCGCCCAATCGGAAGACAGCAGGTAATTTAGCTAGAGCTTCAAGGCTCGTATCGCTTCGCGGTCCTTCATCAACGAAGAATTTAGTTTCAGTGCTTTGGGCTTTTCCGTCGAGGTAGGAGGTTTCATGAACCACGAGCGGAATGACTTCACGCTCAAAGCGTCCTGCTTGGATTGCGGCTAAAGCGCGTTGGTGCGATCGCAAAGCAAACGCATCCTGATCCTCACGGGAAATATGGTACTCGCGGGCAACATTTTCAGCCGTCAGCCCCATACTGAGATAAACCTGAGGCGCTTCGGCTAAAAGGTCTGGGTTTGGCGATAGTACATGTCCTCCCATTGGAATCAAACTCATCGACTCCGCCCCACCTGCCACAATGAGGTCAGAATGACCTGCCACAATCGCCTGGGTTGCCATTGCGATCGTTTGTAGCCCAGACGAACAAAAGCGATTCACCGTGCAGCCCGGAACAGAATTCGGTAGTCCTGCCCGTTGGGCAATCACTCGACCGATATTGAAGCCCTGCTCTGCTTCGGGAAACGAACAGCCAAAGATGAGGTCATCAATTTGATTGACATCCAATCCAGGCACATGGGCGATCGCTCCTTTTACCACCTCCGCCCCCATATCATCGGGTCGCATGTTGTGCAGAGTTCCCCGTGGCGCTTTCCCAACCGCAGTACGAACGCTGCTGACAATATAAGCATCTTGCGATTTCATATGCTTACCTTCCTAATTTCTCAGAGGCTTCTTGGTTTTGAGCATGTGAGCGACCCGTTCTTGAGTTTTGGGTAAGCCCAATAAGGGGATAAAGTTTTCTCGCTCTAGCGCTAGTAAGTAGTTTTCGTGGACGAACGCTGGAGCTGTGAGATCTCCACCCGTCATGACATAAGCGAGACGATTTGCAAGGTAGCGATCGTGTTCGCTGGCGTAGCCACCTTGCTCAAAGGTATACGCACCCAGATCTAGCAGAGCGCGGGCAGGACGGCCCAAAACCTGAATGGCATTCATTTCTGGAGGTGGAACATAACCTGAATCGGCCAGGTGGAGTACCGTTGATTTGGCTACGGCTAAAAGGCGCTCGCCATTCATCAGAATCTGTGTCGTAAACGGCAGGAACCCTAAGGCTTGTCCTTCATAGGCACTACTCGATACTTTAGCTGTTGCGATCGTTTCAAAAGCTGCTTTTAAGAAAGGCTGGACATGGCTCGGACTTTCAGATGCCGATCGTTCCGCAACCCGCGCAGTCATCCGCATAATGCCGCCTGCTCCTGGAATCAGACCGACAGCAACTTCCACAAGCCCAATGTAGGTTTCAGCCGCTGCAACCACATTGGGACAAGCCATCACCAACTCGCAACCCCCGCCCAATGCCCGTCCTCGAACTGCCGCAACAATCGGTTTGGGGAAGTAGTAAATCCGCTGCAATAGGGTTTGGAACGTGACGATGAGGTTGGCAATCCCATCCAAACTTCCCGACTGAGCCATCATCCCCATCTCTGCCAAATTTGCACCGCCAGAGAAATGGGCGCTCCCATTTCCAATCACCAAACCTTTGAGGGTATTTGTTTCTAGTAGATCCAGAACCTCACCCAAGCCCTTCACCACATTCAGACTTAGCGTATTTCCTTTCGACCGAAACTCATACAGACCTACGCCATCGCCTATATCCAGCAACGCCGCTTCAGAGTTTTGCCAAAGCGTTAGCGCTGGGTTGGCCGCGATCGCCACCAAGTCAATATTGGGACTCAACGGCGATCGCTTCAAGGGACAAGGAGCCACAAACACCTGATGCTCCCCTCCCGTTGCTTTGCCCAGCTCCTCCACCCAATTGGGCACAACCATCCCCGCAGCCTTCATATCCCCTAACACTCGCTCAAATCCAAGTGCATCCCAAATTTCAAACGGTCCTAAATCCCAACCAAATCCCCACCGCATCGCGAGATCGATGTCGGTAGTGCTATCGGCAATGTCAGGAATGCGGTTAGCGCTGTAGTTGAGAATATCCAGGATAGAGTCTCGGAAAAAAGTTCCCGCTCGTCCCGTGTCGTGGTAGAGCGCGCGGAGGCGATCGCCCAATACTGACATCTTGCCAATGGGTTCCAGTCCTGGCAAATTCATCGTTTTTGGAGACTCGTAAGCCAACGTCACCGGATTGAGAGATAGAATCTCAGACTTTTGTTTTTTGTAGAATCCTTGGCCTGTCTTTGCCCCAAGCGTTCCAGTGCTCACCAACTTCCGCAAAAGCTCCGGCACTTGAAAGACATTGCGGCGTTCGTCCTCAGGAATCGCAGCATAGAGATTTTCCGTCACATACATCAACGTGTCTAACCCCACCAAGTCTGCCGTGCGGAACGTTGCGGACTTGGGCCGACCCACGAGCGGTCCTGAAAGCGTATCGATTTCCTCAATGGTGTAGCCTTGGGTTGTCAGCGCTCGCAGCCCCAGCATCGTCACGTACATGCCAATGCGATTGGCAATAAAGTTTGGGGTGTCTTTGGCAACCACAACGCCTTTGCCTAAATGAAGCTCTCCAAAGTCCTGCATCCGCTCCAGCACGAGCGGATCGGTGTCTGGGGTAGGAATCAGCTCCAGTAATTTCAAGTAGCGCGGAGGATTGAAAAAAGTGAGTTCCCAAAAAGCGCTTGCGGAAGGATTCCGAACGATTTTGAGCGATCGCATGAATCAGCAGTCCGCTGGTGTTTGTAGAAATCACCGCATCTTCACGGACGATCGCTTCCAACCGTGCCATCAGGTCTTGCTTGATGGCTAGATTTTCCACAACCGCTTCTACAATCCAATCCACATTCGCAAGGCGATGGAAGTGTTCCTCAAAGTTTCCGAGGGTGACGCGATGGGCGGTCTTATCCGTAAAGAAAATAGGTGGCGACATCTTGAGACCTTTCTTAAAGGCCGCCTCAACAATGGCGTTTTTGTTCCCTGACTTTGCGGGGATGTCGAGTAAATGGACCGTTAAGCCAGCATTAGCCAGGTGTGCGGCGATCTGAGTTCCCATTACGCCTGCACCCAGAACAGCGGCGGTTCGGAATGGTTTTAGCATAAGACTGACACTCCCTGGTGTTAGGTCGTGAATTTTGGATTGAGCGATTGAGCGAAGGTCGGACAGGTTTCCCCCTCCAGATAGAGGGACGGTGGGGGAGGGATATTGGGTTGGTCTAAGGGCTTGGATACGTTGCCATAGAGGGCTTCAATGTCTTTGGCAAACTGTTCCTGAATGGCGGCTCTTTGAAGATGACCGATGGGCGTTAGGAGTCCTTTCTCGACGGTGAGGGCGGTTGGAATGAGCCGAAATTGTTTGACGGCAGACCAGTAGGGAAGGTGACAGCTCGCTGCTTCCACAATAGCCCGATAACGCTCCAGAATCCAAGGATGGTGCAATAAGGATTCCATCGTCTCGGCCAAACCTAAGTTTTGGGCTTCGTGGCGCAAACCCAGCAAATTGGGGAAAATCAAAACGCCACAGAATTTACGATCTGCCCCCACTACGACGGCTTGGTCAACCAAGGGCGATCGCTTGAGACGTTTTTCAATGGGGATGGGGGCAATATACTTCCCAGTGGCCAACTTAAAGAGGTCTTTTTTGAGGCCCGTTACCTTCAAACAACCCGCCGTTGTAAAAACTCCCAAATCTCCTGTATGGAACCAGCCTTGGGAATCGATGGAGGTTCGGGTGAGTTCGGAATTTTTGTAGTATCCCGGCGTAACAGAAGGTCCCCGCACCAAAATCTCTCCATCTGGGGCAATTTTGACCTGAGCACCCGCAATTGGAAGCCCGACGGTTCCAGCATAATTTAAGCGCTCGCGGTTCACGCAGACCACAGCGCTGGTTTGGGTCAATCCGTAGCCCTGCAAGACCTGGATGCTTGCTGCGCCAAACAAGTTGGCAATATTGCCATTGAGGGCCGCACCGCCGCTGAGCAGGTACTTCAACCGCCCACCAAATAGCGATCGCCAGCGCGAAAAGATCAATGGGTCGGCCAGTTTCAGGAGTATCCCATACCAGAGACCGAGGGGTTTCCCCAGTTCGTAGCGCTGCGCGAGTTGCAACCCCCAGCGCTGCAGCCATTGTTGGTATCGGAAGCGGGTCGGTTTATGGGCAGATTCCAAGAGCTTGCTGTAGATCTTTTCCAACAGGAGGGGCACGGTTGCCAAAATGGTAGGAGAAATTTCTTGGACGTGCTTCATCATGCGGGTGGCTGTGCTGAAGTAGATGCTATGCCCGTAGGCCATATGCCCATAGAGCAAGGTTCTAGCAAAGATGTGATTGAGAGGCAAGAACGAAAGCACAACTTCCTTTGCTCCGCGCTTGAGATTTTGCAGCGTATCAAAGGCAGCTAAGGCATTGGCTGTAATATTTTCATGGGTTAACATCACAGCCTGAAGGTGGCCATCGGACTCGGGAATGTAAATGAGGGTGGCAAGATCCTGAGGGCGAATATCGCGCCGCAATTGCTGGAGGCATTCGTCAGAGAGATGGGGTTGCCCCTGGCGCTGAATTTCTTCCAACGACCAGATTTTGATGCCTTCTGTGCAATAGGGACCGTTTTGTTCGCTTTCTTGCAGATGAACGGCGGAGAGCAACAAACAAGCTGAAGGGGAAGGAATGAGGTGACTTTCCTCTAAGGGGTGGGTGGCGGATTGCGATCGCTTCTGACCCCAGCGATCCGGAACTTGGGCGACGATTGCATGCTGGAGGTGAGAGGCTTGACCTAGAAAGGGTGCCACTTGGTTGAGCAAGTCTAAGTTAGAAATAATCAGTACTTTTGCTTCCGAATGCTGGAGGGTTGCAATAATATTTTCTAGGGTTTGAGTGAGGTCGATGGGAACGTTCACCAATCCGGCTAGCAAACTACCCATATCGGCAATACAAAACTGCGTATCGCTATGCATCAATAGGGCAACGCGATCGCCCCGATCCAATCCCAGATGCAACAAACCCAAGGCCAAATCTTCTGCTGCGCTCCGCATCATTTGATTGGAAAGGGTTTGCCAACCTAAGGTCGTCCATTGATGAAAGGCTTCGGGATTGGGGGTGAGATCGCATCCCTCATCCAATAGTTCGGGAAGAGTCCGTCCTAGAAAACCAGTTTCAGCGGACTCAGAAACGCGACGAATCTTCTTCAGCCATAACATGCTTCCTTAGAAGAACTTTTGTTCTTCTCCTCATCTATAAAATACTTAAAGTTTAGGTAGATTGCATGTATTCATACCATCAAGAATGACAGAATGAATCGTGAATTTAGACACCCATTAGGAAGATAAACTTCCTCTAACGCTGCTTTTGCGCCTCACACACAATGGAATATCCACACGTTAATTACAGAGTTAATTACAGAAAAGGGATTGATTTAGAGGCTCAAATTCCTAATTGAAGTGATATATTAAGACCATTGTTAGAATGTTCTTTTCCCTAAAACTCCTTCCAGTTAGGGACAATCCTAGTCTAGCGAACAAAACAATAGATCGCTAGGTTTTTAATATTTTCGTCAACTTACCCAAACGGCCATTACTATCGCTGGACTGAGCCTCTAAAATTCTCCTGCGCGAAAAAATGGGGACGTGCTGGGCTAGGTGCGGCATAATAGAAATCAGATTTGTGAGTTGACTCCCGGCATGATGAACACGACGACAACCCATTCCTCTCCATCTGCAACTGAGATGTCAGCAGCCAAGCGTGGCATTCCCGTGACCATTATTACTGGATTTTTAGGGAGCGGTAAGACCACCCTGCTCAATCACATCCTCAGCAACCAGGAGGGGATAAAAACAGCAGTCTTGGTCAATGAATTTGGTGAGATTGGCATTGATAACGACCTCCTCATCACCACAGGCGAAGATATGGTGGAGCTGAGCAATGGCTGTATTTGCTGCACCATTAATAACGATCTGGTCAACGCAGTGTATAAGGTACTGGAACGACCTGAAAAGGTTGACTATCTTGTGGTGGAAACCACTGGACTGGCCGATCCTCTACCCGTGGCCTTAACCTTTTTAGGGACCGATCTCCGCGATATGACCCGTCTGGATTCCATCGTGACGATGGTCGATGCTGATAATTTCAGCCTGGATTTGTTTAACAGTCAGGCTGCCGAAAATCAAATTGCCTATGCGGATATTATTCTGCTCAATAAGGCTGATTTAGTGGATGAAGCCGATTTGGATCTTCTTGAAGTACGGGTCCGTGATATGCGTCCAGGGGCGCGTCTGCTACGGAGCGTGAAAGGAAAAGTGCCGCTGCCTCTGGTTTTGAGTGTGGGTTTGTTTGAAAGCGACCAGTATTACGACCCAAGTACGGAAGAAGCAAAGGTTCACGACCATCACGGACACGAACCCCACGATAAGCATGAGAAGCACGACCATCACGACCACAGCGACTGCGACCACGACCATGGACACTGCGAGCATGAAGGCCACGACCATGATGCTGGCGCTCATCACGACCACAGCCATGCCCACAGCGACCACTTAGCGATCGATGGATTTACCTCCATCTCCTTTGAGAGCGATCGCCCGTTTTCCGTGCGTAAGTTCCAGCATTTCTTGGACGAGCAAATGCCTCCCAACGTATTTCGGGCCAAGGGAATTTTGTGGTTTGATGAAAGTCCCAAACGCCATGTCTTTCATCTGAGCGGCAAACGATTCTCTTTAGATGATGATGAGTGGGAAGGGACACCTAACAACAAACTCGTACTCATCGGTCAAAACTTAGACCATGAAAACTGCGATCGCAGATTGAAAGTTGTCTGGCCATCCCATCCACCCATCGAGGTAAAGGATTCGGGAAATAGCCCGTGACACCCCTG
>JAAURS010000095.1 GCA_012032135.1 Acaryochloridaceae cyanobacterium RU_4_10 | reverse complement strand
GATCTCACCAAGTCTTCAATGGCTTCCACCTCTTGTCCCGCAGAAATAAACACGTCAGAAGTGACCACCCACTGGCAAAGTTTTTGAGACAGAAAAGGCTGCCCCCCCGTCCAAGCCAAAATCTCACGCAGAACAGCTTGGGGATCTTCTACGTTTGGACATAACCCCTGGGCCAGCGGTAGGGCATCAATAGGGCCAAACCCCGTTAGTTCGATCGCCTGACCGATATTAAATAAAGTTTGCGTTTTATCTTCAATTAAATCTGAAGGGGTTGCCACCCCAAATAAGGCAAACGTCAGGTTTTCATAGGCTGAATTTTCAGCTCGCTGGTTGTAGCAAAATCGGATCAGCGCAAAAAAATCGTCCAGGGAAAAATTGAGGCTCAGAACCTTATCAATTTCATCAATGAAGATAAAAAACTTTTGCTCTGGAAAGCTTGCGAGCAATACCTCTTCAATAAACTGGCTCAATTTCTGTACGGGTGAAAAGTGTTCCCGTTCTTGCAACCACACCTTTAAATTGACCTTGCCCTTCAGATTAAAGCCCTGAAATAACTGATAAATAACGCCGCTATACCATTGCTGCGCATTGATGTTGCTTCCCAGACTGGTCATATCTACGGAGGCACTGCACATCCCTTCCGTCTTCAGCAAGTGCATCGCGCGAACCCGCAGGCTCGACTTGCCCATCTGGCGACAGTTGAATACATAGCAAAATTGCCCCGCCTTCAGAGCCTCCAAAAGATCTTGGTCGGCCTGTCTGGTCACATAGGTGGGATGGTTGAAGCCAAGAGATCCCCCAACCTTATATCCACTGATCTGACTGGGGACTGCGCGCATGTTGCCTCAGATCTAGAGATACACTCGGAAATATTGACGGTAAAGCTCACAGCTAGGTGCGACCTCATCTCCTTGAAGTTTAACCAAGCCCATACTGTCCAATTTATAAGCCTGAGTTGGCTCCAGTTGTACGCCCCGATCTGCCGCCGCTACCTTGTGCATTGCGGCTGCCAGATCCGGTTGCCGTTGCAAAATATCCCAGTGACTCCGCAAATGATCGCCATAAATTCCGCCTTGAGTGGGGGCTTCCTGCAACAGTGCCTCTAGGGTCATGTCTTGAGATACCAACGCATTCAGCGCGAGCTTGACGAGATAGGGATGCCCTCCCAGCATTTCAACCAGCAGCATCGCATTTTGAATGTCTGCCTCAGCGATCCAATCTAGTCCATAGGCGTGGGCTAAGGTTTTGACCTGCTCAAAATTAAATCCCGTCAGTTGAACGGGCCATCCGACGTTAAACGGAGACTGGTTTGCATCAATGTCAATATAAATTTCCGTGGCATGGGCGATCGCCAACCGAAACTGCTGCCAGCTTTCTTGGCTGTGAGCTTCCTCATGCCAAGACCGCAGCATCGGCAAAAAATCTTGAGCGATCTCGAGATACTCAAACACCCGATCGACGTTGTCCAGCCCCAAGGTCAGAGAACCTTCTACGTTTTGTAGTAAGTACTCTTGAAAGTAAGTTTTGCAGCTAATCATGCTGCCGTATAGCTCCTCAGCCCAGTAATCCTCCAGCATGGGCTGGATACCCAACGCTCGACTCACATTGGCACTAAACCAGCGCAGGAACTTATCCAAGCCTGAAAAAACAGCCCCTTCAGCCTCTTGAAAATTGAGATAAACGGTTCGGCTGCCGTTTTCCTCGGCATAAAGCAAAATTTTCCTGAGGAGAGATGTTTTTCCCATTTTCTCGGGCGCTTTGATCCGAATCAGGGCACCGGGTTTCAAAATTTCTTGGAAACAATCGGCCTCGATTGGCGCGCGCTCAATATACAGGGGGGAATCGCTATTGACGGGCGATCGCAGGTCAAACCGATTCAGGCTGTGGTGGGTTGCCAGAACGTGACTCTGGTGCCAGTCCTCGTACTTCTTTTCCTTAAGCCAGTCCCGAAGGATATTAAATTTGCCCGGACCTTTCCCTTGGGAATCAAGTTCGGGACAGCCCTGCAAATCAGCTTGAGAAAACTGAGCGTAAATGGTCGTCATGTGTTTTTTGTAGGTCTCATAACTCGCGGCCTCCGCCAGTTCCCAAACCAATTTATCGGGCTTTCGCCAATTGTCGTAGGCAAATCGCACCAAGAATATTTCCTTAAGCTTCCCGCGAAGCCGGAAGTCCGCAGCCATTTGCAATAAAAAAGAATCCCATCCTTTAGGTTTCATTAAGCTCAACCTTACCAATAGACTAATTTAGCGACCCGCCAATAAAACATACGTATGGCTCAGGGCCGTTTTGGGATTGGGGGAATACCGCCTCTAATAGACCTTCTAGAGCTTTAGTAGGAATAGCGGCCAGATCTGCGTTTGCGTCCCATACACTTCGCCTATTTTCCACTTGATTCCCTATTTTGCTACCTTCTAGACAGATTAACGCACAATCTGAACCCAATTTGTAGACTGACATCTCAATAAAGGACTGTTAAACTATAAGTAGGAATTGAATTCTAGACTTAACCGTCTACATTATTGTTTCTATATGTAGATAAACATAAAATGAAATTCAGAACATTGATTGGGATTGTAGTAGGTATCCTGTTTGCGGTTGGAATTGTCAGTCTCGCTCCAGCAAACACACACACTTCTGGCGCGTTAGCTCAAAAGGCTCCAGACTGTAAATATTTGCCTTGCGACTAAAATGCTAAAAATTGACTTGCCGTACTCCAGTTTGCCGTAGATTTCCTTCTAATATATTATTACATAATAAAAATCAAAAAAAAGCTAGCCTGAATGCACTCAGGCTAGCTTTTTAGATGGAACGTTACTAATTAATCACGATCCCCTTTATGCGATCCTTTCCCGTGATGTTTGTGGTGATGATTTCCGCGATCTTTATCATCTAAAATCATTTTTTTCTTCTCATTATTTTCATTCTGTCCCCTGCCAAAGGAACGATTTAAATTTGAAGAATTATTTGATTTTTTAGGGCGATAAATAATGGTTTGATTGACAATTTGTGTGATCTGATTATTGTCTCCAACAACAGCAGAGTTTTGAGTCGTATTGATGGTCAGTTGAGCCTGAGCGGATAAAGGAACAACGCTAAGGAGACAGGCACTAAATAAACTGAATTGAATTGTTGAAAGACGCATGGTATGGACTCTTTAAGTAAAACTAAAAAATCTGAATTGTGAATGAGCTAAAGGCTTCTATTGAACTTTTATGACTAGGACTTGCTTGATAGAGCCACTTCCTGCGACCTGTTGGCTGACATGATTGTTAGGCGTAATAAATTCAACATTGATAGAAGTATTGGCTGGACTATATCGACCTGATAAAACAACGATATTTTTCCTGATTTTAGGATTGGCGCTAAGTTGATTTGAGTAAAGTTTCGGCTCAATTTTTTAATCGATTTTCCATTCACCTTGATTTCTCCCGTCATCTGCGTGAGAGACTGAGAACTACGAATGCTGAGGGTTTGAGGTTGTTTGAGGTCTTTAGCACTCAGGTTAATGGTTGTTTCTTGAGTTTGTTGGCTTACAGCAATCGCCTTCTTAGGATAGAGATCTAGCCTTAAAGATGGCAAACTTGCCAACAACAAAGCGGAGATAGAAGAAACGATCGCAACGGATCTCAGGCGCATCATTTTATTCCAGATAAAAGAGGGCCGCGCGGGACGCGCGGCTTATCTATACACATCAACGCAATTCATTCTCAACGACGGATGTTCTTCATGAACGACGGATCGTAAGCTGGGTTGTAGACATCAACTTTAACGCCTACAGGCACCTTGACAGTCGGACCCCCAACGCCATCGTTTCCGCTCCCACTAATGCTGTGGCGACTATTGCGAACTTGATTCACTTCATCCGCACTTCCCGCATAAACTTGAGTGCTTGTTTGCGTAGTGGAATTTCCACTACAGCGTTCTGGAGCTTGCATATCTACATTATTTTGTTGATTAGCAGGCCGTTTTGAGCCTCGAATAGCCACCTGAACAGATACATCGGTCATGGCACATTGGGCTGAAGCAGGTGCGATCGACCCAGGGAACCCAGACAGCATTGCTGGAACGGATAAAAAACCAATAAGACCGAAAGACAAGCTTTTCACATTCATTGCGTTCACCTCCCTATTAACAATATTGTCAAACAACCGTTAACGACAGACTGTTGTAGAGCTGTAGGTGCTCGAGCCAGATCTGCTATAGCTATAGGTATGTCCTCTACACTTCCCTCGGTAGTAGCGACTTCCGCCATAATAACGATCGCGGTAATAACCACGCCGATAGATTTTATTAGAGTAGGGGCGGGGGAGGGGAATCACTCGATCGATATCGTAATCATCGTCATCGTAATCAGAGTAAACATCACGTCCTACCCTTTCATTGCGGATATAAACCTGACCTTCTCGGCCAATGACGACTCGAGAGTTGCCAGATTGAACATCCACATTGGCTGCTCCAGCTATTCCGGGCAGGAAGGCTAAAGTTGCAACCACCAACAGTGGAACGGATTTTAGAATTAACATGATTTTATGCCTCCGCTATCCCTAGAATTTGGGTAGGGTAGTATCCGTAGACTTCCAACGAACTTAAAGAGTAGGGCTGTTAAGAGAAGTGTCTATTGATTCTCCTAACAACACCTATCTTCAAATATTACAGTGCGCGAACCCCGTTTCAAACAGCCAAGCTTTAACGACGATAATAGTCGTAGTAAGACCGTGCAGGTTTTTGTTGGTGTTGCTGAACATTTACTACGCTGGAACGCTGATCGATGTAGTTGCCACGGCCTACCGCTGCTGCACCTTGATCGGTTCGCTGTAAGTTGTCTTGTCGTACGGAATCACCGCCGCCCCGTTTTTTCATCTGCTGGATGCTAAGCTGGTCGCTTTGTTGGTAGATGGTGTTGCCATCCCCTACTGCTCCGGCACTTTGATTGGTAATTTGAGTGTTGACTTGCTCGTCAGCATGGGCTGGAACGCTAGCAACGCCAAGGGTAGCAGTCAATATAAGCCCAAAAGCACAAATATTTGTCCGCATGGTTTTAGCTCTCCATTAAGTTTGCTTGTTTCTTGCGTGTAATAGCCAAGGCATGATGAAGTTCAAAAAAGTCACTTTTCTTGAAAGCAGTTCATCGAGCTTCTGTATGTGTACAGCCTATGACTCAAATCACAGCATGTCAGTCCCAACCCATATGGAAGTTGAAATTTATCCGTGGGATACTTATGGAATAAAGTGGAAATAAATGTCTTCAGTTTGTCGCTTCTGGGATCCAGTGCTTTCCAGGAGATTATGCTTACCTTTCAGTCCTATAGCAATAACCCCTTGATCCACTGACGGAAGGTCTTAAGTGTCGTATTTCTGCCTGCTACATGTTATCCTTTATTCCCCAACAAGTTTATTGACTAGCGCATTACGCTGCTTGGAGACGACCTCTATAGCCATCAACCGATGTGCGAGCATGTTTTAGACGCTGGCATGAACTTCATCTTCACCTGTTGACCCGATTCTCATCCGGCACTCTACGACTGGTTGACTTATCTTGATGGGGTTGGAGAGGTTCAGACCCTCGAGATTAGCCAACGCCATAAAAGGGTACAACAGGTTTATCGCTATCGCTTTGTCAATCAGATTCCCCTGCGGAATACTCAGCCTTCGTTGGAGGTCAATTGGTGTGGGTCGGTCAAGCCAAAAAATGTAGTCACCTCTAACGTTCGTAGAGTATTTGCGGTCTTATGGTTTCAGTTTTACCAGATAATGCCGCATCCATAATTTGCTTAAGCCAAGGTACTTCCTGGGAAAGATTGAATTCCTGCTCCACTTTAATAAGTCCAGCCTGTCCCATCCGTTGGCGGAGATCTGCATCCTCTAAAAGTTGCTTGAGTCTTTGTACCAGAGGTTCCACCGCTCCAGGTGGAATGAGGTAACCATTCACGCCATCTTCCACCAGTTCGCCAATCCCCGCGATCGCCGTAGTAATAACAGGCACACCCGCAGCAAGGGCTTCCATTAAAGCCACAGGCAACCCTTCGGAAAAACTAGGCAAGACAAAAATATCACTGTTGAGCAAGTATTGGCAGACCGTATCCTGAGACTGGTACCCCACAAACTTGAGGTAGGAGGTGAGCTTCAAGTCTGCGGCTAGCGTTTCTAGGGCAGCGCGATCGGGACCATCTCCCACAAGGGTCAGGACTAAGTTGGGATGATGAGGAACTACCTGCTGAAGGGCTTGAAGTAAAATCGGAACGCCCTTGGCCGCAGAAAGGCGTCCGGTATAAAGTAGCCGCTTACTGTTGGGCTGATGAGTGACGGGGACAAACCGCTGAAGATCTACCCCGCAATGGACGATGTGAAGTTTAGGCCACTCCTGGATGGGGCTCAGCAACATGACTTGAGAGCGGCAGTAGTAGCTAATGCAGCTTACAAATAGCGCCTGCTGCACCTTGAGGTCCAACCGCCAGCGATAGGGTTCCAAAAAGATAGCAGGACCATGAACGGTAAAGCTGAAACGGATACCCGCAAGCGTAGCAGCCAACATTGCCACCGTACAACTTGAGTCCGCAAGGTGGTTATGTAAATGCTGAATTTGGCGCTGTTCGATCTCGCAAGCCAAAGTTCCGGCTTCAAGGAAATAAAACAACTGGTAAAGCAGGGCTTTGAGCCCAAGCGATCGCCCTTTCCAAGCTAGCTCGATTCCCCGAACGTAACGGTGGGGAGACCGAAAAAGGAGAGAGACGTGGGCAGAGAAAAGGCGAAAAAATTAGGGGGTGGAGGAGGCGTTGTCGTGCGATCGCGTTCTGCCCGTTGTTCTGGACCGACCATGTGTTCGGTGCCTGTGGGACGAACAGAGAAGGTATGAACTTCCACCCCTAGATTTCGAAGCCCTGCTACTTCGCGTTGAATAAAAGTATCGGTAGCTCTTGGATATTCCCCCGTTAGGTAAGCAATCCGCATTAGGACTGTACCTCTTGAAGTAAATCGATAGAACTGACCGATCGCGCAAGGGACTCTTGGAGGGAAAATCGAGGAGTCCAGTCTAGGTATTGCTTCGCGCGAGTGTTGCTGTAGGCCAAAGGCTTAAAGCGAGCGTGAACTCTAGCAGGTACGAGTAGTCCAGGAAGTTTTGCACGCGCAAGGCCAGGAATTTGAGATGCCAAACGGGACAACTGGTTGACGACAGCCCACGGCAGCGTCACTTCTGCAGGTAGATGGGGCACGACTTGACGAAGCGCGTCTCGATACTCTTTTTGGGTTGGAAGATTATCGTCCACAAGATTGATGGTGTGGCGGCTCTTGGGCGGATAGAGGATAGCCTGCACGATCGCATCGGCGCAGTTTTCAACGTAAAGCAAAGGGAGCGTGGCGCGATCGCCCACACAAACCCACAGACGATCCTTCACATTCACACCCAAGGAAGCATTCCAGAGACGATCTTTGCCATAGACAAATTCCAGGGGCGAAGGATCGTAAAGGGGGGGTTGACGTCTCAGTCGCAAATTGCCGCACCAAAACCTCTTGAAGTAGCTTGGTTTGAGCGTATCCGTCCCGTTGTTCGGGATGAGTTTCTAGCGGCATACTTTCTGAGAGAATCGTGCCAGGACTGAGAGACAGATAGTCGTATACGGAAAAAGTACTGACGGCGATTAAGTGTTGGACACAAGACGTTTTGAGCGCTCCAAGCAAAGACTGAGTTGCGAGAACCGTTCCCTGACGCTGTTCCTCAAAAGTACCGGACAGAACTGCGGCTAAATGAACTACGGTATCGATACCGTTCAGAGCCTCTGGCAACCGTGCGGTATCTTGTAGATCGAGGTAAATGACTTCGAGTTGTGGATGGCTGGGCCAAGGCAACGGTTGTCCTGCCGCACGCACCACCGCACGTACGTCATAGCCTTTACGAAGCGCCGCCGCAACAACGTAGCGACCGATAAATCCTGAAGCCCCTGTAATCAGTAATTTCATAGGCTTATCTTACAACCACGGCATGGGTTCAATCGGTTTAAAAGTGGTTTTAGTTTGATAAGACACGCCTGAGGTGGCGTTATGAATGGCCAGTACCACTTCATTGACATGGAGTGAAAATTCAGCCGAAAGACGACAGGGACGATGATTTTCAATGGCATCTGCAAGTTCTGCAACGCCACGGGCGTAGTCCATTTGCTGACCTTTTTTAGTTTTTTGCTTTTTCTGACTAGAGCGGACTAAGGGATATTTTTGAGGCAGCGGATTCAGGAAGGTTTTGCGACGGAGGGTGAGCGATCGCCGCACGAACACGGGCGCGTTATAAAACCAGCAGTCGCGGGTATACAGAATGCCCTCATCTCCAATGATGGTCAGTGCGCGATTGTGGGGAGCCACAATGCTGCACGTCAGACGGGCGACGACACCTGAAGCAAATTGGAGACAGGCTACTGAAAAATCTGGGGCATTATTAGGCTCTAGAGGATATCCGTTTGTTTGTCAGTAACCTGACAGGAGGCCAAAGCTGTCAGGGACGTGATGGGGCCAAAAAAAGCGGCGAGCCAAGTGACGTAGTAGGCTGCATGTTCGATGGTACAACCCACCTCAAATTCATCTTTAGAAGGCCAAGGGATGCCAGAGTTGCTTTGCCACTGGCGGTAGGGCATTGTATGCAGTAACCCATCATCCATTTCGGCGTAGACCAGCCGGACGGAACCAACCACCTTTTCTCGGAGCGCTTTCCATACCGTTTGGGCTGTCTCACTTAGAAGGTTGCAGGGCGCGCAAGAAAGATACAACCCTTTCTGTTTGGCAAGGGCGACTAACTCCTGGGCCTCTTTGAAGGTCATGGCAAGAGGCTTTTCGGAGTAGACGTGTTTGCCTGCTTCCAAACAAGCTTGGGAAACGTCAAAGTGACTGCGAGGATTGGTCAAATTGAGGACAATCTCAACGCTGGAATCTTCTAAAAGCGCGGCAAGTGTGGGATAGAGAGGCAGATTGTGAAATTTGCAAAATGGGTGGCGCGGTCTGCGTTGCTGTCCATGACGCCCGCTACTGTCAACTGGGGGTAGTCTCGTAGTGTACTGATGTAATAATCGGCTACAAACCCGCAACCCACGATCGCAATTCGCATAAAAAAGCCCTGACGCTACAATTGATCATAATATTTGAAGCAGATTTTGATATTTACGCTTTGAGGTAAGTCGGCAACATGACCCCAGGAACCGATCGCCCTATCATCCTAGGCATTACAGGTGCATCTGGATTAGTCTATGCCGTGCGGACCCTCAAGTACCTTCTCAACAGCCATTATTCCGTAAACCTAGTTGCTTCCAAAGCCACCTATCAGGTTTGGAAAGCTGAAAATAATATCCAAATGCCCGCAGAACCAGAAAAACAAGAACAGTTCTGGCGAGAGCAAGCCGATGCTTGGGACGGCAAACTCACCTGCCATCCCGCCACCGATGTCGGCGCAACGATCGCCAGCGGCTCCTTTCGGACCTTGGGCATGTTGGTGATTCCCTGTAGCATGAGTACCGTCGCTAAATTAGCTGCTGGCTTAAGCACAGACTTGCTAGAGCGCGCGGCGGACGTTCAGCTCAAGGAAGGGCGCAAGCTGATTGTCGTCCCTCGTGAAACGCCCTTTAGTTTGATTCATTTACGCAATCTCACAACCCTAGCAGAGGCAGGAGCCCGAATTGTTCCTGCCATTCCAGCCTGGTATCACAATCCCCAAACCATTGAAGATCTGGTGGATTTTGTCGTAGCTCGTGCCTTAGATCAACTAGATATTGATTGTGTTCCGCTTCAACGTTGGCAAGGGTCGCAGGGGAGTTTTACGGTGCATCCTGCCATTGGGGACTAAGATCTCTAAAGTTAAACTTGGGCGCACCAATGTGACAGCTCACACAAGTTCCCACCGCAACGGGCTCCGTAAATTTGACTTTTGGATGGAAAATTTTGAAATAACGAGAGGTTCTGATGCGGTAGGGAATCTGTTCGTCGGGGTTGAGGGGACGGGAGCCAGACCGAGTATATTTCCAGGCTAGGGCTAGGTCTGGGTTACGAAGGGATTCCCAGGGTACGCCATAGTGATTTGTATCTTGCAAAATCGTTTTCCAGGATTCGCTGGGCAAGACTGCTGGGGGGATGCCAACGTGGCAAGTTGCACATCGTGCTAGGTATGTTTCCTGGGCTAGTTTGAGTTCTTGAGGCACAATATCGACGGTTCCTAGTGTAGGCCGCGCGGGTGGGTTGGCTGCAATAGAGGATTCAATCTGGGTTAAAGTCCACCCGCAGAAACTGGTCAAGCCAATAACCAGGACCATCAGTATCCAAGTCAAAGGTCTACGAGTTTTACGCCCAACTCGTGGCGATGTTTTTCGAGATGGCCAAGCCAAACGCTTTAACCTGTTTCGAGATTTCAACATAGACCTCTCCGTGAAGGATGATGATTCTGAGGATGACTTCCAGTTATTGTAGGACTGAAGGCGTAAAGTTAACAGTGAACCCATTTTTCATCTGCATATCATGCGAGATGTTTCTGAAACCGCTTACTTAGTTTCCCTGTGTCGCGCATTGGAGACAGAAAAAACCAAGCCACTTTTCCAAGACCCCTTGGCGCGATCGCTGGCGGGTGGAAAGGGAGAACTTCAGAAGAGAGTGTTGGGAGATATCAGAGCGATCGCAAATGCCATCGCTGTCCGCACCTACATCATCGATGGAATCATCGATCGGCTTATCCGGCTCAATGGCATTGATACGATCCTCAATCTTGGGGCAGGTTTAGATACCCGACCCTATCGACTGAAACTACCCTCCAATTTACGTTGGTTTGAGGTGGATATCCCTAGCATCCTTTCCTATAAAGAACAAAAACTAGAGCGCGAACAGCCCAGATGTTTTCTGGAGCGGGTTAAGTTGGATCTGGGCGATCGCAACACCCGAAACACACTCTTCGCCAAAATCAATGACGAGTCCCAGCAAGTATTAGTTCTTGCTGAAGGACTTTTAGGATACTTAACCGAGGTGCAAGTTGCAGCTCTTTCAAGAGACTTATATCAGCAACCCAACTTTTACTGGTGGATGTTTGACTTGACCGCACAAAGCCTTTTAGAACAACTTCAGCACCATCAAAGCCAAAAAATCTTTAAGCAATATTTTACGGATGGAAAAACAGCCTTCTCCTTTGCACCTGAAAATGGAACTGAATTTTTCCGATCCTATGGTTGGCAACTTGCTGAGTTCAAATCCACTTGGGAAGAAACCCGTCGCTTAAAACGCGCCCATCAATGCGCTGGGTTTCAAGAGTTACCGATTCGCTGGTTTGCCAAGGAAAGTTGGCAAGAATTCAGACAAAAAAGCGGTATCGCACTTTTAACGCGAACGTCCTTTTAGGAGTGCCGTACGGCTTACTTCTCATCCAGTCGATCGAAGATCTTAAAAAAGTAGCTTCTTTTCAAAAATCAAATAGGGAACGGACGACCTACGCATCCTTAAATTAAAGCGCTCCACGCAATCAATCGTTTAACCCTTCCCAAGTCCTGGTAAAGTATGGGTGGCAATTAGCTATGGGTTCTGCCCATCTGAATCAACGGAGTCTGAAACAATGTATTTATTGCTCATCAGTATTCACGGTCTGATTCGCAGTCGCGATCTGGAGCTAGGACGAGATGCTGACACGGGCGGTCAGACTAAATACGTCGTGGATTTGGCTCGATCGCTGGCTGAGCGCAACGACATTACCCAGGTTGACCTTGTCACCCGCCGCGTATTGGATCCGACCGTAAGTTCTGATTATGCAGAACCGATCGAGCCCCTTGCTGACAAGGCAAGAATTGTCAGAATTGACGCGGGGCCTGAAGAATATCTGCCCAAGGAGCAGCTTTGGGACCACTTGGACAGCTTTATGGATAATCTGCTCAGTTGGCTCAATGCACAGGGACAAATGCCCGATGTTGTCCATAGCCACTATGCAGATGCGGGTTATGTGGGGGTGCGCCTGTCAAATTTACTGGGTGTGCCACTGGTGCATACGGGACATTCCCTAGGACGCGATAAGCGCCAACGACTTCTGGCGAAGGGACTCGGCAACGAGGAAATCGAACAGCGCTATAACATGAGTCGGCGTATTGATGCGGAAGAAGAGGTTCTGGCCAATGCGGATCTGGTGATCACCAGTACCTTCAATGAAATTGACGAGCAGTATGGGCTATACGATTACTACCAGCCCAAACGCATGGCCGTCGTTCCGCCAGGGACAGATCTGACCCAGTTCTATCCACCCACTCCACAGGATTCCAAGATCTCGTTTGTTCGGGTTTTACAACGATTTCTGAATAATCCAGACAAGCCAATTATTCTGGCCTTATCGCGCCCAGACGAGCGCAAGAATATCCTCACGCTGGTTGAGGCGTTTGGCGAATCCCAACCGCTGCAAGAACTGGCTAATTTAGTGATTGTTGCTGGAAGTCGGGACGATATTCGGGATATGGAGAGTGGAGCACAGGAGGTGTTGACCAATCTTCTGGTGCTGATTGATGTTTACGACCTCTACGGTCGAGTCGCGGTGCCTAAGCGCCTTGTTTCGGGCGAAGTTCCTGAAATCTATCGGCTCACAACTTCTTCTGGTGGTGTATTCATTAATCCTGCCCTGACTGAACCGTTTGGATTGACCCTGCTTGAGGCCGCTGCGAGTGGATTGCCTTTGGTTGCCACGGAGAATGGTGGGCCAGTGGACATTATTGGTAACTGCAACAACGGTTTGCTAGTCAATCCATTGGATAAAGAGGCGATCGCTAACGCACTATTTGAAGCTCTCAGTAACAAGGAACAGTGGCAAACCTGGTCTAAAAATGGCATAGCGGGTGTATCTAAATACTACTCGTGGCAAGCTCATGCCGACGCTTACCTATCTAAGGTTCAGCCTCTACCTAAAAAGTACGAACCCATTCCAGCGCAGCAGACCGGACGCCCGACGATGCGCAATCGCGCAATCTTTTCCGATCTAGATCAAAGTTTAATTGGAAATACAGAAGGACTGAAACGTTTTACAGAAGTGATTCGTCAGAATCGGAATCGCGTTACCTTTGGGATTGTCACCGGACGGCGCTTGGATTCGACGTTAGCGGTCATGAGGAAGAATGAGATCCCAGTTCCCAATGTATTGATCACCAGTCTTGGCACTCAGATCTACTACGGACAACAACTGATCTCCGATGATTTTTGGGCCGATCACATTAATTATTTATGGCAGCCGTTTGCCGTTCGGAGGGTGCTACGGGAACTAACGGGACTCGTGCCACAGCCTAGGAACGAGCAATCCCAATATAAAATTGCTTTCCACTACGACCCAGCGATCGCACCACCCGTTGAGGAGATTATTGCCTTGCTACGCACAAAGGAACTGACGGCTAATGTGATTTATTCTTTTGGCCAGTACCTCGATATCCTACCAGCCCGTGCAAGTAAGGGACAGGCTCTGCGCTATGTCGCTCAACGATGGGATATTCCACTGGAAAATATCCTGGTGGCGGGTGGCTCTGGTGCAGACGAAGATATGATGCGGGGTAACACGCTGGCTGTGGTTGTCGCAAATCGCCATCATGAAGAACTGTCTCAACTGGAAGACCAAGAAAGGATTTATTTCGCCAAACAGAGTCACGCACTGGGAATTCTAGAGGCAATGGAGCACTACGACTTCCTTAGAGCCAGCTAGATAAGGAAATACCTTGAACTGATTCATCAAATCACGATCTCACCCTCTTTACACATCAAGGCAATGCGGATTTAGCAGCAGTGGTAGAAGCGATCGCGAAGAATTTTTCCTCCTCGACGTAGTGAGAATGCACCTGAATTGGAAAAGCGATTAAAAACAGAATTTTACACTACTCAAACGGGGCGATCGATTACGGTGATTCGAGCATGAGGAAAAAGTGATACATAGAGGTCAGCTTTTAGGAAAATTATCCATCGCTCCAGCCTCGATCGCCCAAGAACTGGGACTGCTAGGCCGCATTGCCCAACCCCCATATCTCATCGAACCCTTTCGGTGTTCTGGTTTACAATCTACAAACGCGATTGCCCTAATTTTAATTATATTTGAGCGATCGTTCTAGATGCTCCGATGATAGCGATCGAACTGCAACTGCACTGGAATATTGAAGCCAGGACTAGAAGTGAGGAATTAGGAGTTGATCCGAGTCCGACGACCCGGAAGCTCTATGAGAAATTGCTGTTGGAAGATGAATCACAGGATGAATTGACAGCTCCTCATGTAGAGCTTCTATCATCCGTGCATCTACCTGGAAGACCGCTACCATCGCGGTCCCTCCTGCCCATGGTAGGACGGCAAGCTGAGTGGCAATGGATGCAATCATGGTTTGGCATGGACCCCAAATAGGTAGGTTCCCCTACTACGCCGCAAGTGTTACTGTTGACAGGTGAACCGGGTATTGGCAAAACTCGACTCCTGGAAGATCTCCAGGCAACGGTGCCGTTGGCCCAGCCTCCCTCTAAGGAAATCGCGATTTGGAGACGGGGATTTGCTGCTGAAATGGTGCGTCCCTATGGGATCGGGATTGATGTGTTGCGTTCAGCTTGAACATTGCCCAAGAAAAGTCCCCGGTG
>JAAURS010000437.1 GCA_012032135.1 Acaryochloridaceae cyanobacterium RU_4_10 | reverse complement strand
CGATCTTCAGGAGCCAACTTAAGCCTTCCGGCAGCATGAGCAATGCTCCGACATTCAAGGGGCCTTTGTCGCCATTCCCCAATATCTGCTGGGCATCAGCGTCATAGGGCACTTTGACAACGGCTTCAAAGACGGTATCTGGTAAAACAGATTGGGGAACTTCAACTTCCGTTGGCTTTTGGGCTAAATGACAGTTGGCACAGACAATCTGGCCTGTGGCTTCCCGTGGGTTTTCGTAGGCTTGTTGGGCAAAGACGGGATAGGCTTGGACGCTAGCGGAGAAGGCTAGACTGCTGGCCAGAAACAAAGACAGGACCGCTAATAGCTGCGCTCCTTTTTTCGTCAAAATTGAGAACAAATTTCGCTTCATTGGGGTCTAAGGATTTCAATGCGAGACAACGGCAAAGGCGGCAAAACTGGAGTCAATCAGTCATCTGGGCGATCGACTAGGCCCACCAAGGTTCTTTATCGGTGCGGAAGTCGGTCTCGGTCCAACGGGTGAAGACCACTTTATCTGATTCATCCACGCTGACATGAGCTAGAGGCAAAGAAAGCGGTGCGGGTCCTCTAACCACTTTGCCCGTCTCGTCGTACTGGGAGCCGTGGCAAGGACACATAAATTTGTTTTGTCCTGCGTTCCAAGGCACCACACAGCCTAGGTGCGTGCAAACCGCATTGATGCCGTAGTTGGAGATGGTTTGATCGTCTTTGACAACAATGTAGGTAGGATCTCCTTTAAACCCTTGGGCCAAGGAGCGATCGCCCGCTGCATGGGTTTTGAGATATTCCGTCACCACGATGTCATTTCCCAGTGCATCTTTGGCCACTAAGCCACCACCTGCACCACCGCTGGAGGGCGGAATAAAGTACTTCACCACCGGATACAGTCCACCTAGCAATGTGCCAGTGATGGAACCGAAGGTCAGAAGATTCATAAACTGTCGACGACCCATATCGGGCACGTCGGGGGATCCAGAGACTTGAGCCATGGTATACGTCGCTTCTAGTGATTTTTTATGAATAGACAACCTTAGAACTGCCTCGATCGTGGCCTTTTGACGCTCGTCAATCATTGGGTTCTGTGCATCCCATCAAAAAATACACAAAACTCAAGCGGCAGAAGCAAGCCAGCACACATCGGGCATCATTACATTTCTTGACACATTATCCCATTACTTGAGCGGCATTTCTATACAAAATGTAAATAACTTTGTTTGTGTTTTAGTTTCGGTTGAGATCCTCTTCGATTGGATGAGTATGACCGCACACCATTTGTTGGCAGCTACGAGGATGCAGGCGGTCCAGTCTCCCATCATTCCGGTTGTGGGAGATCTGATCCGGCAAATCCTGGCACTATTTCTTTGGGACAAGGGGTTGTGGCCTATGGTCCACCCCCAGAGGTCGCTCAATCGATCGCAGCTTTTCTAGCCAATCCCAACCTCAACAAATACCAGGACGTCCAGGGCATTCCCGAACTCAGGACTGTGATAGCCCGCAAACTCGCGACTGAAAATCAGATTCAAATTGCTGGGAACCATCAAGTCACGGTCACGGCTGGCAGTAATATGGGGTTTGTCAATGCGGTGTTGGCCATCACCCAACCGGGCGATGAAATTATTTTGCAAACACCCTACTATTTCAACCATGAAATGGCGATTGAGATGGCAAGCTGCAAAGCCGTCTTAGTTCCTACAGATGCAAACTATCAACCTCAGTTGGATGCGATCGCGCAGCTATAACGGAACGCACCCGTGCCATTGTGACGATTTCACCCAATAATCCCACTGGGGCGGTGTATCCAGCGGCGGCATTGCAAGCCATCAATCAACTCTGCCAAGCACGCGGTATCTACCATATCAGCGATGAAGCCTACGAATACTTCACCTATGACGGTGCCCAACATTTCTCGCCAGCAGGGTTCGATTCAAACGGCCAGCACACCATTTCTCTCTTCAGTCTCTCTAAAGCCTACGGTTTTGCAAGTTGGCGGATCGGCTACATGGTTCTTCCAGAGCATCTCCTTGCCTCCGTCCAAAAAATTCAAGACACGATTCTCATTTGTCCGCCCGTAGTATCTCAATATGCTGCCTTAGCAGCACTCGAAGCAGGTCGGGCGTATTGTGTACCAAAGGTGGAGGCGATCGCCTCAGTGCGAAAATCGGTTCTAAAGTCACTGGGCGAGTTGCAGGATTTATGCACCCTTCCAACCACAGAGGGCGCATTTTATAGCTTTATTAAGGTCCATACGGACAGTCACGCGATGACGCTCGTTGAGCGACTGATTCGCGAACATCGAGTTGCAGTCATTCCCGGCCATACCTTTGGCATGAATGAAGGGTGTTATTTAAGAGTTGCGTTTGGCGCACTTCAGCCCCAAACCGTTCGGGAAGGAACCGAACGTCTCATTTCAGGGCTAAAATCTATTCTCAAGCAAGGATAATGCCTGAAGATTAGCAAATTCTAGGAAGTTGTTCGCCACTGCGATAGTCCAGAATTCGGGTCCCTCCGATCGCATGGTTCAGCTTCACGAGTCCCTGAGAAAAACCGAACGGGTTTGGGTGGGTGGCCTGCTGCACGACCCCAATCCGCTGAGCGGCTAGATCGGGGTGGGTGGGTGAGACATCGCGCAGGATTTTCAGGGCCATGTCTGCTGCTGACTCTGGTACAAAGGCGATAAAGCGACCTTCATTGGCGATATAGAGCGGGTCTAACCCTAGGATTTCACAGGCTCCCCGTACGGCTTCGCAAATTGGGATGTGTTGTTCTTGGAGGGAAATGTCTGCCTGAGCGGCGATCGCAATTTCGTTCAAGGCAGTCGCTAACCCGCCCCTGGTCAGATCGCGGAGGCAGTGGATTTCAATTCCGGCGGCGAGTAAGGCTTGGACGGGAGCTACGAGGGGGGCGAGATCGCTTTGCAGCGTGGTTTCAAAGGCCAGTCCCTCGCGCTGCGCCATGATAGCGATGCCGTGGCGGCCAATATCGCCGCTGAGTAAGATTGCATCGCCGGGTCGCACGGATTTTGGAGTAATGCGCCAAGGATGGTCGATGATACCGACCCCGGAGGTTATTGATGTAAAGTCCGTCTCCTGCTGCG
>JAAURS010000094.1 GCA_012032135.1 Acaryochloridaceae cyanobacterium RU_4_10 | reverse complement strand
GTGGGGCTTGGAGTAAATCCACGGCGACTGAACTTGCGCTCAATATCTGCCCAGACCTCAGCGCTCTCTACGAGAGGGGTTTCAAAAAATCGGCAATGGTTTCGGTGGTGAGGTCATCGGGGGTGGGACCCAGGCCGCCTGTAAAGATAACCAGACTGGAGCGCTGACAGGCGAGGGCGATCGCCTGCTTAATCCTCGTAGGGTTATCCCCCACAACGGTCTGAAAGAAATGTGGAATGCCCAACTTGGCAAGTTCTTGGGCCAGAAACCGAGCATTAGAATTTAGAATTTCACCGAGCAAGAGTTCGGTCCCGATACAGATAATTTCAGCACTTGGCGTCATAATTTAAAGAAGACTCATCGCTCAAAAAAAACCGATTCCGCTTACGATCTTGAGTAATTGGGCCAATGGACGATCGTTTGCAGTCAGATTCTAATGCTAGAACACCCCGATTATTACAGCGTACTGCATGTTTCTAAACAAGCAACTCAGGGGGATATCAAACAAGCTTTTCGTCGTCTGGTACGACAGTTTCATCCAGACTTAAATCCAAACAATCCAGCCGCCGCCGCTCGGTTCAAGCAACTTTGCGAAGCCTATCAAGTCTTGGGTCATCCCCACCGTCGGTCTCGGTACGATCGAAAACTGGCATCAGATGATAAACCGTCCCAATCTTTTCAAACGGTTTATCTTCAGGGCATGAAACAATTGTCCGAGCGAAATTATTCCAAAGCGATCGCAGCGTTCACTCAGGCTATTGCCCACAAACCCACCTCTATTGAAGCTTATCTGGGGCGATGTCAAGCCCATGACGGCCTCCAAGCCGATCGGGCGGTTTTTGAAGACTGCTATCAGATACTCCAAATCAATCCGCAAATGGCCCAAGCTTATTACTATCAGGGTCGGGCAGCGCGCGCGATTGGGGTACGAGCAAGGGGCAATTGAAGCCTATACTAAGGCGATCGCGCTCGATAAAGACTTTGCCCAAGCCTATTATCGACGGGGCAAAATCAGGCTGGACTTGCAAGACACAACTCAAGCTCGCCAAGATTTAGAAAAAGCGGCTGCGTTGTTTCGCGCCCGAGAGGATATGAATCATTATCAGCAGACCAATGCTTTACTCAATCAACTGCACGCTTCCTCTTCCCTAAGTTCTGATAGAAGACCCTTAATCCAAGGGGGACAGACCTGGATTGCGATCGCCCTTGGGAACATTTTGAGCTTGATTTTTAATCCCAGTGACAATTTATTGCCTGTTTTCAATCATTTGAGACCTCATCGGGCTGTTGGGGCTGGGCTGCTATATGGTGGGATTGCCATGAGTTTTGCCTTGGCTACTGAGTGGTTGTATGCATCCCAAGTCAGTCTTAGATTTGCGTTAGTCAGCGCAGTATTTTATGGTTGCCTGGTTTTGAGTAGTGCGATCGCGCGTTTTTAACGCGGGGAGGCGGCCATGGGCGGGAGATTTTTTTCTATCTGGTGTGGCATTTTTGCCACTGTCTGTTGCAATGCTCGTTCTCAGTGCCTTGATGCGGGCGGGCATTGTGGGGTTGCCGATCTTACCGTTGGTGTTGTTTGCCAGTTGTTACAGCATCGTCATTTTGTATGTGGGGTGCACGCAACTGAGCAACATTGTAGAGCCTTATGCAATGTTAACGGTTCCATTGACGTTGCTGGCCAGCGGGCAAGTGGCGGTTTGGATGCTCTTTCATTGATGCGGAACGGAGCGTGATAGGATTGCGAGGCTCTTCGTACAGTTCTAAACCGCTTACCCTTCAACCCTATGCAGCCTAGTTTTTTGTCTGTTATCCCAGCTTTGAGAAATGTTTCAGAACTTTATCTCAAGGCAGCACAGGCTCCAGCAGATACGTTTGAGGGTTGGTCTCTCCACGATCGCAATCCGCGTGTCATCGAACAGATGATGCCGTGGTGGGAATGGCTCTACCATTACTATTTTCGGGTCAAGAGCGATGGATGGGAACATATTCCATCTTCGGGAAAGGTGTTGCTAGTGGGCTCTCACAACGGCGGGATTGCAGCCCCGGATATGTTCATGATGATGTTGGACTGGTATCGGCGGTTTGGGGCAGAACGCCTAGTCTACGGTCTGATGCATCAAAAAGTCTGGCAGGTGTTTCCCGATTTGGCACGGTTGGCGGTGCAGGGAGGGGCACTGCGGGCACATCCTAAAACTGCGATCGCTGCGTTCCGTCAAAATGCGAGTGTGCTGGTCTATCCCGGTGGGATTCAGGATGTGTACCGTCCCTACCCGATGCGGAATAAAATTCACTTTAACGGTCGGCAAGGGTTTATTAAGTTAGCGTTGCGGGAAGAGGTCCCTATTATTCCAGCGATCGCCTGTGGTGCTCATGAAACATTTATGGTGCTGGTGGATGTTTATCAGCAGATTAAAGTATTGAATCAGATGGGTTTGCCTTGGCCCATGGATATCGATCCAGAAGTCTGTCCTATTTATTTGGGGTTACCTTGGGGACTTGCGATCGGCCCTGTTCCCCACATTCCGCTGCCTACTTCTATCCAGACACGCGTGTGTGCGCCCATTGTGTTTGAGCGGTATGGAGTTGAGGCTGCTGGAGATAGCGAGTACGTTAAGGCTTGTTATGACAAGGTTTGTCAGGTTATGCAAGCGGAACTTGACCGATTGGTGGAAGAGGTTAATTGAGTCTCGCATTAGCAACTTCAAGCGACACTGACAGGCAAAGGACGCATGGAAGCCAGTAATGCTTCCACTCCCTCGGTGGGTAAAGGTTTTGCAAGTAGGTATCCTTGGGCTAGATCGCACTTGAAGTCTCGCAGCCGTTGCAATTGCTCGGGGGTTTCTACTCCTTCTGCGATCGCAGTCATCCCTAGATTATGGGCCAGCATGACAATTGACTGCACAATTTCATGGCGTTCCGTATTGCTATCTAACGCCCAAACAAAGGAGCGATCGATTTTGAGTGTATTGAGAGGGAAGTTCTGTAAAAAACTCAGAGAAGAATAGCCCGTCCCAAAATCATCAATCTGAATTTGAAATCCCAAGGCTTTCAAATTCATCAAAATTGTTTTAGCAGCCTCTTCATCATCCATAATCATGGTTTCTGTAATTTCCAGTTTCAAATTATGGGGAGATAACTGGTTTTGCACCAAGACTCTTTGGATGTTAGTAGCTAAATTGGGTTGTGAAAGCTGTTTGCGAGATAAGTTTACACTAACGCTCAAAAATTCCGTTCCTGGAAAAGCGTTCCGCCATTCCTGAAGCTGTTGACAAGCTTGACATAAGACCCAATCTCCAATAGGAACAATGAGTCCAGTTTCTTCTGCAATGGGAATAAACTCTGTTGGAGATATTAATCCTTTCTGGGGATGTTGCCAGCGGATTAAAGCTTCTAAGCCCCTGAGCATTCCTGTTTCTAAGGAAACGATGGGTTGATAGTGAAGATAAAATTCATGGCGATCGAGTGCAGCGCGTAGGTCGGTTTCAATTTGGAGACGGGATTGCACGCGATCGCGCATTTCGCTTGCAAAGACGGTATATTGAGACTTCCCAAGGGCTTTAGCACGATACATTGCATTATCGGCATCCCGTAACAGATCCTCAGGATTGAGGGTTGTCTCGGAGTTAAAAGAAATGCCAATGCTGGCAGAGGTATAGACGGTATTGCCTTCAAGGGCAAAGGGTTTTTCTAGTTCTTTATTCAGGCGGCGGGCTATTGTTTCAACTTCAAACAAAGAGTGCATGTTCTCGGTCAAAATGGCAAACTCGTCACCCCCTAAGCGTGAAATGACATCGCCAGGACGTAGCAACTGCTCTAGACGCTGGGCAATAGCAACCAACAATCGATCGCCAATATGATGGCCTAAACTATCGTTGACGACCTTGAAGCGATCGCAGTCTAAAAATAGGACTGCAAACCGATAATTTGGCTCCCGCTTGACTCGACTTAATGCGCGTTTGAGTTGCTCCAAAAAGAGGACCCGACTTGGCAAACCTGTGAGCTGATCGTAAAGTGCCACATGGTGGGTTAGGTCTGTTTGAGAACCTGCTATCCGCACCACCTGCCCCTCAGTTCCCCGGAATGCTAGTCCCCGACTATTCACCCAACGGTATAATCCGTCTTTGTGCTGAATGCGATATTGAATCTCGAAGGCAGGCGTTTGGCCTTGGAGATGAGCTTGCAACTCTGCCTGAAAGCGATCTCGATCTTCTAAATGAATTCGGTCGAGCCATTCATCCATACTGGCGGTTAGTTCCTGCTCAGTATAGCCAATCATAGACTTCCATCGGGCTGAAAAGTAAACCTCCAGAGTTTGTACGTTCCAATCCCACAACCCATCATTGGCCGCTTGAGCCACCAGCATATACTGCTCTTCTCGTTCGCGGAGAGCGGCTAGGGTCCGAGCGTGATTGACCGCATAACGGATAGAGCGATCTAACAATCCAGGACTAATAGAACCCTTGACTAAATAATCGGCAGCGCCCGCTTGCATGGCCTCTAGGTCAATTTCCCGACAATCTTGCCCTGTCAGCATAATCATCGGAATGGTATACCCCAAGGCTACTTTTTCTTTTAATAAGTCGATTCCATTGCGAGCCCCAAGTTGATAGTCACACAAACACACATCATGCTGATTTTGCTGAATCTCATGGAAAGCTGCGTCAAAACTACTCACCCAAGTTAGCTCAAATTGAGTTCCTTCAATCTCATCGAGCAACTCCTGGAATAAGAAGTAGTCATCCTCATCATCTTCAACAAACAAGATGTGGAGGCGAAGGGGGTCAATTATCTTCACCACAGCATTCCTCCGGTGGCAATTCGACAAGGGTAAACCAATAGTTACCCAACACTCTCATCACCTCTACCATCGAATCAAAGGTGACGGGTTTGGCGATATAGGTATTCGCGCCTAAATCATAACTACGGTAGACGTCGCATTCTGCCCTGGAAGTTGTTAAAACCACTACAGGAATTCGTCGAAGCTGAGGATCCGCCTTGATTTCGCGGAGAGTTTCTCTGCCATCTTTTTTGGGCATGTTGAGATCTAACAAAATCAATCCCGGACGAGGGTAAAGTCTAGGGTCTGCATATTTCCCGCGATGGTAAAGGTAGTCCATAGCTTCTTCACCATTTTCAACAAAATGAATTTGATTGCTTACGCGACTTTCTTCAAGAGCTTCTGCGGTCAGCATTCTATCATCTTCATCATCATCTGCCATTAAGATTATGATGGGTTTTCCGCTACCTTGCATGTTGGATTTCCTATTTCACTTTGTTGAAAGGGGAAGGTCACGATAAACGTAGCCCCTTGACCTAGAATCCCTTCAGCTGAAATTGTGCCACCGTGACGTTCGGCAATTTTAGCGCAAACGGCCAGCCCAATTCCGGTTCCATCGTAGTCACTTCTACTATGGAGACGCTGAAAGACTCTAAAAATGCGGTCTGTGTATTTTTGCTCAAACCCAATGCCATTATCGGCCACAGTAATTTGGCAAAGCTCCACATCCTTATTTTTCCCATTATTTTGCATAATTTTCAGAGATTTACTGTTAATTGCAATTTTTAATGGTTCTTCACTACGGCGAAACTTCAGGGCATTCCCAATTAAATTCTGGAAAAGCTGTCTCATTTGGAGTGCATCAGCATCAAGAGTGGGTAAATGCCCCACAATCACAGAGCTTTGGGTTTCTTCAATGCGCGTTTCTAAGTCACTCAAAACACCCGAGACAATCTCTTGCAGATTGACGGGGCTAAACGGCTGCGATTTACTGGAGACCCGTGAAAAGTCCAACAGATCTTGAATTAAAATTCGCATCCGTCCGGCGGCATTTTGCATTCGGTCGATATATTCCACACCGCGATCGCTCAGGTCTTTGCTGCATTTTGTCTTCAGGCGATCGCCAAAAGTTTCAATTTTGCGTAAGGGTTCTTGGAGATCGTGGGATGCCACATAGGCAAACTGCTCTAGTTCCGCATTAGAACGGGCAAGCTGTTCCATCTTTTGTTGCAGAGTAACTTCCGCTAATTGACGGGCAGAAACTTGTGCCTCAATCTCATCAATCTGCTCTCCCAGAATCTTATTGCCGCGATAAACAATCAGAAAAAGTGCGATATAGAGCCAGCCAAAGGAGAACAGTAAAACAGCTAGAATTTGGGTTTGGGCTCGATCGATTCTGTCCACCAAGGTCGTGACATTGCTGTAGACTTCCGTCACGCCTTCAATTTCGCTGTTTGGTCCATCGTGACGGATGGGAACATAGCTTGATATCAAAGCTCGTCGCCCCGTCTTTGAGTTGAGCGTAATTTCACCGCCATGACGATGTTTGAGCGAAGTCGTCACTTTTCCTAAGCGCCCATTAATAAACCCAGGAGATGTTGCGACATATTTACCCACCACCTTGTTATCTGTAGAAAAAATAACTCGGCCATTAAGATTAATTATCTTGACTTTTGCCACTGAGTTATCCCGCACAGATTTCAGTACTGTTTCATGCAGTTTCTGAGTATCAGGGTGTTTTAGCAATTCTTCCGGTGTGAGCCAAGTACTTTTGTGTAAAAAAGAATGCTCTTGCCATAGGGAATTGGACAAGACGTTGGCGATCGCAATATTCTCATGTTGACCAGATTCAATCAGTTGATTCACAGCCTGTTCTCTGTAAAAGTTCCATAGAACGGCAGTAGTGGCGGAACAGGCAATTAGGCTGGCAATAGAAAAATAGCGGAGTAACTTAAACATAGAATTGGGCTTTAGCCTGAGTCATGTCACACCGAAGCAATCACAAGTCTGGATAAATGCTTCATCATATCTATAACTAAGCATTCCCAAAATTCGATGAAAACGTGCGGATGTCGATACACTGGAGAGGAAGGGTCTTGTTTTGAATAAATCCATCCCACTTCAGCACTGACCAAAAAAGATAGGTTTACACCATTGATCGGCGAGACATCCCTTAGTTCAGACTCCTGGCAGCAGGATCGATACATTGAAGTTTCCATCGCAGACCTGAGCGCCTCGGGGGAGGGGGTTGGGCATTGGGGAGAAGAGCGACGGGTGGTTTTTGTGCCGGATACCGTTCCTGGCGATCGCATCACGGCAGGCTTACGTTTGTGAAGCGCAGTTATGCCCACGGGATTCTTGTTGAAGTGTTGGAGTCCTCTGCCCATCGCACCAAGCCCCACTGCATCGTGGCGGATAAATGTGGGGGATGTCAGTGGCAATCTACAACGTATCAGTACCAACTTGCAGCCAAACAAAATCAAGTCGTTCAGGCCCTTGAGCGCATTGGCAAATTCAGCAATCCCTCCGTCGAACCCGTATTGGCAGCACCGTCGGAATTTGGATATCGCAATAAAGCCACTTATCCGTTGGGGTTTAAAATTGATAACAGCCAACGTAAAGTTCAGGCCGGATATTATCAAAAGCGCAGCCATCGCATTATTAATCTCAACCAATGCCCCGTTCAAGATGAGCGGCTGAATCCACTCTTGGCGGGTATCAAGCTAGCCATTCAACAACAGAACTGGTCGATCTATAACGAACAATCCCATAAAGGCGAACTCCGCCACTTATCCCTTCGCATCGGACGCCGCACGGGAGAGATATTGCTCACGCTGGTGGCTCGCACGGGCAAAAATTTAGTTGGACTCGAGACACAAGCCAAGCTCTGGATGAAACAATATCCAGGTTTGGTAGGGGTTTGCCTTAATGTAAATGCGATCGCACCAATCGTATCTTCGGTTCAGACACAACCTGCATCGTCGGGAAGCCCTTTGTGCGAGAAACCTTTGCTGGACTGACGTTACACATCAACTCCAACACCTTTTTCCAAGTTCATACAGAACAATCTGAAGCGGTGGTTCAAGTTATTTTGGACCATCTCAAGTTGCAAGGTCATGAAACCGTTTTAGATGCCTACAGCGGCATTGGCACCCTGACCTTGCCCCTCGCCCGTGTTGCGCGTCATTGCTTGGGGTTAGAGGTTCAACCGGAAGCTGTGGAACAAGCGCAACAGAACGCCAAACTCAATAACATTAACAATGTTGAATTTCAGGTGGGTACCGTTGAGGATTGTTTGGCCAATATTGAACTTGAGCCGGATGTGGTTTTATTGGACCCGCCGCGCAAAGGTTGCGAACCTGCCGTCTTAGAAAACCTGATTTTGCGTAAAGTACCGCGTATTGTCTACGTAAGCTGCAATCCGGCCACCTTGGCGCGGGACTTACAGCAACTGTGCCACAATGGCCCTTATCGATTAATGCGGGTTCGACCTGCGGACTTTTTCCCTCAGACGGCCCATGTGGAATGCATCGCTTTTCTAGATTGTGAACCCAACTCCGCCAACCCATGACTGATGCCCTTTTCCATGCCTATACGTCCCTTTTTGTCTGGATTGGGGTTGGCCTTGTTTTGTACCGATTTTTGCCAGATACGGTACCGCGTCTATTAGGACGCGGATTGTTTTGGGTGGGAATGCCCGTTGAAATTTTTGACTTGGCACGGCGGACGGACTTTTCCCGTCTGGTTTGGCTTGCACCCGTTGCAACGGTGACGGTCCTGATATTTGGTCTGAGCGTTGCCCTCAGTGTTTTGCAGGTCAATCAACACTGGCCTCTTACTTGGCTGGGACTTAGAGGAAAGCAACCCTTTTCTCTGTACCCCGATGAATCTCCCTCCTTTGTCAGCGAAGATTCAACCTTGGAGCTGACTTCAGCTCAGAAAGGAAGCTTTGTTCTGTCCGCCACCTTGGGCAATACAGGCTTTGTGGGCCTTGCGATCGCAGCTACCATCCTTTCTCCTGAAAACATGGGTATCGCGGCGTTCTATACCGTCATGCACAATATTTTTGGACTCTACGGCGTAGGTGTCATTGTCTCCCATCACTTTGGCCAAGCGTCTGCTGAAAGCCGCTGGTGGACATCATTATTGGCGGTGATCAAAGTACCAACGGTCTGGGCTTTTATTCTAGGTGTTTCAACACAATTTATAAAATTTCCGCAATTTGTTGAAACCAGCTTAGACCAATCTGTCTGGATTGTAATTCCCTGCGGATTTTTGCTCACAGGTTTGCGGCTGAGCCAGCTCAAAAATTGGGAAAGTCTCGTCAGTGGCGTTATTCCTGCCGTCGTAAAAATGCTAATTATGCCAGCCGTGGTTTTACTGATTACACCATTGCTAGGAATTATAGGAGAACCTCGTCTTGCCTTAGTCTTGATGGCAGGTACCCCAACTGCATTAACCACACTGGTTTTAGCTGAAGAATACAATCTAGATCGAGACTTAATTGCCAGCAGCATCGCGCTCAGTATGTTGGTACTGATTCCTCTGGTGCCCTTGTGGCTTAAGTTGCTGACTTAAGAGGTTGTCAGTTATTGACGAGTTAAAGAAAGGTTAGGATTCGGTTAAGCTCAGCACCCAGATCGAAGTAGCTGGATTCTGTGGTGATAAGATCGGCCATGGAAATAAGGGTCCTTTTATTGAGCCATTTTGAGAAACCGCCTATGTTAGCGACTATGGACTCCCCCTTTAGTAAGATTTCACCCGTTCATCCTTCATCTGGCAATATTTTACTAGTTGAAGATGAAGAAACCATCCGGGAAACGATTTCTCTGGCGCTTAGAAATGAAAGCTATTCAGTGGTGACCGCAGTGGATGGTCGGACAGCCCTAGAGCTGATCCGAACGGTGATTGAAAAATCCAGAAACAACGAACCCCTTGAGGTGGATCTCATCATCTTAGATATTATGCTTCCAGGGATAAACGGTTTAGATCTCTGCCGTTTTCTCCGCCGAGAAGGTATCCTTATTCCAGTTTTGGCACTGAGCGCGAAGGGGACAGAAGCCGATCGGGTGGTGGGATTAGAAGTGGGTGCGGATGACTATCTCACCAAACCGTTTGGGATGCGTGAGTTAGTGGCTCGGTGTCGTGCGTTGCTGCGTCGCCAAAGACAGCTCAGTGCAGAATCTGCCAATGTGATTCGGTGCCGTGAGATTTCTCTGTTTCCTCAGGAATGCCGGGTAACGGTTGGCGATACAGAAGTAAACCTTTCTCCCAAGGAGTTTCGCATTTTAGAGCTATTTATGAGTTACCCCCGTCGCGTATGGCCGCGAGAGCAGCTTCTTGAGAAAATTTGGGGACCAGATTTTATCGGCGATAGTAAGACGGTAGATGTCCATATCCGCTGGCTGAGGGAGAAGATTGAAAAAGACCCTAGCAATCCAGAGTATCTAGTGACGGTACGGGGTTTTGGATACCGTTTTGGGTAACTGTTTTGAGTCAGAACGGGATAATTTTTGGTTTTTTGGGTGGGCTTGGACTGGGATTGGGCCTTTGGTTCTGGTCTTCTCGTCGGGCTTACCAGCAGCTCAATGAGTTGATTGCGTCATTTCCCAAGCAACCCCATACCCAAACGATGCCCCCCAGGGTTCGCCTCCTTAAGGCCGTTCGATCTCAGCAACAATCCGAGCAATTGCTGCATCAAAGAATTGGACTTTGGCGCAATATTCTTCAAGCCGCTCCAATTGGTTATCTGGAAGTCAACCGCGAGGATTATTTGTACTGGCTCAATACGAAAGCTGCTACTTTACTGAATGTTGACTCCCACTCATCCAAATCTGCTCTCAGACGTCCCCTTTTACAGGTTATCCGGTCCTATGAGCTAGATCGCCTGATTGAGTCCGTCAGATTCCATCAAAGCTCTCAATATCGGGATTGGATATTTCATGCCCTCAGAGAGCGTGGAGAGGCTCGAGATCTTCCGATTCGAGGGTATGGATTTCCATTAGAGAATGGTCATATTGGGGTTTTTCTGGAAAGTCGGTGGGAGTCTGTACAGTTGGCGGACGAACGCGATCGCTGGACTTCTGATGTAGCCCACGAACTCAAAACGCCGCTCACTTCTATTCGATTGCTGGCTGAAACCCTTCAGCCCAATATTACACCAGCCTTTCAACCTTGGATGGATCGGTTAATCCAAGAAACCATTCGCTTGAGTGTTTTAGTTCAAGATATTTTAGACCTGAGTCAGATGACATTCCAAAACGATCGCGTTCTGGATAGGTCTACTGTCGATTTAGCAGGACTGATCCAAAGCGCTTGGGTTACCTTAGAACCCTTAGCTCAGGCTAAAAATTTGTCTTTGTATTATGAGGGGCCAGACCATCACACGATTCAAGCGGATGGAAATTGGTTGTTGCGGGTGATGCTAAATTTAATTGATAACAGCATCAAATTTAGTCCCGTCGATCGGGCGATCTCGATTTACGTTCGTCCCAATGCTAAACCACCTGCTGGAGTACGCCCTGATGGGGGTTCCCCATCTCAGCAATGGACCCAAATTGATGTCATCGATTCGGGGGAGGGGTTTCCCGAAGAAAGTTTAACTCAGGTTTTCAAGCGGTTTTATAAGGCTGACCCATCTCGCAAACGTCCCATCGCGGAAGGATCGGACCTGCGAGTGCCAACGGGGGGAGGGAGTGGCTTGGGATTGGCGATCGCCCATCAAATCATCAAAGATAGCGGCGGAACCATTGAAGCTAAAAATCACCCTGAGTTAGGTGGTGCCTGGATTCAAATTGTTTTGCCCAACGTTAGTCTGAGTTATAATGTGTAAACGTGTACACCTTTACACCTAAACTTATGCGTACTAATGTAGACCTTGACGATACGCTCGTTGAAGAAGCCTTTCGCCTTACTACTGCTAAAACTAAAAAAGAACTTCTGAATCAAGCTCTACAAGCTCTGATTCAAACTCGCAAAAAGAAAAACCTGTTGGATTTAGCAGGCAAAATTCAATTTGCCGATGATTACGACTACAAAGCGCTCCGTGCTAATCGTCATGCTGTTGATTGATACTTCAGTTTGGATTGATGTTTTCCGCGATCGCACTGGAGAAACAAAGGCACATTTAGCGGCACTGATTGACGAACAAGACTTTGCGCTAACTCGTCTTATTCAAGTGGAGCTATTACAGGGCAGTCGCAATGAGCAAGAATGGTCGCTGCTCCAAAGCTATTTGGAAGGACAGACCTACCTAGAACTCAAGGCGAATGCCTGGGAAGCAGTAGCTCGCATTTTTACGATCTCAAACGTCAAGGTTTAACCGTCCGCAGTACAATTGATTGCTGTATTGCTCAAGCTGCAATCGACCATCAGGCTGTGCTTATTCATAACGATCGGGATTTTGAAGCTATTGCTCAAGTGCGATCGCTTCAGCATCTTCGATTTCATGCTTAGTCTTTCGATAACATTCATATTGGTTCAGACAGATAGGCTGGACTCCCTCAAAATCGCTGCTCTGAGTCTCTTGTGGCCAATTCGAATTTTACCCACATTCCGCAGGTGCGCCTCGTAAGATGAGAAATTAGAGGATTACTCATGGAAATTGGATAAGATTTGGGTACTCCTTGACCTTGCAACCCGCATCATCTACTGAAATTCCAATTACGTTGTGGTCTTATGAATCCCCGTCCCTTCAGGGCTGGGGAGATGTCAATCTAGAGAAAATTGCAATCTCATGCTTGAAAACAAACCTTTTTTGCTTGCGGACGATAGCTGGCATTTTCAGAGCGGTGGCGCACCAAGCACCCGCACTCATGCTTGTCTGTTACTGCATGGCTTGGGCGGTGGAGCCTATGAGATGCAGGAGTTAGGAGAAAGGCTCCATCAGGCCGGGTTGACAGTACAATGTATTCTATATCCCGGACACGATCGCCCCGCAAAGAAAATGCCGCGATCGCAGTGGCAAGACTGGTACGCCCATATTTTAGAAACCTATCAAACCTTGGCTCAAACCTACGAAAAGATTTCTCTCGTTGGGTTTTCGACGGGATGTCCGCTAGGACTGCATCTGGCCGCTCAGTATCCCGTTTTTAAGTTGGTCATGATAGCTCCCTATTTTCGGATGAGATATGAATGGTACTATGGCCTGCCGTTAGAAGCTTATGTATGGAGCTTAGGCTTTGCGATCGCAGATGTACCGCGAATTCGCCTTAATATTTTCGATCCAGACATGCGAAAAGCAGCCCTTGCTGCAAGCTTCTTTAAAACCTTTAATATTGCAGCAGTCCGTAGCGCAATGAAACTCATTAATCGGGTAAAACCTCAACTTCCTGAAATTCAGAACCCTACCCTTATTATTCAATCTCCTAAAGATACCGTCGTAGACCCCGCTGGAGCTACTTTTTTATACGATCGATTGGGTAGCCAAGACAAGACACTGCACTGGCTCAAAACATCAGATCATATCGTTACCTTAGACTACGAACGCGAAGAAGTCTTTCAACTCGTTACTGAATTTTTGACCGCCTAAATCTCATCTGGATCGATGCCAAGCGATCGCAACCGCTCTGCCAGCCGCTCTGCCTTTTCCTCTGCCACCCTTTGACCTTGTTCCGCGATGACTCTATTGTGTTCCGCAACCTCATAATCCGTTCGAATCCAGTTCCCCTCAACATCCGTCCACCTCAACCACTTCCGCGAGATCCCATCGTATTCACCTTCCCATAGCCCAAGCCTTAGCTTTAGAGCAGATATCTCAATCTGCTCGTTTTTCACTGGAATTGCCTTATATCGTCCGTTGCTCAGCCTAAAACCTCTAAGTTTATTAGTGTAACGGTCATACAGAATGTAATAGGGCACTTTCAGAATTTGTTCGTAAACCATCCACTTTGTCGGCGGTTCACCTGCTCCAGCCTCCGTCTGACCCAAATCTTCCTTCTCAGTCCCCGGTGAGAGTAACTCCACCACCACTGTAGGGCTAACGCCCTCTTGCCAAATCACATAACTCAGCCTGAGATCCCAACCATCGTAAAGACGAGGGACACCAATGGCCAAAAACCAATCTGGGCGCTTATGCCAAAGCGTATGATTTGCATCGTAATAAAGATTGAGATCCGTCCCCGTAAAAATGCGATCGCGGGCCACATCTGTCAACCGCAACGTTTGACTTAACAACTGCGGCTGTAAATCATGAAACTCGTCAGGCAATCCGGGCTCCTCTGGATCTTCACTCGGAAGATCGTACATCGTGGGAAGTGTGTCTTGAACTGGCAATGGCCTGATGTTCTGTTCAGCAAAAGGACGTGAAACAGTCATGACAGTGTCTCTGCTCATTCTGCACTTGCTTTGATTTTAACTTGATAGTCTAACACTCTAATCTGTCTGTAAGATTGAGGTATTTAGTCCAGACAAAATATGGCTAAAGTAACTCTAAGCCGCGTCCAGCATGAAATGGGCTATCAATTTTTTTCTGTGTTGCGATGGAGAAACAGATGGGGGCTGAAAATCCTCGGCAGCAAGCTTTTATTACCTTAAAAGCAGTTCATAAAGGCGCTTTTGCAGATGTTGCCCTCGATCGCACGTTGGCCCATCACACCCTAGCCGATGCCGATCGCCGTCTCCTCACTGAATTGGTCTATGGGTGCGTGCGAAGACTGCGATCGCTGGATGCTCTCATCGATCGACTCGCGAGTAAGCCAGCCCAGCACCAACCGCCAGACGTCAGAACAGCCTTGCATTTAGGACTCTACCAACTGCGATATTTAGAGCACATTCCCGTCTCTGCTGCTGTCAACACCACCGTCGAACTCTTCAAGCAAAATCGGATGAGTGGCTTGTCTGGGTTTGCCAATGGATTGCTGCGTCAGTATCTGCGCCTGAGAGAAACTCA
>JAAURS010000436.1 GCA_012032135.1 Acaryochloridaceae cyanobacterium RU_4_10 | reverse complement strand
TGCAAGTTCTTTTTGGTAACCTGCTCGCCAAATTCCTGAGAAAGTCGCCGCCACAGTTCGTAACCTACATCGCGAATGTAGCTGAGATCGTAGTTAAGGTGTTGCGCAATTTGAGGGTAAGTCCATCCCTGCCAAGAATAGCAAAAGACAAATTCCTGGATGTCTTTAAGCTTTGGCCCTTGGAGGAGGGTGTCAAGTAGGGTTAAGGCTTCTTCTGCAGTCATAATCTTATGGCACGCATCGATACTACATTGTAATTAATCTTGCAAGCTGGGGATAGTCCCGTTAATTTTGTCGCTGCTGTAGGGCACTATGGCTGGGCATGAGTACGCGGCTAAATGCTGCTTGAAGGGGTTGGGCTAAGTAATCAGCGATCGCATGATATCGGAAACGCAATAGAAAAAAGTGTGCTACCCGATCTTTTCCGATCTTTTATCCTGAACTTTCCTGAACTTTTCCGGCAGACAGCAACGAAAAAATCTCCTATTCTGAAATGGTGCCGATGGAAAGTTTGAGAACACCTCATTAGCGACATTCAATTTACTCAGTCAGTCAAATTCACTAGGGCTACAACGTCTTTCAAAATAGCGATCGCCACAGGTAAAAATTGCTGGTCAATCGCAGACATTCATGACGGTTAATCTGTCTGGAACTGCAAACCAGATCGATTTCTAAAGCAGTAAGGCAATCGCTACACAAGTAGAGCAATCAATTTCTAAATAAAGCGATCGCTTCGATGCGATTTTCCAAAGAGCGATCGCCCTTTCACAAGTTTACTCAGAAAATCCCAGAGCAACTCATATGAAAAATCACTTATCCTCCATCCCATCCAAGCAAACGTTGGTGCCCCATTTCCCGATTCCTCCTTATCCACCGACTTCCCCTAAAGAACTTCTGGTGCAAGCTGTCAGTGGGATATTATTTGCTCCTGCTGCCGTGAATGCAGTGCGGCAAACTCAAGCCCTAGAGAAAGCCCTAGCAGTAGCCCAGGCGATTGAATTACCGATCGAAGTAGGTGCTACGGCAATTCCAAATCGAGCTACCTTTGAGCAACTTGCCAGCCGTGATGATGTCCCCGGTGCCTTGGGAGTGCGCGAAGTCAAGTTTTTAATCGCCCAAGTCGATACAAACCAGCCCATCGTTTATTTTCTGAATACGCAAAACTTTCAATTCCACTATATCTTTGCCCGTGACGGCCTCGGGATTACACTCAGCAATCAAGAATTCAATCTGCAAACCTATTTCACGGATAGCCGTAAATTCATCGCGGGTACTCTGCTAGCCCATGACAGCTTTATCTCAAACACGGGCGAGCAAGGACTCTATGCCCTTGAGTTTTGGCCAACCGATCCGGTTAAAGTTGAGTTTGTCAATATCGCCTTCCAAACCATCCATGCCGCCATGCCCTTCGCGGCTAACACGTTGGCCTATCACCCCGCAGGCGAAACCCATCAAACCCTGTATGAAGCAGAACAGGTCGAATTTGAGCGCCTCGGTATTCGCCAAGTCTCTACCGAGCAACTCTTTGGCAATATTACCTATAGCCCGCTCAATCTCGGCGAAGGATACGGTCGGTTACGGCTAATTGAATCCTCAGATCCTCAACCGCCTACCGTCCGTGACATTGTGATTTTTAAGCAGTTACCCAACGATCTCACCCATGTTGCCGGTGTCTTAACAGAAGAACCGCAAACCCCGCTGTCGCACATTAACCTGAAAGCCAAGCAAAACGATACGCCCAACGCCTATCTCAAAAAGGCTTCCCGCGATCCCCGCGTCGCACCCTTGCTGGGCAAGTTGGTGTACCTGAAGGTAGCCGCAGACGAGATTACAATTCGCGAAGCGACTCAGACCGAGGTCGATGATTTCCTGGAACGGGTGCGACCTAAAGAATCTCAAATCCCGCCTCGGAATCTCTGCCGCACTCAGATTGTCGATCTCGACAGTATTGGTCATGCCGATCTGAAAACCTATGGCGCAAAAGCCGCCAACGTCGCCGAATTGCGCAAAGTGATGACAACTCCTAATATGGTTCCGGATGGATTTGCTGTGCCCTTTTACTTCTATCATCGGTTCATGGCTGAAAGCGGACTATACGGAAAGGCCTATGAAACGATCGTGAAATCGAAATTCCAGGAAGATCCACAATATCGAGAAGAGCAGTTGAAGGAGTTCGCGATCGAATCGAAAAGGCCAAAGTTCCCAAGAACTTATCTAAAGCCCTAGACAAAATGCACAAGATGTTCCCTGCGGATCAGCCGATTCGTTGCCGATCTAGTACTAATAACGAAGATCTAGAAGGGTTTAACGGAGCGGGTTTATACGACTCCTATACCCACCGTGAGGATGAAGGACACATCGAAAAGTCGATCAAGCAGGTGTGGGCAAGCCTTTGGAACTACCGAGCCTTTGAAGAGCGAGAGTTCTACCGCATTGACCATTTCACCACGGCGATGGGGGTCTTAGTCCATCCCAATTTTGATGATGAGTTGGCTAATGGAGTAGCATTAACCAGAAATATCTTTGACCCAAACTGGGAAGGTTATTACGTCAACGTGCAAGTGGGAGAAGCCTTGGTGACCAATCCAGAAGCGGGTGCTGTGCCAGACGAATTTTTGGTGATGCGTACCCTGACCTCAGTGAATCCCCCCACCTTTGCCAACGAGACGATTTTCATCCGCCATTCCAACCTCATAGAGCAGGGAAAACAGGTCTTAACCGATGACCAGATCGAATTACTGACCCAGCAGATGCGGGCGATTCAAGCCCATTTCCAAGCGGTATATCAACGGCAGGACGATCCAACGTTTGCGATGGATATTGAATTCAAGATTGATGGCAACGGTCAACTCGCGATCAAACAGGCTCGACCCTGGGTGGAATAAGTCTGAGTTTTTTACTAAGGCGATCGCCCTTCCCTAAAGTTATCCAGAGAGAGGCGGCAGTAGGCATCCCGTAGGGAATCGCCCGACAGCATGGTCATAACTTTAAGGAAATTTATACTTCCTGTTTGCCCCTGTAATGTCTAGACAAAAAACTGCGAGATCCGATCTTTTCCGATCATTAGACCTGATCTTTCCTGAACTTTTCCGACTGACAACAAC
>JAAURS010000435.1 GCA_012032135.1 Acaryochloridaceae cyanobacterium RU_4_10 | reverse complement strand
GATCCGAACAGGGGATGCGTCAGACCAATGGCGGGTAAGATGCCACCCACTAGTAGGCAATCGCAACCGCGATCGCAACGCCAATCGCAAACAGAAAAATCGGTAGATTATCCAAGAACAGCACGCGATTGAAAACGACCGCTCGCCAGTTGGGTTTCACCCGTTCGTATTCAGGTAACCATGCTTCGGCAATCGTATGGACGATTAGGGCGATCGCCAATACCCCCATTGATAAGTCTTGAAATTTCACGATTACCTCCCAAACTAAGGGACCAAAAGATCTTGTTGAATGACAATGCTGTTGGGATCTGTTTTGAGGACGTTGAGTTTTGCATTCGTTGAATCCAGTCTACACATTTACAGTTTCTTGAAGTATCTGGCGAGATTGGTAACAGCCCAAAGCCCATCTTTATTAGATTAGATCGAACCCGATGTAGCTCTCAAGAATTAGAGTTGGAATCAGAATATTCTGTGAGCTGAACTGAAAATGTACTTCCCACTTCATCTACACCCTCACGCATGAAGACAGGGCTTTGGGCTTCAATAGTTCCACCCATCTGCGAAATCAAATCCCGTGCGATCGCCAGTCCCAGCCCCGTCCCTGGAATCTCCGTCTGAGCTTGCACCCCGCGATACGTCCGTTCAAACACGCGCTCTAAGTCTTCGGCGGGAATCCCCGGTCCCGTATCGCTAATTTGGACCCTTTGCTGAGAGTGTTGAGGAAGGTGTTCCACACTAACCCAAATATCGCCTCCTTCTGGGGTATATTTCAGCGCGTTATCCATTAAATTGCCAAACACTTCTCTCAATGCCGTCGCATCGGCTTTAACAGGCGGTAAGTCCTTTGGAATGGAGACATGCAAACGCATCGCTTTTTCATCTGCCCGTCCCGCCATTGAATGCAGCAACGGATCTAAAATTTCACTGAGCCAACAAGGTTGTAAAGTCAGAGCGCTACCCGTAAGCCAATTGGAACTGGGGACTAACGCACGAGGTTCCGTCAACCCTACTTCTTTAGATTCAAGAGATGCATCGCCTAAATCGATCGCATCGTCAAATTGCTTAAGCAGTTGTTCTAAATGATTACTCTCGCTAACAATACTTTCTGCTAAATTTCGATTTGAATCGCTAGGGTTCAACCGTCTCGTCAATAGCTTGCCCAGCGTCCGTAAGGTCGTGAGGGGGTTGCGAAACTGATGGAGAAGGGTAGATAGGGTAGTGTCTTGTTGAGCTTGTAATAACTGCCGTCGATCGCGGGCTTGTGCCAACCACTGCGATCGCTGGTCCAACACACAGGCGATCGCTAGAGTATGGGCAACTTGTTCTAATTGGGACTGTTCTCGTTTGCTCCATTGGCGGCGTTCGCGGCCCACCACCATAAGCCCCCAAACCATATCATTGTGAAGGAGAGGGAACATCATCCGAATGGGTTCGGGGTCGTCGGTCAGTGCCAATCGATCGGTTGGCATCACGGGCTCGGTCTCTGCCTTAGAGGGAGGGAGAGCTTGTAGAGTGGTGGCAGGCCCAAAGGCATGGGTTGGAATTGAGAACGCAGCTCGACTGTTGAGGGATTGAGGTAAGGCCAAGGGAACGGTCTCCGGCCATAGATCTCGTTCCTCAGGGTACACGACCAAAGGAACTAGGGCCGTTTCACTTTCAGTTGTTGGATCTTCGGTCAAGTAAATGGCACTTAGGGAGGCTCCAAATCCGTCAACCAACAACGCTACTTGGGTTCGACACAAGGTGATAAATTCTGTGCTAGCTGGCATCAACATGAGATGCGTTGTGGAGGGTGAGGAGTGAACGAGAGACTCAGCTTAAAGTCTAACTCGTTTGGGATATCCCGCGATACCATTAGAAATTCTGTTTCGGCAAACGCATCAAACAAGTGACGTAGGCTAAATCCACTATAAAGACCGCACTCAATGACCGAGACGCGATCGCTCCCCATCTTGTAACAATTGCTTGAATCGTTCGTCGTTCCTCACGGGGTCAAATTCAGCATGTTTTTGGGCGCGTGCCGAACAAGTCGGATCGAGGTGAATAGCTTGCGCCAAATACCTCACACTTCTCGCCACATCCCCTTGCAAGCTGTAAATACAGGCCGTATTGAACCAAGCAAAAACAGCATCTGGATCCAATTCAATGGCCTTGTCATAGCTTGCGATCGCTTCTTCCAATCGTCGATCGTCAAATAACGCATTCCCCATTTTGAAATACCCCTCATTCGGTAATTTCAAATCATAAGTAAGCTCCTGAAAGTTTTCTAGTTTGGTGAGTGCTTGCTGTTGTTTTAGCAATCTTTCAGGCGAGGATTGAGTGAAAATTGAGTCTGGCAAAAACTGGATTTGGGCTTTGACCTCCCGCTCAAGCCTATTGCCGATCTTCTCAAACTTTTGTTTGGCAGCATTAATTTCCTGCTGAAGTGTATCAATTTTAGTCAAGATATCCAAAAGCGTTGGATTGGAGATAGGTGCTTCCCACAAATCGGGAACTTGCTTCGTTGGAACAGGTATGGGAGAAACATCCTCCAGTGGGGCCACAATATCTTGATTTAACTCACCCTCACCCTGCTGTCCCGCAATCGGGGCTTGCCTTTTCTCTTTAATCTGTTGGCGAACGTCTTTACCGCGTTGATTTTTGGCACTGCCTCGGACAGACCAAAACACAATCCCAGCGGCAACCAGCAGTATCCCTAAAAGGCCCAACACCGATGGGATAGATGCACCGGACTCCTTCGTCTGAGTGCGATCGCTCCCAGCATCCTGGTTTACCGCTTGACTCAGCAAAACAGGCGTTTTGGCGGTTGAATGTTGGATCGTGAGCGGCATAGGAGCAGCCTGAATGACGTGGATCTTCGCGGTTAGCAACAGTGTGGCAGCGCCAAGGATCGCGAATAGGTTGTGCTTCATCTGCCTGAAATCTTTAGGGTTAATACCCATCCTAAATCTCCGGGGGACTCCCGGCACAGGGAAGTTTGGCGGCGAGGGGAGCTTGAGCGATGATTGGGCAGACTCGATGTCTGACTAATCATCAGGAGAATGTTGCTGTTCAACATAAGTTTTAAGCTGCTCAATGGTAACACCACCGCAAGAGGCCACAAAATAAGCACCA
>JAAURS010000434.1 GCA_012032135.1 Acaryochloridaceae cyanobacterium RU_4_10 | reverse complement strand
AGAATCCATCTCACGGGAGCACAGTGGGATGCCGAAAAATGTCCCCTCAATCTTGGCTCTACGCTGTGCTTACCTCAGCGACCAGTTAAATCTTTTTTCTCTCGCGAGAGGATGACGTGCTCCCGAAGGGCAAAGCCCACCGTCGAGCGGTGGAAGTGGGTCAACGTAGCGATACCGCCGCTCAGATTAAACAGGGACTAAAGAAAGGAGAATGGGTCATTCTCCATCCCACGGAGCAGGTTAAAGAAGGAAGCCGTGTCACTTCGCAATAGTCGAAGTTCAGGGTAACTTTTTTTGCGCTCTCCAAATTGAGTCTAGGGAAAAATCTCATGATGGGATTGCAACGGGTGTTTGTGTTACTCGCGCTTGGACTTACGCCAACGCTCGGGACATTGTCTTGACACCTGAGCAGATGGCAGTCTATGGGCTCAAGCCCCAGGCTAACTTTATGGCGATCGCCAATGTTCGAGGGTTTCAGGGCTTTTATATCGCCTGGATAGATCTGAATGCTGTAGGCCAGGCGATCGTGCAAAACGTTCGCCGACCCGTGCCGTTGATTGGCAATAAAGCAGGTTATTTTGGAACTCACGTGCAGCTTCGGGTCACGTTCAGCCAGCCCGTGCGGTTGATTCCGCAGTGGCCAGCGACTCTCGATATCCGCAAACTCACAACATCCTCAAATTGTTGCCCTAATCTCCAAAAGTAGAAACCGATTTCTGCCAATAGATTGAGGCAAGTACCATGATACACAGATTTAGAGCGTGGATATTGAGTTTATTTCTCGCGTTCTGCCTAGGCTTTCTTAGCCTAGCGCAACCTGCTTTCGGTTATGCCCTTAACCCGATTTTTGCAAAATCGCCCGATCTTCAATACGGTCAACTTTCCTGCGAACCGAGCGAACAGCTCATCGACTTAAATAACGCGAATATGACTGCTTTCTGCCAATATCAGGGACTATACCCCACGATCGCCAAGTCGATCCTGCAGCATGGCCCTTTTGCAAAGGTGGAAGATGTCTTATCTATTCCTGACCTGAGCGATCGCCAAAAAGAAATCCTCAGCAAAAACCTGGGCCACTTTACTGTGTCGGATCCAGTCGTGGCAGCAGAAGTTAGACTGCCGCCGCGTCCCGCAATCCGTAAATAATGACCGCACACTATCATTGCAGGGTATTAAGAAAACCATTGCCAACCTGATATCCTCACAGGTTTCTCAATTTATTTCTTTAACGTGAGGGTAGAGCCAACTCAACCTTCATTTTTTCCCAAGCAATATCCAAAAAAGGGAAGGCGAACGTAACACTGCAAAGAGAGAATTCCCATGGCCAAAGTTATTGGAATCGATTTAGGCACCACAAACTCCTGCGTGGCAGTCATGGAAGGCGGAAAACCGCTGGTCATTGCCAACGCGGAGGGCGGTCGTACAACCCCTTCGGTTGCGGCCCAAACCAAAGAGGGGGAACACTTGGTCGGTCAAATTGCCAAACGGCAGGCTGTCATGAACCCTGAAAATACATTTTATTCGGTAAAACGGTTCATCGGACGCAAGTATAGCGAAGTCACAGAGGAATCCAAGCAAGTCACCTATAGGGTGCTGAAGGATAGCAACGGCAATGTAAAGCTCGATTGTCCTGTCCTCAAAAAACAATTTGCGCCAGAAGAAATTTCTGCTCAAGTGATTCGCAAATTGGCGGACGATGCCAGCAAATATCTCGGAGAAACAGTCACTCAGGCCATTATTACGGTTCCGGCCTACTTTAACGATGCTCAACGTCAGGCCACGAAAGATGCTGGAAAAATTGCGGGTCTTGAAGTGCTCCGCATCATCAACGAACCGACCGCAGCAGCTTTGGCCTACGGTCTCGACAAAAAGCTCAACGAAACGATTTTGGTGTTTGACTTAGGGGGCGGTACCTTCGATGTCTCGATCCTGGAAGTCGGTGAGGGAGTATTCGAGGTCAAATCTACCAGCGGCGACACCCACTTGGGTGGAGACGACTTCGACAAGAAGATTGTCGATTGGCTCACGACCGAATTCCAACGGAACGAAGGCATTGACCTGCGTAAAGATAAGCAAGCCCTCCAGCGCCTCACCGAAGCCGCCGAAAAAGCCAAAATTGACCTCTCTAGTTCGACGGAGACTGCCATCAATCTTCCTTTTATTGCGGTGACTGCCCACGGACCCAAACACTTGGAAACGAACCTCACGCGATCGCAATTTGAAACAATGTGCGCCAGTCTGTTCGATCGCTGCCGTATCCCTCTAGAGCAAGCCCTCAAAGATGCCAAAATCGATCGCTCAAAACTAGATGAAGTGATTTTGGTTGGCGGATCGACACGCATCCCAGCGGTGCAACAATTGGTCCGGCAGTTGACGGGTAAAGAACCTTGTCAGGGCGTTAATCCCGATGAAGTAGTTGCTGTCGGTGCTGCTATCCAAGCGGGAGTTCTGGGGGGAGAGGTGACATCGCTGCTGTTGCTGGATGTGACGCCGCTTTCATTGGGGGTAGAAACCCTTGGGGGCGTCATGACGCGACTCATCGAGCGCAACACGACCATTCCTGTCAAGAAGTCCGAGATTTTTACGACTCCAGCCGACGGGCAAACAAGCGTTGAAGTCCACGTGCTTCAGGGCGAACGGGAGATGGCGAAAGACAATAAAAGCTTGGGAATGTTCCGTTTCGGCGGCATTGCCCCAGCCCCTAGAGGAGTGCCGCAAATTGAAGTAACTTTCGATATCGATGCCAATGGTATTCTCTCGGTGTCAGCGCAAGATCGCGCTACGGGCAAACAACAGTCCATTACGATTACGGGGGCTTCAACCTTAGGCAAACAAGATGTGGAACGAATGGTGCAGGAAGCCGAACGAAATGCCGCAGCCGATCGGCAGCGTCGCGAACAGATCGATGCCAAAAATATGGCAGATTCGCTGATTTATCAAACGGAAAAACAACTTAAAGAATTGGGGGATAAAGTTCCCACCGCAGATAAGGGTAGAGTGGAAGGACTGATAAGAGACCTTCATGAAGCGATGGATCGAGAAAACGTCGATCGCATGAAATCTCTGAGCAACGACTTGCAACAAGCCATGATGCAAGTAGGTAGTGCCGTCTATGCC
>JAAURS010000433.1 GCA_012032135.1 Acaryochloridaceae cyanobacterium RU_4_10 | reverse complement strand
CCATTCCAGTAGGGGCGCATGGCCATGCGCCCCTACAAGATGTATTTCCCCAACCAACCTCTCCACGTCAGGGTGTTGCCTTAAGACAACCTAAATCTCTTTCAACATTTATCGCTGGGTTCAAAATGGCTGTTACCAAAAGGATTAACCTTGCTCGAAATGCCCCAGGCACGCCTGTTTGGCAACGCAACTATTACGAGCATATTATTCGCAACGAAGCATCATTTCATACCATCCTGAAATATATCCGCAGCAACCCTCGAACCTGGGAATCAGATCAGTTGCACCCCGATGTTTCCTCAAAATGGTAAGCAGGTTTCTTCTGTGATCGCCCTTACGGATGGTGTGCGGGTGTGATCGCCACAGAATTGCTGCGTGGGTGAAGGCTGAGATTGCCCTTTCTGAGTGGGTGCGATCGCTCCAAAAGTTTTGTGAGGGTGAAGATTGCGATCAATTAGACTGAATTGGATCGCCCAGCGGAGGATGCCTGCCAATTTCCTTATCTGCGGCTCGAATACTAAAAACACGTTCCCGATTCAATGCCAATGCTTCAACCGTCGCTCTGCCAATCAACGTCCGACCAATAATCGACAAACCATTAGCAGACCATACAAAATGCTCCCCCCAATCATCTTTCCGAGGATTGAAAAGCGGAATCTCATTCCCTGTCTTGATCGCAACGACTGAAACCCGATTTGTTTTTCTACGATTGCAATGAAAGCAGGCCAGCGCTAAATTTTCTAGACCGTCGCCCCCACCCAAAGAAAACGGCTTAACATGATCCACCGTAAACGATACATATTGCCACCGCTCCGAAGCATGGCAATACTCACACAAATAACTTGCGCGCCGCCTAACCTCTTCCTGAACTTGGTCAGAAATTTTACTGCGTCCAGCCACAGCTAACCAGCCTGCTGATTGAGATACAGATTTCGCACCGTCCGATTCACAAGACTTAGATAATCATCGATTTCTTCATAGCAGTCCAACTCTTGTTCCTCATCTGAATTGAGAACCGTATCCTGCTGCTTAGAAAGCAAATCTTGAATGCGCGATCGAACCGCAGCCGATGCCCTAAAAATCGGCACACCCTCTTCCAACTCAATTCTAAGCGCCCCCTCCGATGAGAAACCCTCAGGCAAGTTCTTCAACCTAGGCAATACAGGCAACACCATAACAATTGCTCAAACAGCCACGATTCATAACTAATCTAACGTATAACAATGAAACTCAGACAAACTGCAATTTTGGCGGGGTAGGGATGCGATCGCCACAGAATTGCTGCGTGGGTGAAGGCTGCGATCGCATTCCCTCAATCCCACCAATAGGAAATTACGACTGCATCCCTGTCTCGTTGAATATTGTCACTCCACAATCCACCCTCCAACCTTGCACTTAATCGACGTTTAAGTCGAAAACTAAACTCCTCATCTAATCCATCGCAGACTTCTACAGAATCAGCCTTCCATTTTTTGCCAAAGTCTAGAAGCTTTGTGACGATGGTGTCTCGAGATTCGGTGAGGATATAAAGTGTGTCCGCAGGGTAGGGGATAAAGTGAATGATGCTGCTTTCAGGCATAGGACGATAATTGGCCATTGCTAGCAATGTATCGACCACTCCTCCAAAGCTTAACCCGTGTTCATCTTTGGCAAAGATGGGTTTTGAAAATAAGAAACTTGCCCATAGTTCTGGGTGGGCGGCCAGATCGGTTATAACTTCTTCACCATCAAATTCGTTGTACTGACGTTGCCACACCATAGCGGCAAATAGCTCTTGAGCAGAGTAGCTTTGGGCTATAGATTGAATCTTTTCTAGGTCAAGCATTCAATTTCTCGCTTTCTGATTTTCTGTGTCTTCACACCGCCTAGAAATAGTCTAATGCGCGATCGCACGGTTCAGGTTCAACATTGGATGCGATCGCTTCAGCAAAAACTAATCTCTGTTGCCGAGCGAAGATTATTGACAAGTCAGTCAATGAGATTGTTGTAAATGCAAGCTCTCTAATTTTGCAGAGAGGTAAATCTTCATTTTTCCTAATTCTTCTATTCGTTCATCAATTTGGCCGAGCTTTTGACTCAGAATACGTTGTTTTTCGTCTGTGGTTAGTCGATCGCTCTCAAAATCTCGAATCCATTCTTGAATCTCAGCAAGCGTAAATCCTAGTCGTTTTGCTTGCTGAATCAGCATTAATTGTTCCAAGCTCGCTACTGAATAGTCTCTGTAGTTATTCGTTTTACGATGAATTAACTGAGATCGATCAATCCTTTTCTTTTATAAAACCGAATCGTATCAACGGAAAGACCCGATTGCCTGAGTGCCTACTTAGTGGTGCAGAAAAGTCTTGAACGTCTTGGTATGAGGTCAACAGTAGTATAGAGAGGCATTGTATGGGATGCCTGATTGACTGACAAAAGTTGAATCGCGAAGCGTTCAAAGGCAAGGAACAGGATGGATTTGACAAGTCCTAAGGAGAGCCAGCATTCTGGCATCAGATACCACTCATTAACCAGAATGCTTAAAACTCTCCCCTTTACAATGCCTTGTTTGACTGGCTCGGTCAACCTGGAGATTGGCACATCTGAGTCATCTAACCACTTGTATCTGGCTTGTGATTGCAGTGATTCACACAGGCAGCGGCAGCCTCACCAAATGGGTCGCGTATGTACCCTGTAGTGGGAAATTTGCCCAAAGCATTCAACGCCGAATTCAGCGCTGGCTGTACAATCCGCGCATCAATGTTCATCGGCTTTATAAACCCTTGATTCAAGCAGCTCTGGCCGATTGGAAAGACAAAGATATCTTTCTGGCGTTGGATACCTCACTGTTCTGGGATGAATATTGTCTGGTTCGCCTGTGCGTTGTCTATCGGGGAAGAGCCTTGCCTCTACATCTTTGCCTGAAAAGGGTTTTAGGCTTTTATATTCATCTTTTGTCAGTCAACCAGGTGAAGACTAGACAGCATATCGATATTGACAATAGGCAAAGACCATTGATTGAGCTCGTGTATGGCTTGTGGTGACATCCTCCAGGCACCGACCCTATCGGGTACAGTGCTGGCTTCCCAAGATCGCTCTTAAGATTTCCTGCTTCATTGCCACCCCAACGGGTTCGGCTCCACAGGCATCAACGATGTGTCCCACCGTTGTAAGTAT
>JAAURS010000093.1 GCA_012032135.1 Acaryochloridaceae cyanobacterium RU_4_10 | reverse complement strand
CCGGCACCACGTCTTTAACAGGCTGGCCCGCCACAAACAACCGCGCAATCCCTTCGCCGCGCAAATTGAGTTTGGGACCGTTACGCTCCAACAACATACCTTCCGGCAACCCAGCACCAGGCGCGTCGGGTTGAGGATAAGGAATTCGTTTAATCGGTCTGCCCTCGTTTCACCTCCCTGGTTGGCGAACTTCAGCTCGTGGTAGTGCGGGTTGAGCTGAAAGGGAATAAGATTGAGCGCTCGTAGCGACGGCGGCTGCACCACAGGCATGTCGTTGGTGGTCATGATGGTGGGGCACGCGATGTTGGCGCCGGCGCTCCAGCCGATGTAGGGCGCGCCTGCAAGCACGCGCTCGCGCAGGTGCTCCAGCACGCCGCTTTCGTACAGCCGGGCGAGCAAGGCAAAAGTATTGCCGCCACCGACTACAAAGCATGAGGCATCCGCCACGGCGGCAACGGCATCCTTTTCGTGATGCAGGCTGCGCACGTGTAGCCCCAGGGTTGCAAAAGCTTCCTTCACAAAACCAAGGTAATTATCGAACGAAATAGTGACGCCGGCCCAGGGTATAAAGAGTACGTCAGATACCTTGCCGGCCAAAAAACTCGTCACATACGATTTCGACCACGTAAAAAAGGGAGTACCCGGCATGGTCGAGTTGCTTAGCAGCAAGAGACGGGTTGTTTCGGTCATGAAATGTGCAATTTTAACTTAAAATTCATTTTCGAATTCATCATCAATACCCTAGATTTGCCCTCGTAAAACGCAACAACATGTTTCAACAGTACATCGGAGACGGAGCTAACATTTTCATCGCCATTGTGGCCGTGCTGATCGGTTTTGCAACTGCATTGGGCTACATTGATTTCTTAAAGACAAAGAAGCAGGAAAAGAAGGACCAGTGAATCTTCACTTCAACGATATGACGAAGAAGCCCTGAAGATTCAGGGCTTTTTTGTTTTAACACCACTAGGGATTGGCGTATGGTGACTTGTATGTCTTTTCGAAATCCTCCCAGGCTGTTTTGCCTTTCATGTACTGGCCACCGGCCACGTAGCTGAGTATCTTGTGAAACTCCGGCGCTTCCCGATAGCCAGGTAGTGGAAATATTCGCCTGAACTCTTCATCGAGAAACACTACGGTCGGGTAGCTGAGCTTGTTGGTCCAAGCAGCGACCGCAGCGAACTGGTGGTAGAGTATGGAAAAGCGATTAATTTACAAGAATACAGACACCTTTTGGAAGAAAACGAAGCAAAAGCCATTAACATGTTGAAAGACAGACTTTCAGAATCCATTTCTGAGTTGATGTTTAACATAAAAGATACTAAAAATTATCAGGCAATTAAGGACGCAAGTTCATTTTTGGTTCCGCATTCCGCATCTCTTGAAGAAGACTTTGAAGCAAGAAAGAAGTTTATCAAATCATGTAGTGAGGATGCTGAAATTTCTTCTGAATGGTCTAAAATACAAGAAGTTAAATCTAAACTAGACTCTTCAAAAGGTACTGCTGAAGACTGGCGTGAAAGTCAATCAGGAAAAATATTCCCATTGGTCATTCCGTTTTATTTTTGATCAAATACATAGCTTTCATTTTAAACGCTCCCATTCTTTTGCCTTTGGAAAATTTAATTAAAACTAAGGTGAAAGACCATCATTTCCATGCAAGCATACGCTTTGCTGGCTGCTTATTTGGATTCCCATTGTATTATTTGTTGTTACTAGCCATTTTATGTTTGATAGGCGGCTGGGGTTTTGGGGTTACGGCTATTCTGGCTATCGGCTTGATTTCTTGGCTAGGAATATTGAGCTACGATAAATTGCGAATTTTGGAAAAAAGAAAAATACTAGCGGTAGAATAATAACTACTGAATTAGCAACTGCTGTTGCTTTTGGTTTAGTAAAAGTACTGTTACTCGATTGTGAAATTTTATGAAATGGCGAAAAAAACTACGCTTTTGTAAAGACGAGCTACAAACTCTAATAAAAAATGATCGTAGCAAATACTGATGACCAGTTTAAAGTAATTGTGTTATAACCTTTGTTGTTGACTACTTTTGCTTTCGACCTTTTGGGGTGTCACCCATTAAGATTAATATTATAATCAATGCTGTCCTAAGATTAATTGTCTCCAACGCAATTTTATCTACATTCTTAAACTCAAACCACTATTTTAAATATAACAACAAATCCAAAAATATAAATCAGAAAATATCCACTCTAATAGTCTTTCTCTTAAATTATTAAAAAAATTTTACAAATGTACACAACTTTTCGAATATGTCAGTAGCAATTTTCAAATTGGCAACTGCTTCAAAAAATCACTTCTTCTTTAATGTTTTTTGAATAAATGCCTCTCCCAACTTAGCCCTTAGCCTTCCTTTTTTAAATACTTGCCTTCCCAAATCTACACCTTTTCTATACGATGCTTTCTCTTCCTCCGATAACTGATTAAAATCTTTACATTCTAAGGAGCAGCATTTCTCATACTTTTCTGCACATTTCTTACATTGTATAAAAAGCAGATGGCAAGCATCGTTGGTACAATTTATATGATCATCACAAGGTTCACCACATTGGTGGCAATTGGCAATAATCATCATCAGAAATTCTTTCCCCTAATCTATCGTCGAATACAAAATTTTTACCAATAAACTTATTTTCCAAATCCTGTTCTTTAGCATCTTTGGCATTGCCAGGAATGAGCGGATTTGTAGCAGAACTCATGGTGTTTGTGGGCTTCTTTACGAGCGATGCCTATACTACGACGTTTCGGGTAATTGTGGTGCTTCTAGCGGCTGTAGGAGTCATTCTGACGCCCATTTACTTGCTATCCATGCTGCGTGAGATTTTCTACGGTTCGGAGAACAAGGAACTGACGTCTCATGAAGCGCTCATTGATGCAGAACCCCGCGAGGTGTTTATTATTGCGTGTCTCTTGATTCCTATCATTGGAATTGGGCTGTATCCCAAGGGAATGACTCAGATTTATGATGCAAAGACGTTGGAACTTACGACTCGGATGCGGACTTCTGTTCCTTCGTTAAATCAGGTGGCACAGAAAGCAGAAAAGATTCAACTCGTCAGCCTCAATCCAACTCAGGCTCCCTTAATAGATTGAACAACTAACCCGTTACATTCTGTAGGTGCGCATGGCCATGCGCACCTACGTACATTTTGCGACTTACCCAAAACCACGATATTAGCCAAAATGATGGAATTTGAATGCATTGAATGTAAAGTTTTATGAATTAACTTTTGTGTCGGTTGTTACACTATGATGGTTTTGTGAGGAATCTTACGAAAGGTCGCTGCAAGTGTGGGAACGCGCAGATAGACCCCCTTCACATATACAACGTGACTATATTTTGACTGACAGAGCTAGCTCGTAATGGGGCTGGCTTTTTATTTGGAAGAGCTTTTGGATTGAATCAACTGACCTAAGGCTGTTAGAGCAGCTTGATATTGGCGATCGCCTTCCGTTGCGCCAATTTCTCCCCCAGAAGATTCCACTGAGATATTGGGGTTGATACCTGTCTTGTGAATGTTTTGGCCTTTTGGAGTGAAATATTTTGCGATAGTAACCAACACCCCAGAGTTATCGTTCAGGGGTTCAAAGGACTGGACCAATCCTTTGCCCAAGGTGGTGGTCCCGACCAACACCGCCCGTTTATTGTCTTGGAGTGCCGCTGATAAGACTTCACTGGCGCTAGCGGATTCGCGATCGACCAAGACAACCAAGGGTTTTGCTGTTAAAGAGGGATGGTTGGCCTTAACTGTTTGGCGGGGATTGTCTCGCTCTTGAACGGATACAACAATGCCTTGGGAGAGCCACATCTCGGCGATCGCAATACCTGCATCCAGAATCCCGCCTGGATTCCCACGCAGGTCCAGTAAGTAACCCGCGACCTGCTGTGACTCAAGGGTTTTGAGTGCATTTTGCATGGATGCAACAGATTTGGTAGTGAAGATGGGCAGCCGGATGTAGCCGACTTTTCCAATTTTGGTCGATAGGGTTTGGTAGGTCAGCGGGTTGAGATTGATCGCTTCGCGGACGAGGCTGAACTGCAAGGTTTGTTTTTGACGGCGCACCTGGACGGCCACTTTGCTGCCCACAGGACCCACAAGATAGGGCGTAGCATTGGCGGGTTCGATCGCTGAGGTGGCTTTGCCATTCAAACTGACGATGACGTCTTGAGGTTGGAGTCCCGCCGTTGCTGCGGGAGATTCTGGAAAGGCTTTTTCTACAATCCACTCGCGGGTTTTAGGGTCCCGGCTTACGGTCAATCCCACGCCCACAAACTCCCCTGAGACGTTTTGAGTTAGCTCTTTGAGGGCTTCTGGTGTCAAAAACCGAGTGTAAGGGTCGCCAAGGCTCTCTAACATGCCATTAATGCACGATAGGCGGATTCTTTTGAGGTGTAGGAAGACTGAAGATACTTCGATCGCAATTTCGTCCAATCTTGATGGTTAAAGGTGCGATCGACGTAGTTGCGTTGGACGATCTGCCAAGCTTGGTCCACTAAGGATTTGGGACTGTCCTTGAAAGCAGCATCGCCCCTTGTTGTCGCACATACACTGAGGACGAGTCCCAGAACTAGGCTGCTGAGGACTTTGCGGGGTTTAGAACTCAAATAACTCATCCCTAGTTTGACTCCCTTGGGGTCGGTGAGTTCCCCGCACGCGATAACTTGTGGCAGGCACCAGTTCGACGTCAAACACATCCGCAAAGATCTCGGCTAAGGTATTGCGTACGCCTAGGGGATCGATATCAGGAATCCAATCCGATAAGCGAGCCACGGGACGATCCGCAATTCCACAGGGCACAATTCGCTCGAACCCTGACAAATCTGGACAAACATTCAGAGCAAAGCCATGCATCGTAATCCAACGGCTCACTTTAATCCCGATCGCCGCCACTTTATAACCCTCTACCCAAACCCCCGTTAGGCCAGGGATGCGATCGCCCTTGAGTCCATACCTATCCAGCGTCTGAAGAATCACTTCTTCCAACTGTCTGAGATACCAATGCAAATCGGGTTGGAAAAACTTTAAATTCAAAATGGGATAGCCCACAATTTGTCCGGGACAGTGGTAAGTCACTTCTCCCCCCCGTTCAATCCGATGGAGTTCGTAGGATGCGACATCGGGATCGAACTTAAGATGGGCCAGCGTAGAACCTTGCCCCAAGGTATAGACCGGAGGATGTTCCAGTAAAATTAAGGTTTCTGGAGCATCGGGGGATTGGATGCGATCGCGCACCAATTGTTTTTGCCAGTCCCATGCCTGTGGGTATGGAACCACCCCACAGTTGTGCAACCAACAGGAACGTTTTAAGGGACACCAAGCTTCGTCATGCATAGGAACTGAACTATCGAGCGAACAAAAAACAAGCGTAGATCTACGGAGGGCGGTCCCTCAAAGATCAAGAATTGTCAAGGAATACTAACCATCTTGAAGAGCCTTGAGATAAGGCATTCAGCGGGTAAACAAAGTGTTAGGGTTAAGTTAACAATTAGGGGAGGCTACCCTATGAAGCTTTTGATTCACGGTAAAAATATTGAGGTTACGGATGCAATTCGTGAGTACGTACAGCAAAAAATTGAAAAAGCCGCGAGTCATTACCAAAGTCTAACCACTGAAATAGATGTTCACCTTTCAGTGGCCCGCAATCCTAGAATCACCCCCAGCCAAAACGCAGAAGTGACTATCTACGTCAATGGTTCCGTGATTCGGGCTGAAGAGAGTTCTGAAAATCTATACGCCAGTATCGACTTGGTTGCTGACAAGATTGCTCGACAACTGCGGAAGTATAAGGAGCGCCGTCACACCCATGTCCGTATTAAGGATGAGGTGGAGGCTCCAGAGCAAGATGTTCTGGAGAGTTTAACCACAGAACGCACGCCAGCATTACCCGATGAAGTGGTGCGCTCTAAGTACTTTGCTATGCCACCGATGGCGCTGAAAGATGCCCTAGAGCAACTTGACCTTGTGGATCACGATTTCTATATGTTCCACAATGCTGAAACGGGCCAAATTAATGTAGTTTACGAGCGAAATCATGGTGGATATGGGTTGATTCAACCTCGGAATGGCAATGGCGCATCTTCCGGTCCCTCCACAAAAGGTTCTGAAATCCCAAGCTGAAGCTTTTGAATCGACCCTCACAACTGAGACTGAAAGACTGAAGGGTTTGAGTTACTTTATAACTCAAACCCTTTTACATGAAGGTCTTTATGTTTGTTGCAGTTGAGATTGAAGGCTAACGGGAAATAAAAGGGAACCTTAAGAACAGCACATATCTATCCATGGATGCGATAGCTCCGCACCAAGAGTCCGCAGCTCTAACAAGGAGACAGCTCCCATATGCGATACTCGTCAATGACTTGAAATGTCACCTGTTGATTTCACTCACGCCAGCGTTTAACTATGCAGACTTCTGGACCTCAGCCTGCCAGTACGGGTTTTCGCGCATTGATGCGAAACCGTGGATTCGTGAATCTATGGGCCGGCCAGCTTATTTCTCAACTCGCCGATAAAGTTTTTTTTGTTCTGCTGATTGCGCTCGTTGTAGATTACCAGCCCCCACACTTTCTAGAGAATTTTTCTCGGGCCTCAGTAATGATTGCCAATACCCTTCCGGCAGTATTTTTTGGGTCGGCTGCGGGAATTTTTGTGGACAGGTGGTCTAAGAAGCAAATTCTTTGGCTGAATAATTTGGGGCGGGGACTCTTGGTTTTATTGATCCCAATTCTGCCCAAATTTTTGATTTTTTTATTGATAATTGCATTTCTAGAATCAATCCTCACTCAATTTTTTGCCCCCGCAGAACAGGCCGTAATCCCCATTTTGGTACCACATGAAACCCTCATGCCTGCCAATGCATTGTTTACCACCACCATGATGGGATCGTTGGTCATCGGATTTGCCATTGGCGAACCGCTTCTGACTTGGGCAGATACTTGGGGCGGAAATTATGGGGGTGAAATTTTAGTGGGTGGGCTCTACATTTTAGCCAGTCTTATTTTGTTTGCATTGCCTTTGCAAGAGCCCCAAAGTAAGGATGGACTCGACCTTCATCCTTGGAACGATCTCAAGCAAGGACTCAAGTACGTCAAAAAAAATCATCTCCTCAACAGTGCTTTGATTCAGTTAACGATTTTGTATTGCGTTTTTGCCGCACTCTCTGTTTTGGCCATTGGATTGGCCGCAGAGATTGGCTTAAAACCCACCCAATTTGGATTTCTATTGGCTGCTGCTGGTGTGGGCTTAATTCTGGGTGCGGGGATTTTAGGGCAATGGGGCTATCGCCTGCACCACCGCCCCCTACCCCTATTTGGATTTTTGAGTATGAGCCTTGTCCTCATGGTGTTTTCCTACGTGGATTACCTATGGCTGGGGCTAGTATTGAGCTTGTTGTTAGGGGTGGGAGCTGCCTTTGTAGGGGTTCCCATGCAAACCCTCATTCAACTACAAACCCCACCAGAGATGCGGGGAAAGGTGTTTGGGGTTCAAAATAACGTCGTTAACATAGCGCTGAGCTTGCCCTTGGCGATCGCAGGGTTGTTAGCGGATGCGATCGGGTTGCGGTGGGTTTTAGTGTCCATGGGAGTTATTGTGGCCACCGTTGGGATTTGGGCTTGGCGCAATACGCAAAAAGTGCTGCAAAACGCCATCTAAACCGCGCTGCGTCACATTGTGATGAAGTCTGAATATTGCTCGACAGACCTGGTATAAGCTACTACACTAAAGAATTAAACAGAATTATTTATCTGTTTAAATTGTCTTTCGCTCAACCGCTCAATTTTTAATTCTTTGCCTTCATCTGAGACGGCTATTTTTGTTATTCACGCTTGGCTTGAGAGGTTCTCCCCGTGCGCGCAACCGGAGCATTTGCCCTTCTTGACAGTTTGAAACGTCACGGCGTTCAACATATTTTTGGTTATCCCGGTGGTGCAATCCTGCCCATCTACGATGAAGTTTATCGGGCAGAAGACCGAGGAGATATCAAACACATTCTGGTCCGCCACGAACAGGGTGCAGCTCATGCTGCGGATGGCTACGCCCGTTCCACTGGAAAGGTGGGGGTTTGCTTTGGAACCTCTGGACCTGGTGCGACCAATCTAGTGACCGGAATTGCTACGGCCCATATGGACTCCATTCCGATGGTCGTTATTACGGGTCAAGTGCCTCTCCCGGCGATCGGGACTGATGCGTTCCAAGAAACCGATATTTATGGCATCACCCTCCCTATCGTGAAGCATTCCTACGTCGTCCGCGATCCCCGCGAAATGGCGCGGATTGTAGCTGAAGCGTTTCATATTGCCAGTACCGGACGTCCGGTCCCGTGTTGATAGATGTTCCCAAAGATGTGGGGCTAGCCGAGTTTGAGTACGAACCTGTAGAAGCGGGTCAAGTCAGCTTGACGGGGTATCGACCGACCTTTCGGGGTAATTCGCGGCAAATTGCCAATGCACTCAAGCTGATTCAAGATTCCAATCAACCTTTGCTCTATGTCGGGGCGGGGCTATCGCCTCCGCAGCTCACGTCGAACTCAAAACCTTGGCCGAACATTTCCAAATTCCTGTCACGACCACTCTGATGGGTAAAGGAGCCTTCGACGAGCGCCATCCCTTAGCACTTGGAATGTTGGGAATGCATGGAACCGCCTATGCCAACTTCGCGGTTACTGAGTGCGATTTATTGATTGCCGTGGGCGCGCGCTTTGACGATCGCGTGGCTGGAAAACTGGATGAGTTTGCCTCGCGAGCGAAAGTCGTTCACATCGACATCGACCCTGCCGAAGTAGGCAAGAATCGGGTGCCAGAAGTGCCCATTGTCGGAAGCGTTCAACCCGTCCTTCAGGAACTGCTGAGACTCGCTCAATCCAGCGAAGGAGAACGCCCCGATACTCAGGAATGGCTCGCCCGCATTAACCGCTGGAAGGAGGACTATCCGCTGGTAGTGCCCCATCCCGCAGGTAAGCTATCCCCACAAGAGGTGATCGACGCTTTAGGAAAAATGGCTCCAAATGGTTACTTCACCACGGATGTGGGCCAACACCAAATGTGGGCGGCTCAATTCCTCAAAAATGGCCCCCGTCAATGGGTTTCAAGCGCGGGTTTAGGCACAATGGGTTTTGGAATGCCTGCTGCGATGGGTGTTAAGGTTGCCCACCCCAATGAACAGGTGATTTGCATCAGCGGTGATGCCAGCTTCCAAATGAATTTACAGGAGCTAGGCACCCTGGCCCAATACGGCATTAATGTCAAAACGGTTGTGATCAACAACTTTTGGCAGGGGATGGTTCGCCAATGGCAGCAAGCCTTCTATGGAGAACGCTATTCCCATTCCAATATGGACACAGGGGTGCCCAACTTTGTCAAGCTAGCCGATGCATTTGGAATCAAAGGCATGGTCGTGAACGATCGCGCCCAACTCCAAGATGCGATCGCCGAGATGTTGGCTCATAATGGTCCCGTGTTACTGGATGCCCACGTCACCCGCGATGAAAATTGCTATCCCATGATCGCGCCAGGGAAGAGCAACGCTCAAATGCTAGGGTTGCCAGACCGCAGCTTAGAAAGAGCGGCAGAGCTTGTATATTGTAGTGGGTGCGGAACTAAAAACACGTTGCACAACCATTTCTGTCCAGAGTGCGGTACCAAACTTTAATCGTTGCGTCATTTTAGAGTCTCATGCTGTCTTTGAGGGCGGCATGAGGTTTTTTATGGGAGGTCTGTTTGATGGATATTCAAGCTCAAGTCCAACAATTAATTGATGAATCCCCTCCCGATGCTGCGGCTCAAGAAGGGGTGCGAGTTGTTGCGGTTGTTTTGGGTGAAGTGGCCCAAATGTTTTCACACCTGCAATACTATGTGCTGCAAAACTTTGACCAACAATGGCAAATTACTACCCTTCAGCATCGCGCTCAGGATGTTGAGAAAACAGCGCTCTACGCCTACGGACAGTTGGCTGATGCCACAAAGATGGGCAGATCGGACGACCTGATTGCGGTTCCCGTACCCACCGTGCAGCTTTTATTCCAGTTTTTCTCTTTCAATGGGGTGGAAAGCTTACTGGTGGTGGATGAACTTAAAAATCCTGAAAAAATTCAAGAATTGAAACGAGAAGATCTGCAAACCCTTGTTGAAAATGCACTCCAGCAACAACTGAAACCCCACGAATCCGAAGAGCCTGAAATCTATCTTGCCTAATCGTTGTGGGCTCTCCAAGTATGGAAGACGGGTGAAGAAATAACTCAGTTTCCCTTCAGGAACTTGGCAATTTTGCAAAACGACTGTACTATCGGCACGATTCAACGATCGATCTCGGTTGATTGAATCTAATACCAATTCTGTAAAACTGCACTACAGATCAGATCCCCCCCTAGCCCCCCCTTAAAAAGGGGGGAATGGTCATAGTCCCCCTTTTTAAGGGGGATTTAGGGGGATCTAAATGTATAGACATAACAAATAGATTTGGTATAAAACGTTACAGTTTTTCACCCGTTAACACTTTTAAAAAACTATGATGCACGTTTTCAACCGCTGTTCCCCAGTCTGTTCGGTTCTTGGCGCGGCATTAGTGGCATCCGCATTGCCCGTATTCTCTGCATCAGCCGTGTCCTTTGGTCAGAAGCAAGTAGACCAGTCTAAATTTATTGCGGTCGCAAAACCCATTGGGCAAAGTGAGCACCAGCTCTTGATTTTGGAACAAGTGACAGACAAAAAACAATGCTGGAGTGAAAGCGGAAGTAATCCAGCCGTTGTAGATCCGCTCTTGCTCAAATTTGATTTCACTGGAATTTGCGGGCGCAGTACAGATGCCAATGGGTACTCCATTCGGATGGATGGGCAAGACTTGGGTGGCAAGTACACCCTCAGAGTCCGGTATCGCGGGAACGATATGGTCTTGGTAGGATCGCCAGATGATTCCAAAGACCCAGAAATTGTAGTGGGTCGAACCAATGGCATGACAAAAGACTTTGCCAAAATTCAGCTCGATCCAGGCTGGTATTTTGCCAAGCGAGTTTTTGGTCCAAAAACTTTAGGTCACGTGTATTTGGTTAAAGATTCAGGCGCTGCTCCCGCATTTGTTGATATCAGTGGAGATGTATACGCCAAAGAAATTCAGGAAGCTGCTGCCCTTAAATTTATTGCAGGCTTCCAGGGCAATACCTTCCAGCCCAAAACTGCCGTTACGCGGGAGCAATTGGTTTCCATTGTGTTGGACGCTCTTAAGACTGTTCCTGGCGTCACGCTATCGGTGCCTGCGTCCGTATCGGCTAAACCCTATTCTGATGTAGAAACCAGTCGTTGGAGTGCAGCTAAAATAGCCTTTGCCCGAGACAACAAAATTGTCAGTGGGTACCAAGATGGGACGTTCCAAGCCCAAAAACCTGTGACGAGGGCAGAACTGCTGGCCGTGCTCAGCCGTGCTGCGGAATATGCCAAAACCCTCAAGAAGCAACCCACGACCCTTGCACCGACTCAAGCAGTCTTCAATTTCTCAGATACAGAGAAACATTGGTCTGCTAAGTTAGCCGCTCAAATGTCTGCTTACTGTGGTGTTGCATCTCCGTTAAATGAGGCAGGGACTGCATTTGCTCCTAATGAGTCTGCTTTGCGAAATTATGCAGCAGCAGCTACTTTACGAACCCTAAAATGTCTTCAAAAACCCTAAGGACTATATCAGTTTTTGGCTGGATGGGGTGCAGCATTTTGTAGGGGCGCATGGCCATGCGCCCCTACAGATGTAATGGACTCAATTAAGATTCGCTTTTTGCCGAAGGCCCAGGTAATGAGGCAACGCAGCTACTTTTTCCTTCTCAGCAACTTGTGGGAGGATTAAGTCGCCAGCTTTTGAGTTCCATAGATACGTTGAAATTCCACCATCTATGGTCATCAGGTCATCTCGAACTCCCTTTTGGCGCAATAGATGCGCTGCACTTTCTAAGGTTGTGCGGTTGACAGTCACGATCGCAAGCTGATTTGGCTTAAGGATACCGAGGACATGATATTTGTTCGCTGGGTCTTTGGCTAAGGTATAGGCAGGGTGGTCTTTATAGATGTAGGAAACCAATGCATTTTTAACGGTCGGCTGGTTCAAGGGATAGCCAGTCGTGGGATTGTAGTTTGTAATGGCAACTTGCCCATCACTCCAAGTGAGTGCCTTCAGTTGAATGTTGCGGTAATAAGAATCGGCAGGGCTTGGAATGGGTCCGTAGGGACTATTTCCAGTCGAAATCACTTTGCCGTTTAGTTTGATTGGAAAGGACAACCGTGAGCTGACCTTATAATCTTCAAAAAATGATGCATTGATGATTGAGAAAATCCCTGCTCCATAACGCTTTTGATACTGGTTGCGAATGTCTGAAACGGTTAATCTCTTAAAAAACGGGCTGGAATTCTTATTCTGGCTGGGGTAGTAAGTTCCTTTCGCAGTTTGAGTGTGATCGACTTCACCCATCAGTTGATCGAGTTGTACTTTGCGGAGATCGATGGTTTGGATATAGGCAACGTTGCCATTTTGAAGGTCCAGCCGATCGAGGGTTGCGCCATCTATTGCAGCCAATCTTTGAGACACTGGCTTGGACGCGAGGCTTTTGGTGGACTTCGTACATCCTGTCAATCCATAAGTTGTCAATAAAACACTTAAAAAGGTGTAGAGTATCCGTCTCGGCATGGATTTTTTCCTTAAGGATCGGTGTTCTGAGTCTAAGGTAAGATTGCAGATCTCCAGACAATATACCCATTGGGTTCTTTTGTGCAGATTATGTCAAACCCGATCGCGTCAAACGATCTCAGAACCCTCCTAGCCACTCATGCCAAAACCTTTTACGATCGCGGCTGGATGTGGGGGACTGCTGGGAATTTATCTGCTCGGTTGCCTGATAGCAGTTTTTGGATTACGGCCAGCGGTTGCTCTAAAGGGGAACTGACTCCCGAGCAATTTGTGCGGATGTCTTTGGATGGAAACCTTCTAGAACGCCCCACCCCTTCCGCCAAACCTTCTGCTGAAACCAGTATCCATCAAGCCGTTTATGGCCTGTTTCCAGAGGCACAAGCCTGTTACCACGTCCACTCCGTCCCCGCAAATCTTGTCTCCCGATCGAGCGCAACCCCTCAAATTTTGTTGCCTGCCATTGAAATGCTTAAAGGAATGGGGGTCTGGGATAAAACCCTCAGGTTTTCCTGGATATTTTTCCCAACCATTCCCATGTCCCCAAAATTGCCAACGATCTGCGCGATCGCTTCCATCAATCTCCGCCGCAAATCTCGGCCTGTCTGATTCAAGATCATGGGGTCACCGTTTGGGGCCAATCTCCAGCAGAAACCAGAAACCGTGTTGAAGTCATGGAATTTATTTTTCAGTATGCGATCGCAGCTCAAAGCCTCGACCTGAAAAGGATTTTAGGATAATCCTCAAATCAAGGGGGTTGCAAGACGTCCTCATTCTTCGGTAAGATCGGGTGTTTCGATGCTTTCGTGGCACAGATTGGCGTAGAGAAAAGTTATGGCAAAGCGAGTTCAACTAGTATTAAATCAAGACGTGGTGAAGTTAGGGCGCATGGGAGACTTGGTAGAAGTTGCCCCTGGCTATGCTCGTAACTTTTTGATGCCGCAAGGTTTGGCCTTTAAGGTAACTCCTGGTGTGCTCAAGCAGGTTGAGCGCCGCCGAGAGGAAGAGCTAAAGCGATTGGCTGAGCTTAAAAGCAGGCCGAAAAACAAAAAGAAGCGCTCCTCAAACTGGGTACCCTCACCATTCAACAAAAAGCAGGTGAAGGCGATACGTTGTTTGGTAGCGTGACGGCGGCTGATGTGGCTGAAGCCATTCAAACGGCTAGCAAGATGAAATCGATCGCAAGACGCTTTCCGTTCCTGAAATTCGCAAACTGGGCACCTATACTGTAGATGTAAAGCTGCATTCAGATGTCAGTGCCACGGTTACCGTTGAAGTGGTTGCTGAAGAATCATAGGGCTGAAAAGTCCATTTTCTAGAGCTTAGTCCAAGGCGCAAGAGGTTTGTAGGTTCATGGTTCATGAGCTGAGTTTCCAGCCCGAAATTGAGCGTTTGCCCCCCCAGAATGTGGAAGCTGAAGAGCTGATTCTGGGGGGAATTTTGCTGGACCCCGATGCGATCGGTCGGGTAGCGGATCTGCTGAAAGTGGATACGTTTTATTTGAGTGCCCATCAGGAAATTTATCGGGCTGCGCTGGCGCTTCATGCCCAAGGCAGTCCCACGGACCTCATGTGTATTAACGCATGGCTTCAAGATCAAGGGCTTCTGAGCAAGGTGGGTGGCCAGGGAAAACTGGCTCAGTTGGTGGACCGGACGGTTAGTGCGGTCAATGTAGATCGATATGCGGAGCTGATTAAAGACAAATTTCTACGCCGTCAATTGATTAAAGCCTCTACAGAGGTCACGCACTCTGCCTATGACACGTCTACAAAATTAGAGGTTGTCCTAGACCAAGCCGAACAACGTATTTTTTCAGTCACCCAAGACCGCGTGCGTCAAGGGTTAGTGGCCACGGAAGAAATTTTGGCCAGTACCTTTGCAGAACTCGAACAACGATCATTGGGCGAAGTGTTGCCAGGGCTGTCCTGCAATTTCTACGATCTAGATGCCATGACCCAAGGCTTTCAGCGCTCTGACCTCATCATTGTGGCGGGGCGGCCTTCAATGGGTAAAACGGCTTTGGCGGTACAAGTAGCGCGGCAAATTTCCGAAATTCATAAAACGGGAGTGGCTATTTTTAGTTTGGAAATGTCCAAGGAGCAACTGGTCCAACGTCTGCTGTCCAGCGAATCTGGCATTGATAGCAATTATCTCCGGGCAGGCCGCATTCATGAAACCCAATGGGAACCGTTAAGTCGCGCAATTGGCACGCTCTCACAGCTCCCCATTATATTGACGATTCACCCAATCCCAGTATTAACGAGCTGCGCTCCAGCGCTCGACGCCTCCAAGCAGA
>JAAURS010000092.1 GCA_012032135.1 Acaryochloridaceae cyanobacterium RU_4_10 | reverse complement strand
CGGCCTAAGGTGTAGAGGGTTGCACCACGGTTGAGCCAATAGGGTGCGGTCGAGCATAATTTCTGATGGGCGGCAATGATATCTGGATTCTCTGACCATGCGGGAGGCACTGGCTTGAGCCAAGGGTTGAGGAGCAATTTTTGCATGGTCTGATTGGCTGCGATCGCTTCTGTGAAGCAACCCAGCTTTTCTAGAATGGTGCCACATTTCCCCCAAGCGTCAGCATGACTCGGATTCAAAGTGAGTACCTGGTGAAAACAGGTCAAGGCTTCAACATAGTTGAGGCATTGAAGATGGAGGTTTCCTTGTCCAATCCATTCTTGTGGGTCTTGAGAATCCGACTGAGTCATCTTTTCCAAACGTCCATTGCATCATTCATTGTGTCAGATGAGACCCCCAAATCTGATACTGAGTTAAATAAGCTTTGCCAACACAATATTGTCCCAAAATATGTTGGAACATCTCTACCTTTTTTTTGAGATAAATTGAACAAAACATTCACTATTGGCATCCTCGCCAGACAAAGCTACGACGACCCATTTTGCCAGATCGTCATCAACCATCGCCTAAGGATGCGGTATTCTGACAAAACAAGTTAAAAAATTGCACCTTTGATCCACTCCCACGGCTTCATTCGCTCCATAGGAGCTAAAGCGCGTGGGATTCAGGACTCAGGCAGAGATAGCAGGCTCAGCCTGTCTGACATCCCCTAATCCTAGAGTTGAGATCCCAACTCTGCTTCGACTTCGCTCAGCATGAATTTTGATATTAATGCTGGCATTCTCGTCTCTGTCGTTTTCAGAGCCACAGGACGGGCAGCCCCAACGACGAACCGATAAGTCCAAGTTGCTCAAAACATGACCACAGCAAGAACAGGTTTTGCTTGAAGGATGCCAAGGGTCAATATAAACCACTTGCTTACCCTTCTTTTGTGCAACCCATTGCAGGATGTCCAGAAAGTCTCTCAGGGCCAAGTCTGATACCTTGCGTCCCCATAAACGCTTCATCCCTTTGAGATTAAGCGTTTCAAAACACAAAACGTCAAACTTATCTGTCAATTCATGGGCTAACTTCCAAAACCAATCCTTGCGCTGATTGACAATATCCTCATGTTTGCGCGCTAAGTTTAGTCTGGCTTGTTCGTGATTACGAGACCCTTTGACTTTCCTGGAATGCTGTTTGCTGGCTTTGCGAACGAGATTAATCGACTGTTTGAAGAACTCCGGTGACTCAATACTGAACCCCTCAGAGCAAGTCAGGAAAGTCTTTAAGCCAAAATCAAATCCAGCGGATTTACCCGTCTCGAATTTGATAATCGGTTCACCGACATGCTCAGCCACCACAACCATAAACAAATCTCCTGTAGGAGTTCGTTTGATGCTCAAGGTTTTGACCGTTCCCTCTATTTTTCTAGAATTCCAATATTGATAAACACGATCTCCTATCTTGATTCGATTCCCACCCAAAAACTTATAGCCAGCTTGCTTTAGGGTGAAAGACTTATATTTTTTTGACTTTTCTTGAAAATTCGGTGGCCTAACTCCTTTTTTGTGACCTTTTGAAAAACAACTGATAAACCCTTCTCAATCCGTTCGACAGATATCCTGCACAGCTTGAGAACCAACCAACTGCCAAAACGGGTTACGTTTACGCAATTTGGCAATATGAGCCTGAAGTTGAGCACAGTTTAAGTGCTTGCCGTACATCCGGTAGTACCGCTTATGCAAGGCAATACAGTGGTTATAAATGACCCCAGCGGCATTGATTGACCGTTTGAGGCATCGATTGCGCTTGTGCTGATACAGCTTGAACTTCAGTGTTATCATTTCAAAATGATATCATATTGAATATATTTTGACAGGATGAAGCAAATAACAATTCGATGCTCTGACGAAGAATATAATGCGCTTTGTGGCTTACTGCACAAAGACTGAGCGAACTCAAAACGATGTTCTTAGAGAGTTGGTTAGAAAATTAATATCTGACAGCGGCTCAAGCCGCTAATTCGTTTTTCATCCCACCCTTAAAAAGAGGTGGGATGAAAAACTTCAACCGCCTCTGTAAAATTGGATCGACCTAGCTCAACATTATTTATGGATCCGCGCTTTAAAGTAGAAGTCATCTCCCAAACCCCCAATCCGCAGCAGGTCATCTATGCTGGGATGCACCAAGACTATGCAGAAGGGTTTGTCTATAATGAACTCAATCAAATCCCCGACGAAGCCAAGGCCGGAGACCTGATCGTCAAATATTTGCTTCAAGGCAATCGCGGACACTATGGCCCGTTTGAGCACCCGCAGTTTGTGCTGAACTTTGGCTATTTCCCCCATAGCGTCATGCAACAAGTGCGTACCCATCGGAACGTCTCTTTTGATGTGCAATGCTTGGCTGCCGATACAGAAATTACTTTTGTCAACGCCAAAGGATACACCAATCGGACCATGAAAAAAACGATTGGTGAGCTTTACGAACTTTGGACACATGGAGAAACCGCTATTCGTCAAAGACACATTCAGGGTAGAAACGGTGAACCACCAAGAGAATACCGCCGCGACTGCAAAAAAAGATTAAAAAAAATGCGGCTGCGAGTACTCAATGAAGACACCGGACGATTTGAGATTGGTCAAATCAAAGATGTAATGTGTAGCGGCCTACAACCTGTCTATCGACTGACCCTAGCAGATGGAAAAACTTTGGACTGTACTGCCAACCACCGCCTGTACACTGCTTCAGGCTGGCAAACAATGGGAGATGCTGTTGGTTTAGTAACGGACAACAAAGGAGCCGTCACCAACCTCACCAAAACCTGTGAAGTCCAGTGCAATGGTCTTACCGTCATTGGCAATGGTCTTACCGTCATTGGCAATGGTCTGTATAGAGACAAACTTTGGTTGCAAAACCAGCTTGGTCTTGGCAAATCTGCTGAAGACATTGCCACATTGTGTGATGGCTCAGCACGCCTTATCCGAGACTGGGCAAAAAATATGGTTTGTCTCTCAATAAAGTGGATACTCGCTTTTACAAAGGCCAACATCCCTGGAACGATCGACCTGAAGCCCTCTATCGCAGCCAAGAGTGGCTGAAGGATCGTCTTGCAGAAGGATTACATGCAGACGAAATGGCTAAATTAGCCAATTGTTCCGTTGAATGCATTAAAAAATGGGTTTATGCTTACGACTTAGCCCTTAACAAGCGTCTCACGGGCACTAGAAATCCCTGGAATAAAGGGAAAGGTGGCTATCAACTTCGTCTTACTGAAGAAAGCCGACAGAAACGGATTGAGAATTCTCAAAAATACACGCGAAGGGGTTCAGATTCACATTTCTGGAAAGGGGGAACGGCAACAGATCGTGACCTAATTGGGGCATGGACCCGACAAATTGCGCCTCAAGTGCATCGGAAATTTGATTATGTGTGTCAAAAATGCGGAACGCGCGGTGGGGAACTTCACGCTCATCATCTAATCCCTGTGTTTGCAGATGTCTCACTAGCCTATGAATTTGATAACTTAGTGAGCTTTTGCAAACCATGTCACGAACACCTGCATACCCATAATCTAGAGCTAGAATTTGCTCAAACCTACCAACAGATTTTTCCAGTTGCACAATGGCAGTCAAAACCTAAGGCTCTCATTTCTCATCCAGTCCAAGTGGTAAATGTCGAATATCTAGGCGTTCAAACAACCTATGACATTGAGGTGGAAGGCCCTTGGCACAACTTTGTTGCGAATGGGATGGTAGTTCATAATTCCTTTCGGTACACAGGATCCCGAATTTTGGATGTTTTAGAAGGGAAAGAAGACATCGAAGAGGTTTTTTACCTTCGCCCCGTGGGAGCCTATAGCGATCGCCAGGGCAAAAAATACGAATACACCTTAGAGCAGCGACAAGAAGACCTGGAATGGTGTCTCATGGGATGCAAACGCTATGCCGAACGCATCCATCAAGGTTTGGCGGAAGAACACGCACGGGGCTTAATCCCCTTTGACGTGCGGCAGCATTGGGTCATGTCCGGCAACGCCCGTGCGATCATGCATTTGCTAGATATCAGAGGTAAATTTGACGTCCAACCCGAAACCCGCGTCATGACAGAACTCATGTTTGAAAAATTTCAAACTTGGATGCCAGAAGTGGCAGCCTGGTACGAAAAAAATCGCTGGCGCAAGGGTACACTCGCTCCTTAATTGCGTCGCTTTTTGACAGAAACAGCATGGATCCTTCTCATCTTCAATACAGGCTGCTAACCTGATAATGATTCAGTCAGGTTCTTATTCAAGATGAATAAATTATCCAAAAGTCTAATTGCCTTGGGCTTATGTTGCTTCATTTTATTTGGGGGCATCAAAAGTGCAGTAGGGGGCGCTAAAGATGTTGCTAGCGATATTCAAGTAGCGATCGCCACTATGCCGCCCTACAGAGTTCCACCGTTACCCTATCCCTACAACGCCTTAGAACCCTATATCGATACAGCTACCATGAAGCTGCATCATGACAAACACCACGAAGCCTATGTCACCAAACTCAATGGAGCCATTGCAAAGCATCCCGAACTTAAAGAAGTTGCTCTTGAAGATCTCCTCAAAGATCTGAAACGAGTTCCAGAAGATGTTCGTAAAGTTATCCAAAATAATGGCGGCGGACACTTTAACCACACGATGTTTTGGACCAGCATGGGACCCAAGCAAGGCGGACAACCCAAAGGCAAACTCGCGGAAGCGATCGTCCAAAAATTTGGCACGTTCCAGAAATTTCAAGCAGCCTTTGAAGCCGCTGGAGCGAACCGATTTGGGAGCGGATGGGTATGGCTGGTTAAAACCCAATCTGGCGCACTTAACATTATGACAACCCCCAATCAAGATACGCCTTTGGCTGAAGGTGCTATCCCCATTTTGGGTAACGATCTCTGGGAACATGCATACTATTTGAAATATCAAAATCGCCGCCCTGAATACCTGAAGGCTTGGTGGAATGTTGTCAACTGGCCAGCAGCTGACATACGGTTTAATACGCCACCCGCTTGATTGACGCTTGACCTTTAGCTCTGCGATCGCAGCTTTTGGGAGCTATCGCAGAGCTAAAGACATTAAGTTCTAGCAACAGTGCAATCAAGTATTGCGACTGCACGTCGTTAAAAAAATCCACTCAGATGGAATACAAACCCAATCAATACATCCTCTCCTGACAATCGGACTGGATCTTTTAAGCGTTCTATAGAAGATTGCCCTTTCCGAACAATCTCCACTTGTTGGTCTGCAAAATTAATCAGCCATCCCAGACGAACGCCATATTTCAGATACTCAATCATCTTGGTTCGCAACAGATCCAAATCATCCGTAGCCGATCGCAGTTCCACTACAAAATCTGGTGCCAAGGGCAAAAACTGCTCTGAAGTAAGATTCAACGCTTCAATCCGCGATCGTAATACCCAAGCTGCATTTGGCGATCGCGTAGGACCATTGGGAAACTTAAACCCCGTAGAAGGCGCAAAAACAACCCCCGTTCCATCCGTATCAGACCAATTCATCAAACGTTGCGTCAGCCGTGCATTGCGACTGCCACTGGTCCAGTCTGTTGGGGGCATTATCATCAGTTCTCCCTTCGCAGTCCTTTCTAACCTCAAGTCACGGTTATTTTGGCACAGTTTAAAGAATTGTTCATCCGTCAAATCCAAAACGGGATGTAGGTCGAACAGGAGGGTCATGATTCAAAAATCTCCAGTTTCTGCGATAAGCCGTAACTTAACATCCCCCCGCTAAGTTGATGATACGCTGATTTAATCAGGTTCAGATAGACTGGCTTTGTTGTACCCAAAAGACAACAACTGCAAGTTTAAAGGATGATTTTTATGACGAACAAGTTTCGCACCTCTGGTTATCATCCCGTCCGCAAACTCAAGGTGATCTTTGCAGGGCTTTATGTTGCTGTAGTGACTGATTTTAGCGTTGCCTACAAAGTCGTTTTATCCGTGCCCATTTTAGGGGCTGCTTTCCTCTTGCGGCAGTGGGTGGACGTTAGCTTGATTCTGTTAGCAATGGGGCTAGTGCTGATTGCCGAGTTGTTCAATAGCGCGATCGAAGTCTTGTGCGATTTTGTGGAACCTCAGCACAACGATCGGATCCGAGTGACGAAAGATATTGCAGCAGCGGCGGCGGGTATTAGTATCCTAGTGTGGGCGATCGTTTTACTCATGGAAATCATCCATCTCTTCCAGCGACAGTAAAAAAACAGCCGAACGGACCGCTTTGTAGGATGTCACAGATCTGCCAAAATCAAGCCTTCCCTGTTTCAACCACTTAGGCGCTCATCTCTAACATTCGCTGGATAGGTTTGAGCGCTGCAACCCGAATCTCTTCGGGGACCGTCACCTCTGGGGTTCGGTTTTTCATGGCCCAGTAAACCTTCTCAAGGGTGTTGAGGCGCATATAGGGACACTCGTTACAGGCACAAGAACTGGTGGGTGGTGCTGGAACATTAGGTTTTATTGGGGTTTTGCTTTTGCATTTGATGCAAAATTCCTGACTCGGTCGCCACAATGAAGGTATTGGATTCACTGCGTTGGGTGTAATTTAAGAGCGCTGTGGTCGATCCGATAAAATCTGCATGGCGCAGTACGGGAGGTTCGCATTCTGGATGGGCAATAATTTCGGCAGTGGGATGTTGCACCTTTAATTCCAGCAGTTTTCGCTCTGAAAAAGTTTCATGGACAATGCAACTGCCCTGCCACAACACCAAATCCCGCCCCGTTTGCTCCATGACGTAGCGACCTAAATTTTTGTCTGGGGCAAAGATGATGGGTTGGTCTTCAGGAATTTGCCGGACAATATCCACGGCATTGGAACTGGTACAAATAATATCGCTTAGGGCTTTGATTTCTGCGGTGCAGTTGATGTAAGAAATGACCAAGTGATTGGGATGAGCTTGCTTGAAGGCTGCAAAAGCGTCAGGCGGACAACTATCCGCTAAAGAACAGCCCGCCTCCAGATCGGGAATTAAAACTTGTTTCTGGAGATTCAGAATCTTTGCCGTTTCCGCCATGAAATGGACGCCTGCAAAAACGATGACCTCCGCATCGGTCGTGGCCGCTTGCCGCGATAACCCAAGAGAATCTCCAATAAAATCCGCAATATCTTGAATATCTGGCTCTTGATAGTAATGGGCCAGAATAACGGCGTTTAATTCTTGCTTGAGGACGTTGATGGCCTCAAAGAGATCGACAGGTAAGACTTCGGTCGGAGGATTGGGGGAAACAAGGGTAAACACGGTTTTCTATCCGACTAATGGGTCGAAGGCCATCAATGTATATGATTTGATGATAGTTGAAATCTCTCTCATTGAAGGGAATCCAATTTACTGGGCGGGTTTGGGAGGGGCAGTTCCCGTCAACTTTTGCAGTTCTTCGGGATGGCTGGGAGGAATACCGTCCACGCTAATCAGAGTTTCCAATACTGCTTTGACAATAGGGGCCGCTACTGTGGACCCAAAGGCATCATCTCCTTTAGGTTCATCTACTACAGCAAACACTACATATTTAGGAGCTTCACTGGGGAACAGCGAAACAAAGCTGGTGATGCGTGCGTTGCGATAGCTGCCGCCCCCCGCTTTTTGGGCCGTTCCTGTTTTACCGCCCAATCTATACCCTGGAATTTTGGCGGGTTGTCCGGTTCCATTTTGAACCACACTATCCATCATCTTACGGACGCTAGCAGCCGTCTTTTCTGAAAAGACGCGACGGGTTGGAATTAAGTTGGGCTTAGAAACCAGCTTCCCAGACGGGTCAAATAATCCTTGGGTGACGTGAGGTGTGACCATCAACCCTCCATTGGCGATCGCAGCATGGAGTTGTGCCATCTGGATGGGTGTGACGGAAAACCCTTGACCAAAGGCATTGGTCGCCGCCTCAATGGGATAGTCAATAAATTGAGCTTTATCCTTCATGCTCCCCGCCGTTTCAAAGGGCAGGTCAGTTCCGGTGATTTCGCCAATCCCAATTTTTTTCAGAAACTCAAAATACGTGGCCCGTTTCACCTGTTCCATAATACGGACCATGCCAATATTGCTGGACACCTCTAAAACTTTAGTGATGTTAATGGCACCGTGGGCAGACCCATCATTATTTTGAATCGGCCATCCCCCCACGCTGATATGTCCTGAGTCATAGACAACCGTGTCGGGTTTGATGGCCCCTGCTTCTAGCGCGATCGCTACGTTGATGGGCTTAAACGTAGAACCCGGTTCGTATAAGTCGGCGATCGCCCAGTTACGGAAGAGTGCGGGATCGGCTTTGTAGTATTGGGCGGGTTTAAAAGAGGGTTCTGATGCTAAGGCAAGGATGGAACCATCCTGCACGTTCATGACAATGACACTTCCCCGCAGAGCCTTGTACTGGTTGAGTTTTTTGTAAAGGGCAGTCCGAGCCGACCACTGAAGCCGCGAATCCAAAGTCAGCTTCATGCTAAGTTCATCAGCATTGAGGGGACGCATCGGAAACCGCTCGGGGAGGAGATTTCCGCGACCATCCTCAGAAATCCAATTGGAGGGCGGTTTGGCCTTTAGAGAAGATTTAAAGCTATATTCCAAACCTGACTGACCGATGTGATCTGCATCGACATACCCCACAATCCCAGACATCAAATCCTGTTGCGGGTACGTGCGAATCCACTCTTGATTCAGCTCTAACCCATCTAGATTGAGATCCCGCACTTGTTTTGCAACTTTTTGATCTAAATCCCTGACGATGGGAATCCCCGTTTCTCCGCTGCTAAAAAGTTTGCTTAGTTCATCCACCGATAATTTAAGAATGGGGGCGACAGCTTCTGCAATCTTCGCCTTATCTTCCTTAAACATCAGAGGATGGGCAAACAAGCGAAACGTGGGCTCATCCTTTGCCAAAATATTGCCGTTACGGTCCACAATGGGATGCAATGCAACCTTAGGGGACAACTTCAACAGACGTTGAGATTGCGCCATTTTGCTGAGCCTAGGTGCTTCAACAACTTGCAGCCAGAATAATCTGCCAATCAGTCCAAATTGACCGACCACCAGTGCAAGCCACACCCAAATCAGCCGACCTTGATAGCCAGGAAGATTGACGGGTTTTGTATTGCGCAGTCGAGACTCAATGGCTGCACGACGGGATTTTGACGTAATAGAGGCACTCATGGGACTATGCGGAGCAACAAAATAGGACTGTGCGGGGCGATCGATTAGTAAGCCAAGGGAGCATTGACATCAGGTTTAATTTGGACCCGAGCGGGTGGAATGGGCGGATGAGCTGGACGGGGTGCCATTTCCGGTAAAAAGATGCTGTTGGCTGGCCCTTGAGGCACATATCCCTGAGGTTTTAACTCCGCTTGTTCGGTAATGTCGTGCTTGCGGGTTTCCGTTTCCGTCAACCAACGCTGCACATCTTGCCGAAGCTGCTCGTGGTTTTGATACCGCTCTCCCCAAGACCGCTGCGTGCTAACACTCCACGCATAAAGGGGAAGAACACCCAAAACCGCAATTAAAGCGATAGGCGTTGATATCTGTCTTAACTTCACTAGGAGGCGCAGTCCTGGAGATTTATCTGGAGATCTAACAGGGTCTCCATGGCGTAACAGTTGCAGTGGTGTAGGAGATGGACCACTCTGAGACTGACGAGAACGCTCAGAAGGGTTAGCAAGTCCCCTAGTAGGCTTAGAACGAGGCTTGTTTTGGACGGCAGCAGGCATAAGTTCGCTCCTCAAGGTCACCCAATAATCTGTAATCTGGCAAGACTTTACCAAGACCGATCGCCCCCTCAACCTAAGGTAACGCTCGCTTAGCAAGGATTACAGTGAACCATCAATGCACAAATTGCAATCTCTGATGATAATACTTATCTTTGTGCAGATCTTGGTTCATATCCTGACCCTTCTTTCGCTTTTATGCAAGGGCTTTTCAAGATTTCTCTAGAAAGAATTTAGGTGAGGATCGTTTTGAGGTTTAAAAGTTCTTTCCAATTGTGGCGTTGCAATTTCGGAAACCGCACGCTAAGCGGGTTATTTATGGGTCATCGTAAGGATATAACCCATCCATTTGAAGAGAGGCGATTGGTCATTCCTCATAGCAATTTTGGATAGGTATTGCGTAGAAGTCCTTCCCCAGAATAATAATGGGGGTGCATTGTATTCAATGACACCATGGACCGCCCTACCCCTGCGATCGCACTTCACCCCCAGGCTAACCTGAGTCTGTGGGGCTCGTCTGCGGTTCAACCCGATGGTGCGCAACTCGATAACATTAAAACCCAACTCGATCTGGTGCTATTGGCCTTAGAAGCCTTTACGGGGATCGGGTCCGATGCAATGTTGCAAGCGGCCACAGACTTGGGCTTACAAGAGATGGTGGGCGATCGCGTGGCCCTGTGGCGACTGCGACAGTCCAACCCCATCCGACGGGGTACGGGCGGGCGCAAGAAACTGGATATTGAAGAAGCGCGATCGCTGGTGTTGGTGAGCTGCCATCTTGCCGAAAAACACCACGACCTCATCCGTCGTGGGGTGTGCTTGCTGGAGGAGTTAGCAGAAGACCAGCGCCAACCCCATCAAGCCGCTCTCCTAGGAGACTACTTAGATCGATTCACGAACCTCTATCAAGAACGCATGGATGATGACCAACGCACCAGCACCGCCTTGAACGATCTAGGATTGAAATTATTAGTCGATCTGTTGTTCTATGGCAGCCCCCAAGGCGTCCGCCGTCTTTGGATGGCCTTACTAGACCGCACCCGACGATCGCAAACCCCGACCATGCATCCCCGCCGAGGAAGCGTAATGCCCCTGCTCACCCCCACCCTTTTTAAAGTCTACACACCCCCCACTTGCACCCTAGAAGTGACCGCGCAACCTTCAGCCTTGTCGCGCTGGAGCCGCACGCCCGTCATCAAGTCCCTCCAATTTTTATTAAGCTTAGACGGTCTCCAACCCAACACCCGCGAGCCCTTAGAACTGCGCGGCGACCAAACCCAACTCTCCGCCCTCTCCACTGCCGTCACAGACTACATCCAGCAACTGCTCGCCCACTCTCCTACAGATCTCCCCCTCACGCCCTCCCCTTCTCCATCTCCCGACACCAACCTCCCCGACACCAACCTCCAACTCCGCCCCCGCACCCTTCTCACCCACGAACTCCGCCTAGGGAACCTCGCCACCGAACAATCCGGCCCCAGTGTGGTCCTCAAAGCATCACAGCTCTTTGATTTAGCAACGGCCCTAGAAAATTGCACCGCCGATCTCCAACCCCTCCCTGTGGTTGCAGCCACCGCTCCCCCTTGGCCTACGACACTGCTTCCCTTAGCCCGAAGTGCCGCAATTTTAGTCATGACCGTCGGGCTGGGGACCGTCACCTGGCGACTCCTCCAAACAGGACCGATGGCCACCCACACAGCCAAAAAAGCACCCCCGTCAGACGTTGCAATGGCCCCTGCCTCACCTTCCCCCCCTTCCCTCTATTACCCTCCTACCCTCACCCCCCAGACCCGCGACAAAACCCTTGACGCTTCCCAGCGTCCAGCTTCCCAACCGCGCTTCCAAACCTTTTGCGATCGGAAAATCTAGCCCAGCAGCCAAAAATGATTCGGGGTTATTTTCAGCCCCCAAATCGTCCGATCGAACCGCAAAAAAACTCCCCTCAGAGCCCAGCAATCTCCAGCAATTGCCAGGAGAGGTTGCGGTTGAATCCCAGCCTGAAACACCACCCTCCACCCCAGACAATAGCTCTCAAGCTGCGGATACCGCCTCCGCTCCCTCCAGCACAGCCGGAATAAGTGCGGCACGCAGTCGCGAAATGCGTCAACTCTCAGAATCAGCTCCTGTTAGTCCGGCCACTCGCCCCACCACCCAGCAACCGCAATCCACCCTATTCGATACCGTTCCGCAGGTCGCAGAAGTCCGAGACTACGTGGTTTCGCGCTGGCAACCTACGCCGCCACCCTCTAAAACCCTGGAATATCGGGTCAAAATTAATGCCAACGGCTCCTTGGCCCGTGTTGACCCCCTAGGCACATCAGCCCAACAGTACCTTGATAAAATTCCCTTACCCTCCCGCCAAGACCCTTTTGTCTCAAGAGTGGGTTCGGGACCCACGCCTGATATTCGCCTTGTCCTCCATCCCGATGGAACGGTCCAAACCTTTTTAGACAACGTGCCCCCATAAGCCACCATGACCGAGGTTCCCACGCTCATTCCCCTCAGCACTAGGCCCAAACAAACCCTCACTCACCCCCTCAGTGTGGCCCCTATGATGGATCGCACGGATCGTCATTTCCGCTACTTTATGCGGCAAATGACGCGCCGAACGTTACTCTATACGGAAATGGTGACCGTGGGTGCTATTTTGCATGGCGATCGCACCCGTCTTTTGGGCTTCTCTCCTGAAGAAAACCGCTAGCTCTCCAAGTGGGCGGCGATGACCCCAAAGCATTGGCCCTCTGTGCCCAGATTGCGGAAGACATGGGCTACGACGAAATTAATTTGAATGTAGGCTGCCCCAGCGATCGCGTCCAAAATGGCAATTTTGGAGCCTGTCTGATGGCCCAACCGGAGCGCGTGGCGGATTGCGTGGCGGCTATGCGAGGTGCCGTTCAAATTCCCATCACAGTCAAACATCGGATCGGCATCGACGATCGCGATACCTATGAAGACATGGTGGCATTTGTGCGCGTTGTTGCAGCGGCGAGATGCGATCGCTTTTCCGTTCATGCTCGTAAAGCATGGCTTCAGGGCTTAAGCCCTAAGGAAAACCGCAATATTCCCCCTTTACGCTATGAAGATGTTTATCGGCTCAAGCAAGACTTTCCCCATCTCGCGATCGAAATTAATGGGGGGGTCCAGACACTAGAGCAAGTTTGTGTCCATCTAGGTCATGTGGATGCCGTCATGATTGGTCGTGCGGCCTATGACAATCCTTATTTGTTTGCAACGGTAGACCAAGTCATTTATGGAGAGGATAAACGCCCCTTGACGCGCCCAGAGATTGCAGAAGCGATGTTGCCTTACATCGAACGCTGGATGAGTCAAGGCGGAAAACTGCACGCAGTGACTCGTCCCATGCTTCAGCTTTTTACAGGAGAGCCAGGGACTCGAGCTTGGAAGCGCTATTTGACGGAACAGTCCTCTGTATTGGGCGCTGGAGCAGAGGTGGTTCGGCTGCGCTTCAGCACCAGACGGAGGTTTTGAACCTTCGCTAGAGTCTGTGGCTTAAAGGGCCGATCGCAGCACGAGCCGTCAAGGTATTATCAGCTAAAGTATTTCTCATTTAGGATTTTTGGATAGTGACTCTTCCCGATACCCTTGAAGCTGCGATCGCCCAGTCTGTTGAGGCGACCAAGGCGGCACTGGCCAATGGCCGCCATCGACTTCAGATTGAGCTACTGTTTCCAGAACTCAAACCCCTACCCGTAGCCCAACAGTATCTCAGTCTCTTTCCAGAACTCGGCACGCAGTTCAAGGTGTTTTTTGCCGATGCGGGTGCCGCAGCCTTAGCCCGTCGGGATTGGGGCGAGATAACCTATACCCTGCGTGGCATTGAAGAACTCTTGGAACCCGTTCAACCGGAAGATGAAGCTTTTGTCTTTGTGGCTCCCTCTCCCGTTGAAGTCAACCTTGTCGAAAAAATCTGCGAACAGGCTGGCGATCGTCCTTGCATTTTGCTCAACCCCCAGCTTCAAGATGTGAGCATTGTGGGGATTGGCTATACGGCTCGCCAACTGAGAGAACGCTTCCTCAGCACGATAGAGACTTGCTATTATCTGCGTCCGCTGGAAAAAGGAGCCATCTTTCGGGGGCATCCCTCCCCTTGGCAAGTCTGGTGGGACAATGACGACATTGAGTATCAACTCATTGCAGAAGAACCCGAACGTCCGGCTGGAGAAAGATTGGACCAAATTTTGGCCAAAGTGCTCCCCGCACAAGAGAAAAAGAAGGGCTTGTTTCAAGATTTGCAGCAATTCTTGCGAGCCTTAACGCAATAACCTCAATCTCACGTGTTGCTGAGAAACCAAACAATGTCGCGACAACGGCACCTTTACGAAAAATCTGTTTTTCACCTCCGATCCTGAGAGTCCGTAACTCTATTAATAACTCGAAAGTTAACAAAATATTAACAACTATAAACTCCCTCGAAATTTAATTTCAGGTGGGTGACAGCAGCGGAAGTAGGCGTTAGATTTATTTCAGGCACAAGAAAGAAACGTAACGCGAAGGAGACCTAATCAACTTGGTATTGATTGATAAGCATCTCAGATTAGGGTCTGTGCCTCCTAGCTCTAATCTCTCAGATGGTAGGCTATTCCCTTCATGAAGCTTACATATATGCGGTATTGAGGCCAATTCTAAGTTTTCAACAGTCCTCAATCGAACCGAAGCTATCCCTAGCAAAAGGGCGTAAGTTTCAGACCCAGAGACAGACTACTATCGCTGTGTAAACCCTTAGTAAGATTTTATCTGTCTATTTCACTGATTCTCAGAGCAGTCTTAATTTTGCAATTAATTATGTCCAGGGTCTAGCTCCTTAGCTGGACCCATTAGTTGTGTTCGCGAACTAAAAGATCGGGTCCGATCGAGGTTTGCTAGTTTTTTGATTTGCTTGTAGTCTAAAGGATACTTCTTGCCACTGAGAGTCATAACGGTGTATTCGCCCTGGGACTGCACGACATGCTTGGCGGTGAGTAAAAAGTAGGTGTTCCCAACTTTGGAGATAGTCAGGACACTGAAAGGGACTAAACCCCCGTCTAAAGCGCGGGGGCTTGAACACCTTGGACCTGACCAGAGAGCCTAAGCGTAAGCTTAGTGCAGCCGTTATTGGTAAGCGTTAAAGTTCGCACCTTGGAGTTCGCTAGCTCCAAGCTCTGCAACCAAAGCATTAAACAGTCGAACAGTGTGTAGACAGTGTGTTTTGGATAGTACCGACCAATAACAATCTTGAGGCAAACATTACCCCGCAAGGGAGACCTGAGGATAC